>PLUF01000088.1 GCA_003164815.1 Candidatus Gagatemarchaeum stordalenia
GTCGCGTAGTCGTATGAGGGCTCGAAGACGAGCCTGTCGCTGATGGATTGCTTTCTGAAGTCGCCGCCAATCGATATGAGGGAGAACATGTCCTTGAAGTGCCTGGCCGTCTCGATGAGCCCCAGGGTCGCCTCGATCGCCCTCTCGACCTTTTCCCCCGACATGGAATTATGGCTGAGGAAGCCGTTAACCAGATAGTTGTGCGTGCGGTAGACTTCGAAGTCGTATACTCTGTCAACCTCCGACTTGACCGCGTCAACAGCAGTAACTGGATAGAAGGCAAGTGCGCCTTTGCGTTCCCTCCTGGACTTTGATTGAGGAGACTTTGGCCGCGATACCAGATTGTGAAGCTTGTGTTGTTTTGCGGGGTGACTGAAACCCACTTTCGATTGGAATGTTGCTAGGTCGTCGGAACTTGAGACCATAATTCTGTAGAATTTTGTTGTCTTCAACGTTTTGCCGTTGATGGTTCTTTGGGGTATGACCCTTTCACCCCAGGTCGTAAAGACCCCAAGTCTTAGGAGCAGCAGTCTAACCTGTGTTGCAAGGACCTTGGACGAATTCGCGAATTCGATTTGATGATGACCGACAGTCCCCTCGGCGTCGAACAACCCTCTAAGCAACGCACCTACCTCGGAATCCGTGGTTCGATGAAAGAGTGCGGGTATTGTTCTGTTAGGACTTCTACATACAGCTTCTGGGAAGTTTATTCTGAGCCAGTGAGCGAAAGGTCTGAAATTGATCCAGAGGCGTTGTCTGTTGCCTCGCCTTCGAACCAACGCCCCGTGGAAGAGTGTCCGTTCCACAATCTTGGCGTACTGCTCCAAACACTCTTTGCTCTCATCTGTGATAGCGACATATCCGCTACTACGTTTGCTGTCGACGGCGGTGTGCCCGTCGCCGATGATGTAACCCAAAAGCTGACAGAGGCCGGGACTGGTATGCCATCCATCATACGCTTCAATCGGTGCACGGTCGCTTCCATGAGTGTATTTTCCTGTTTGGTCGCGCATATTGATTCCGCGGTATAGTTGGGGAAGCTTCTGCGGTGAGCCGTTCACAGTGTAGGCGGCAACAACCAGTTTGTCACCGACCATTAGGTACTTGACTTCCTTCTCGACGAGCTTTCTCCTGAATCCTCTTACAAAGACGCGGTGCTCACCGGTCCATAGCGCATCCCCAAACGTGGTTGTTACACGGTAAAGGGTTTCAGGGGACATAGGAGCGAAGAGCTTGGAGACAGGCCTGGTGGTGACAGTCGGCTTCTTCTTGGTCCAGGGATGCTTGAAGGCTACTGAGGAGATTCGGGGACGTTTCTTTCCCCATCGCGGGTTGCTTTCGAGGAAAGGCTTGACAATATCTGCACAACGTACAATGGTTCCGTCTTGCATGACAACTAGGTTGTCCGGATGGTTGCACCCGCTTCCGTCGAAGACCAGGCACAGGTTCGCGAGGCCCGACGATGTAGTCGTCCTCCTGATCTCGGTCCTCGAGAGGGTGGTGATCCCCGGCAGGATCATCCCGTACTTTGAGACGGTCCCCTTGAGGTCGAGCTTCCTTATGGGCATCCCGACGTTCCACTTGCTCGTCGCCACCTCCAGCGGCTTTTCGTGCTTCCCCGCGAAGGCCTTCATGATGGGGACGACGTTCGTGTACGCCTGCCACGCCGTCAGGGTGCGGAGCGCGCGCTTGGCCCTCTCCCTGAGGAGTTCCTTCGTCTCTTTCGTTATCCCTTCGACCCCGTAGAGCTGGACCAGCGCGGACGCAATCTCTCCTTCCTCTGACGGCGACGCGTCGCCTGTCACGCTGAGCGGCTTGATCAGGGTTCTCCCCGGTTTGCCCTCGCCAGGCTTGCCCCTGTCAGGCTCGGCTTCGCCGGCTTCTCGTTCTTCTGAGCCATCGCCGGTGTTCCACGATTCCCCGTAGTCCATCGGATCCTTGAAGAGGTGGCCGGCTTCCCTGGCGAGCCTCCTGATCATCTCCGGTTTGCTCAGCTTGGCCTTGAAGAGCAGCCGATAGCACCTCTCGGCCAGGGCTGGGGGGGCGGCCTCCACCTTCTTGCCCCTGAACTCCGCAAGGGTCATCCGGTCTACCTCGCCCAGGAGCTCGACGCTCGGGGGGCGACCTTCCGAGTGCTCGGCCAGCGTCTTCCTGAGGCCCCTCGAGTAGGGCTTCGCCCACGGGCAGACGCCCAGCGAGTGCCCCACCGTATTCCCGTGCTCGATTACCATGTCCGACATGACGTTGCAGAAGTCGGCGGGTTGCTCGACTCCCTCCTGTGTGGCTATCGCTTCCCAGAGCACCTCCCCGCCGGCCGTCCCTGGTTCTTGGGCGCGATGACCCAGCTCGTGGCCGATCTCCCTCACCCTTCCGTCCCAGTCGAGCCTTCCAAGCTCTTCTTCGTCAAGGTAGACCTCGCCCCACCGCATCGAGAAAGGCGCTGCTCCCGCGCTGGAAAACTTGGTCTCGAGGTGGATGCCCCAGTAGCGTTCGACCTTTCGCTGGAAGGCCATCACCTCCTCCTTTTCGGAGGGCGTCATGCTGCTTCACCCACCCCCTTCTCGTGCTTTCAAGTCAGGTCATTTCGCGGCTTCCTTCAGCGCGGCCATCAGCCCCGCGTCCACGTCGAACCTGGCACCCGGACCGCTGTGCCCGCCGGGCGAAGCCGTCTTGAGCTTGCCTGCGAACTCGGCGAAGGCTTCGACGTATTCCGGTTCTCTTCCCCTTCCCTCACGGGCTTCTTGCTCTTCGGGCTCGGTCACGGCGTTGGCGAAGCCTTCGACGGCCTTCATGAGCGAGGAGAGGTCCTCGTCCACTGAGGTGAGGGCAGACAACCGCTTGATGTCTTCCTCTATCGCCTTCACCGCGTTCTTGTGGGGCTTCTTGCCCTCCGCGGCACTCTTCTTGAGGACGG
>PLUF01000024.1 GCA_003164815.1 Candidatus Gagatemarchaeum stordalenia
TCCGCGGCACTCTTCTTGAGGACGGCCAGGCGCGTCACGAACGACGATACCTTCTTCTTGAGGTCCGTCGTCATCTCCTTCTTGATCCTCGCCTCGAGCTCCCTGGCGTTCTTGTTGACCTCTTCCATCATCTCCGACCTGATGGAGTTCTTCAGCTCGGGGATCTCGTTCAGGAGCTCGGCCGTGGCGATGTTCACGGAGTTCACCCTGATCAGGAACTTCCCGTACTCCCTGCGGATGTAGCCAGGGTCGTCGGGGAGGACGCGGGGTTCGCCCTGCCTGACGTACTTCGCGTGGAACTCTGCGAGCCCGTCGTTGATATCCCCCTTCCTTGCGATGATCTTCTCCACGAGCGCACCGAGGCTCTTCTCCAGCTCGGCGGCCCTGTCCAGGACCTCTGGAAGGTTAGAATTGGGGATGAAGTGCCCCTTCATCGACTCAACCGGGATGGAGTACCTCTCGTAGATGTACTGCCTCCGCGAGATCAGGTTGTTCAGCTCGTTCCGTATCTCCTTCGGGAGGGCATAGTCCTCGAATTCCCTGAATTCCGCCTCTCCCTCCTCGTCGGGGGCCCTCCTTCGCATCCCCTTCCTGAGCGAGAGGAACGATATCGAGACGAAGAAACCCTTCTTTAGGAGGCCCGCGTCGAACGGGAGGACCGTCTCGAGCCTGCTGGTGGTAGTGGTGGTGCTCAACTCTCTGGCTTCACCTCTTTCTTGTTGTTTGCTATCCTCCTGACCCTTTCTGCCGTCTCCGAATCAGTGAACGAAAGCCTGACGTCGTCGGTGCTGATGTCCGCATCGAACTTCTTCCCATGGTACTCCCCGGAGACCACGGACGCGGCATTCGGTTCCATCTCGGCGAGCTTCGGGAGGACGAGTCTCAGGTAGCTGTCCCTGTCGACGGTGAGCGTCAGCTTCTCGCGCAGTTCCCCGAGCTTGGGAGAGTAGACTCCCTGCTTCTCCGCGCTCAGCAGCTTCAGGTACTCCTCGGCCTCAGCGAGCTCCTTGCCCGTGAACGCCCCTTTCGACGACGCAAGCTCGTTCAGGATCTCCACGATGTGCTCTTCGAAGTTGGCGAAGAGGCCCTTCACGGCGAGGTCCCTGTCGGCCATGTCCCTTATCTTGCTGATCGCGTCTTTGTTGCCTCTGAAGGCCTCGTAGAAGTACCCCATGGCCCGCTTCCAGACCTCGGCCTTCGCTTCGTAGGTGTCGTTCACTTCCTTCTTGTAGAAGGCCAGGGTATCTCCGCCGTACGGCAGGAGGAACTGGGCCTTGACCTTCGCTCTGTGCGCGAGGACGTACGGGAAGAGGAACAGGATGTCGTCGACGCTGATCTCGGTGCGTTTCTCTCGCCACGCCCTTGCCTTGCCGAGCGAGACGAGGGCGTCCGTCGCCCTGAAGCTGGCCGGGCGCTCTATCTTCGAGCAGACCTCGTTCCAGAAAGAGCAGCGCCCAACGCTACATTTCTCCTTGTAGAGCGTCGATACCCTGGACCTGTCGTAGACGCACCCGGTGATCGCCTCCATCAGCATCTCCGTCAAGACCGAGACCGGCTGGGGGACGGTCACCTTCTCCACGTCGTCCCAGACCGACTGCATCTCCTCGGACGTCAGCACGTTCGAATAGGAGCCGCGCAGGTCTTTCAGGTGCTTCCCCTGGTACTTCGACAGCGTCAGCGAAACCCGCTTGAGGAGCGAGAGCGTGGGTATCTCCACGAGCGCGTCGAAGCGGTCCGCGATCGGCCACGAAAGGTCCTGTTCGCCGCCCAGCTCTGCGGGATTGTAGTCGGCAAGGCAGAGGAAGTTGGGGCTCGTGAATTTCTGGTCCCTGTACTCGACCTCCCTTTCGGACAGCAGCCCGAGAAAGGCGTCCTGGAGGACGTTATTTGCACGGGCGAACTCGTTGAGCCACTTGAGCCTGCTGGTCACCACCCGGCGAGGGACCACTTTCTCATCTTCCCCCCTGATCAGCTTTGCCAGGTCGAGCTTGTACAGGCAGTCGTCGGGGGTGAGGCTCGGGTCGGCTTGGACCTTGCCGATGACCTCTCCCCCGAAGTAGGTCTTGCCTATCCCTTCGATCAGTACCGACTTTCCAGCTCCCGGAGGACCGGACAGGAGGGCTTTTGTGTCCCTTGCGAGCGGCAGGATGGACACGATCTCCCTTATCGCCTCGTCGGCGGCGACCCAGATGCCGAACAGCGTCTCTTCCGCTTCCTTGACCTTCGGGTGCAGCGCGAAGGTCGGCCCTGCTGTTTCAGTCACACCTTCAGAAAGTGCCTTTGCCATTTAACGCACCTCCATACTAACTAACCTACAGCGCCGTGGATTGGATTATGCATGCTGCTGCNNCCAGCAACGACAAAGGCAACGGCCTTGTCCTTCGGGGTCTTGCAGGCTGCGAGGTTGAACTCACTGATAGCGATGACGTTCTTGATGAAGTAGTACATCACGTTGGCCTTCATGTCGGCGTGCTCTTTTCCCGCACGGTCAAAGGCTTCCCGCCATTCCTCTGCGGCCCTCGAACCCGGTGCTTCATCTGCCAGGGCCGGCCCGTTATGATACATTGC
>PLUF01000012.1 GCA_003164815.1 Candidatus Gagatemarchaeum stordalenia
CACCACCACGTCGTCCACCACCACCTCGTCTTCATCGACGACAAGCTCGTCCTCCACGACCTCGAGCTCGTCCACCACCTCGACCTCCAGCTCCGTGACGGGGATCGTGGTCGGGCTCCAGGTCTGTCCCAGCACCACCGGAGGGACGTACATGCCCGACGGCGCGACCTTCACGGACCTGTACGGGAACACCTGGACGGCTCCGGGCGGGAGCGCCAACGGCGGTGTGCTCAGCAGCTACTTCTTCCCCGGTCCAGCGACCAACGTTCCGCCCCCGATGCAGTCAGGCTGGGGCGGGGACTATGGGACCTACAACGGGCAGCAGGGATGGATCATAACGTTCTACTGTGCCTGAGAAGTGACTCGCCTCTGACCGCGGGCGGACCGGCCAAGCCCCTCGATTGAGCGCGTAGATACCATGCCCATTCGGGCGAGAAATCCTCCGTCTCGAGCGCTCTAGCTGGGGAGCGGGAGGAGCTCACAGATCTCCTTCAGGTTTCGGGCGTACGCGTGGAGGTTGTTGGTGACCGTCTTCTCGAAGAGCGCGACGTCGGTAACCTTCGCGGCGTACTCGGGCACCAGCGCGAACTCGAAGCTCGTCTTCACCCGGGTCTGCATGCCCACCGCCTCGAGGAAGACCGCCTGGCTGAACAGCTGGAACAGGCCGCCCGGGAGCTGCCGACTCATGAGACAGACCTCATTCTCCACCCTCGGGAACTCGAGATAGATCTCGAACCTGATCTTGCCGATCTTGCCGTAGACCTTGGTCCTCGAACCGACCGTTATCTCGCCCGGAGGCTCCATCTCGGCCGTGATAATCTCAGGGAAGAGCTTCGGTATGTAGGAAGGGTCGACGAGGACCTTCCAGACGGTCCACCTCGGGGCATCTATCTCGAAGGTGTCCTCGACTTTCAAACCACCTCTGAAGCCGGCATCCGACTATATAACCCGGACGCCGTGTCCCCTCCAGCCTGGATTCGGGGTTTGTCAGGACTTGGCGGTAACCGGATGGAGCTCTGCGAGCTCCTTCAGGTTCTTCATGTAGACCTCCTCATTGAGGGCTGCAGCCTGGTTCAGCATGAGGATGTCGAACCCGGGCCCGAAGTATGCCGGCGAGACCTTGAACTCGAAGAGCGCCCTCACCATCGTGCCCTCCTTCAGTCCCTCGATGTCGATGGTCTCGGTGAACGACTCGAAAGCGCCTCCCCTCCGCCCTGTTACGACGAATCTCTTCATGGGCACAAGTTCGGCCACCTTGGTCCTGAACTCGATAAGTCGCTTCCCTACCCTTCCGTTGAGCGAGCGCGACTGGCCGACCACAGCGCGCCCGGGAGGGTCGACCTTGATGTTTAGCAGGTCCGGGTAGAGCTTCGGGATGTAGTTCGCGTCGGTAAGGACGTCCCAGACGGCCTCGGGCCTGGCCTCCACGAGGAACGTCGATTGGACTCTTACCATGGTGAAATCACTTTCGTCTCCTATATAACAAGGAACAAACCCTTCCCGCTGACACCGAGCAGCCCGCGCTCGTCCGGCCCAACCCTGATCACGTCCGCGTCTCCACCGGAACCAGCTCGCAGATGGCCTTGAGGTTGTGGGTATACGATTTCAGGTCATCCTTCACGAGGCGCTCGAGCAGAAGCATGTTGAAGACACGTGCCCAGGTGGTCCATCGAGGTTGTGTTCACGGCGCTTGGGCCGTTTCCTAGGGCGTTCATTGAATATCCTGTGAAGACGCTAGTTCCTTGCCCTGCCACACGGCAGCATTTGCGCCGGGCGACCGGCCGGACACTATGCCTTGTCCTCTTCCTCGACCGGAAGAGGAAGGAGTTCGGAGAGCTCCTTCAGCGTGTTCGAGTATGACCTCAGGTTGTCCCTCACGAGCCTCTCCACCAGTATCTGGTTCAGGACCTTGCCGAGGTAGCCGAGCGAGAGCTCGTACTCGAAGGTCGTCTTCGCGACCGTCGCGCCCGCTCCGGGGTGAAGGAGCGTCTCCTGCTGGAACGACTTGAAGAGCCCTCCGGGGGTATGGACGGTGACCACCTTCGGCTTTGGGACCAGCTCGGCCACCTGCAGGTAGATCTCGATCCTCCTCCTTCCGACCTTCCCGATGAGGTGGTACTTCTGACCCACGGACGAACGTCCGGGCGGGTCGACCTTTACCGCTACGGCGTCGCGGAAGAGCTTCACTATGTATGAAGTGTCCGTGAGGACGTCCCAGACGGTGTCTATGGGCGCCTCGATCTCGACGACGCTCTGGACCTTCGTCATGAGGGCACCGTTGGATTCAGCCGTATATATAGCTCGAAGGGGAGTTTATGGTCATCAAGCTCGATATCAAGCTTGATTGTGGTTCAGCGGGTCCTGTCCGGGCTAATGCGCGCGACTAGCAGAAGAAGGTGATGACCCAGCCACTCTGACCGCCGTAAGTGCCGTAGACCCCGCCCCAGCCGGAGAGCATGGGCGCCGGAATGGTGCTCATTGGTCCCGGGAAGAAGTAGCTGCTCCACACTCCCACTCCCAGACTCCCGCTCGGGGCCACCCAGGTGTTGCCGAACGTGTCCGTGAATGTGGCTCCCGGAGGCATGAGCGTGCCTCCCACAGTGCCGGGACAGACGAGGTGCGGGGAGGACGTGGTGGAGGAAGACGACGTGCTGGTCGTGCTGGTCGAGGTAGATGTGGAACTCGAAGTCGTTGATGTCCCACCGATCAAAGAGTAGTAGGCATTGCTTGTCTGGCCTCCGACGCCGTAGATGTAACCTCCGGAGATTACGATCTGTGCGGTGACAACGTAGGAGGGATAGTCCAATCCTGCCGTCCAAGTTCCCAGCGTGCCTGATGAGACGGCAGCATACTCGACCGCCTCCCCAGTTTCACCGAAGCCGACGACGCAGTACATGTAACCGGAGGAGATGGCGCACGACCCGGCCCCTGAATCTGCATTGAAGGGGTATGTCGTGGTGGAGGACCACGTAGCGCCAACGGCCCCCGATGAGAGCGTGTCGGAGTAGACGTCGCCCGTCACGAAGCCGTGCTGCATGTCATACTCTCCTCCCAAGCAGAAGATGTACCCTCCCGAGACGGAGCATGTGTTCAGGTTATCGGTAATCGGGTAGACCGTGGTGGAAGACCACGCGCCCACGCCGGATGAGGAGACTTGCGCGTAGTAGACCGCGTTGGTGATCGTGCTTATGTAGGCTGGGAAGGTCAGACCGGCTACGCATGTGATGTAGCCGCCCGAGATAACACAAGATTCTGCCTCTATGTTGGTCGGATAGTTCGTCCCGCTGCCCCACACGCCGACGGAGCCGGAGGTGAGCTGAGCATAATACACCGCATTGGTGTTCTCGTCCGCGGCAACGAGGCCGCCGACGCAGTAGATGTAACCGGCTGCTATGGCGCACGATGGCAGGTAGACGTTCGTCGGGTAGCTGTTGGTTTGGAGGGTCCAAGTGCCTATCCCGGATGAGGAGATGGGGGCGGAATAGACCGAGCTGACGAGACCTCCCGCGTCGCCTCCCACGCAGTAGATGTAGCTACCGTCCGTGGCGCATGACGACCCAAGGACGCTCACAGGGTAACTCGTGGTCGCGGTCCAGGAGCCCGGAGCTTCGGCGCTGACGGCGGGCAGGAGGGGAATAAGCGCGAGGCCGCACGAGACCAGGGCGAGCATGACCGCGGTTAGAGTGAGAGACTTTCTGTCCACATTAAGCGACATACGTAATCGTTTCCCCTTGATAAGCTTTCAGAGCCTTGTTTTCTGATGTTGAGGGCGTTCTCTGTGCGGCCCCAGGGATACCTCCTGGCGAACTTCGACCCGGCCTGGATGGCCGGTCGCTTGGCAGGGTCTGTTCCCCGGTCGGGATTAAATACCGCCCACCTGTACACCGGTGGGAATTTGAGCGCTGTGGTCGAATCTGACGAGAAGGGGAGGATTCTGCTCCCGATCGAGATGAGGCGGAAGCTAAAGTCCAGAAGGTTCAAGGTCACAGCGAAAGGAGACTTCCTGGAACTTCATCCGCTCGTCGGCATCGAAGAGCTGCGCGGGAAGTATCGCGGTCTTATTCACTCCGAGTGGGAGGACCTGGAAGACAAAGCGGAGGAGATGGTCTCGCACGGCGCGCGGTAGCGGGCAACGCCGGGTCCTGCTCGGCGACACGGACCTGTTCTTCTTCTTTCTGAGGGGAGGACGGTGCGAGTCCCAGGCCGCTGAGGTGATCCGGGAAGCCGGAGAGGGAGGGCTGGACCTGAGGACCTCATCCGAGATATATGACGATGCCATATCCGCCATACGGGCAGACGGGGCGCCCCTCGAAATCGCGAGGGACTTCGTCGCCGACATGAAGGCGATTCCCCACACTCCGTATCCGATGAGCGCGGAGGTGGCTGAAGAGGCGATGTCGCTCTACCTCGGCCACGGCGGGAGGAGAAGCCTGAGCTACTTCGATTCGTTCCATATCGCGACCGCGAAGCGCTATGACCTGCCGATCCTCACCAGCGACAAGCACATGATAGAGCACTCCGCGAAGTTGGGAGTGAGTGTGGTCGACCTCTCTAAGTGGAAAGGAGGGACGCCTCGGTGAGTGATGACTAGGATTGCCAGCCAAGAGCATCAAACTATACTGGAATGAGAAGATGATCAATAACGGCGACGTGCTCACAGTCCTCTTCGGCGAGCGTAAGGAGACCATCGATGCTGCGAAAACGCTCATCGGAAGGATGAAATCGGGTGTAAACCTCTCCATGACCAAGCGGGAGATGCGCTTCTTCGCCAAGGACCTCGAGACCGGGAAGCTCGGGGTGAAGTACAGCTACCACAACTTCTACGTGAAGCTCCTGAGGAAGCTGCTAGACATGGGCTTCGT
>PLUF01000032.1 GCA_003164815.1 Candidatus Gagatemarchaeum stordalenia
CCATAATAATTACGCACAAGGTCTATTGAATCTCGTCGCTGACTTCGCAATCTGGTTCGCGATATCAATAGCGATTGCTTCAACCTTTACGATTAGGAGATTTCTTCCAGCCATTCCAGCAGGAGCGGTCTTGACTCTTGCCATGCTACTCTTGCGTCCCCTGTCGATTGTAGCGCCAACCCCTGGAATGGAGACCGCCGTCCCTAGAAGGAAGGCGACTATCTTCTGATTGACCTAGAAGGGCCGCACGAAGTTCCAAACATAGTGTCTGAACTTGTCTCGAAGGGAATCCAGATTCGCGAAGTCAAGGAAATGCTAAGTCCTTAAGATGAGGTTAATCCAATGAAATTTCCTCAAACAAGGAGAGTGCGATAAAGAATTGGCTATTGGGATCTACATCGTTATAGGAGCTATTCTAGTTGTTCTAGTTGTTATATCACTCTTGTTTTTGCTCGGAAGAAGAGGTCGCGGCAGATTAGTCGAGTGTCCAAAGTGCGGAGCTCAATTCAAACGGCCAGCCTTCGCCGAGAAGGTAGTCGGGTTTGGACCAGGACCAGCGTTGCCGGGCATCGGAGATTTCACGTGCCCAAAGTGCAATTACAGAGCCAGTACCTCTAGCTTCAGGTACGAGAACGAGAAGGAAAGTAATCCCAGCGAAAAGTAGCTCGCCTCAAAAAAGCGTTAGTCCTCACGCGATGGTTCTGATGAGCTCGAACCCGCTCGAATAGGTGAATGCGGCGTGCAACTGGTTCAACGCACTCTGGCTCGTGATGGGACCCGCGTCCCCTTCAGGGTAATATGATCCGTTTGAGCCAAGTCCAAGATGTCTCCTAATTCCAATGATCAGAATCGCGGACAACCCGCTCGGACAAAACTATTAATCACCAATTGATCTCGTCAGACACAACGGCGCCATGATATGTCCTCGGAACGCAGCCGACCAACCGACGGACTGACGGAGATACGACAATACGGCGGTTCCATGCTCTCAGTCGCCGGTCGCAAGGAAGGCGGGAAGGTGGTGCTTACGAACAAGAACCTCGTCTTCGTCTTCGCGCGACCGCCCAGGCAGGTGGTCGCATTGAGGAGCATAAGCAACGTCGAATCTGCTCGTGAGGAACTGGTCTTGAGGTCGGCCGACTCTGAGATCGCCCGCTTTGGAATCTATGAGAAGGACCAACGAGATGCATGGATCAAAGACATCGAGAACGCAAGAGTACTCGCAGAACAGAGGGGCGAATCGATCGAGGAAGAACTCTCGGCGGTGCCAGAAGGGCCCGCCATGGCTGCGGTCGCGGCTGACTACACCTCGGAAGGTCAGATGGGCGTCCTCTTCTTCGCAATAGGCGGGACGATGTTATTGTGGGCCTACTTCTGGATTCTGCAAAGCAACGCTGGTTTCGGCAATAACACGCTTGGGGGAGGATGGGTCCAATACGGTCTGGCTTTTCTCGGCCTTCTTCTGATAGGTTCGGGGTTGCACGGGATACTCAAGTCTGCAGTCCATTGATGCGCGGTCTTCTCAAGCCACGATTCTCTCAGTATGCTGGTTCGGACAAAACTATTAATCAAGAATCGAGCCTGTTCAAATGAGGTGCGATTGAATGGGCGAACAGTCCTCCCGAAGCTACCTTCCCATCGTCGCGGCGATACTCATAGCCGGCGCCCTAATCTCCGCGAGCCTGTTGATAGCAGTGGGCGGGGCGTCAAAGGCCTCGACCAAGACGAGCGACGTCACAATTACCGGCACCTCGACCCTCACGCAGTCAGCGACCAACCAAACGGTCGATACAGCTCCTCCGGTGCAGAATTTCGGAAGTCAGTACTTTGAACCACCTTCGGGCATCCTGATTCCGGCGAATACCTTGATTTGGACCAATTTCCAATTGAACGAGACCACCAACGCTTTTGTTGGAGCATCAATTGTCTTGTTCCCTTTCCCTGATGCCGCGGGCGTTAATGTAACTGTAGCCGTCTATGTGAATGGGCTTCTCAACGTGAACTCTACAACGCCTCTGCTGAATCATGATTACGGAATCAACTCCTCATTGATTCCCTCTGCTAACTCTTCTAATTCGATTTTCGCCCTAACCGGTCTGATTCCAACTGTGGGAATGGGCACGCAAACAGGATCGGCAGTGAGTCTCAATAATGGCACAACCATCACTATTGCCGTTTCCAGTGATAGATCTATCTGGCTCGCTGGTTGGTCTCAAATAGATGTGTCAAAGGGGACAGGTCCTCAGTTCGGACGATCTACCGGACAACTTGCTGGCACATACGAAGCGTCAGAGACCGGGACTTTTCTTCCTCCCAATTTACTGCCCCATGCAACGACTACGCTAACCTTTGAACTTCAAATTTCGGGAGCGCTAAGTCAATGAAGAGCATAGCTTCGAAAAACCTTCCCAGTGACCCTGACTGTAGTAAGTACAACGAACAGCACTACCGCTTCCAATCCATAGGCAGAGGATTGCGCTACCATGGCCGTGTGACTTTTTGCGACAACCCGCTACAAGTCCCTATGCAAGAGAGTATCTGCTGAAATCCATCCGATGCACAAGGAGAGGACGGAGGAAGTAGGGGTGAAAGCCCGGTGATGCGAAAGTATCAGGCCGGGTTTGGGAGGGAGGGCGCGTGTCTTCCCGCCGGAGTGATTCGGACGTCGCCGCGCTCTCGTATCTCAGCATGTTGACCATGTTTTAAGCTGAATCCGACCAGGGTCTCATGAGCTCTCGAAACGCATCTACCCTCGGACAGACCCGCGAGAGGATCATCATCCTCCTCGTAGCGCTGTCGGTCCCGCTGATCGTCCAGTTCTTCCTCTACATCCTCGCGAACAAAGCCGGGGCGACGTCGCTTCCGGTCGTCGGCTACGGAATCTCAGCATGCGCCGCAGCGGCCTGCACCGCAAACGGGGTCAGCGCGATATGGCTTCCGGGCGGCCTGAGGTAGTGCATGGTAGCGGCCGTCAGGACGATGCCGGAAATCCCCTGGACGATGATCAGGGAGTACCAGAAGAGCGAGAACATCCTGAGGGTCCAAGACAGGCTCACCCCTGCAGAGATGGAGAGATAGACGACGTAGGGAAGGACTTCCTTCTTCCTGCCAGGCCTGTTCGTCCCTGCGTCGAGGAGCCCCAGATAGCTCAGGACAGCCCACCAGTTCCTCAGGCTGCCGTCGTCCCTGAGGGGATGAAGCAGCCTTGATAGGTCATGCCGGTACAGAATCAAGACGAAGGCGATCCAGTAAGCAACCGGAAGGTACAGGAAGACGGCTTCCTCAGAGTTCATCTGATGGTGAGTAGTCGGTCGTTCTTAAGGGAGATTCAGGTGCTTTGGAATTCCCTTGATGCTGGTCAACGGCCGGAGACCTCCTATTCCTGGTGCCTGTGAGGTTGTCAATGACTGAGGTATTAAATCGAGGCCTCTCTGTTCTCTCCATCGGGACAGAGCATGGCCGAAGACAAGCCGGGAGACGAGTTCAACTCTGCGAACGCAGAGCTGTATGACACTCTTGCGCATCCGAGCAGGATTCTGATCCTGAAGGCCCTGTCCGACCGTCCAGAGGGTTTCGCCGAACTGAAGCGGACGACCGGCATCGAGAGCAGCGGAAACCTCACGTTCCATCTGAACAAGCTGGGCCGGCTCGTCAAGACGGGCCCCGAGGGGAAGTACTGCCTGACCGACGAGGGCAAGGAGGCCGTCAGAGTCGTCGAGGCCACCGAGAGGCTCAATCTGGGAAAACGACAGGAACGACCGCGCGAGCGAGGCCCGAGGGTCGACACGAAGGTTGCTGTCATCCTGCTGGCTCTGGGGATAGTTCTCGCCATCGCCGTGATGGCGACGGGCTCCTTCCTCGCCACCCAGACGCAGACCATCCCGGCGGGCCCCATCACTCTTCCGGTCAGCTTCACGCTGCAGCCCGGGGAGTCAAAGGTTCTCTTCGCGGAAGGCGGCGGTGGCGCGGGGTACAGCGGTGTGTTGCAGATTCAATACGTCGGGGTCACCTCTCCCCAACAGGCTGCGGAGTTTCAGATCACCGCCTCCGGAACCTATAACGGTACTAGACCGCTGTTCAGCACGCAATCCGAATACGCGGACGGCGACTTCTATCCGCCCACAGGGACCCACGAGATGAACTTCTCGGTCTCCAACCCGACGGATGCTCCCGTGACGGTCGTCAGTGTCTACCTGGATGTGTCGACGATTGTTCAACCGAACCATAGTCTCGGAGAATTGCTCCTTTACCTCGGCGAAGGAATCATCGTCGTTAGCGTCGGCGCGTTTGGCGCTTGGGCTCTCCTCAGGCGTTACCGCAAGCAGAACCCATGAAGACCCCCCCGCCGCATCATCTGCGCGTACGGGGACAAACGGACCCTATGGCTCGATCACGGGGTTGCCAAGTTACCTCGCGAGGGTTGCCAAAATCCTTCCCGAGAATGGCAACCTTTCCGCCCCGTGTTAAATACTGACAGGGCCTCAGACGTCGTATTCTATCTTTCTCTCTGATCTCGGCAGGCATCTGAACTTTAGGCACTAGCGTGTGCCATCGAACGCCATTGTTCGTAAGCCGCAGAGAGAGAAAACTGGATACCCGTGACGCCTCATCTGATTCATCGATATGACGATGAGTGCCGTCTTTGGTTGACCGTTTCCCATCCGGACGGAAGTATCCGGGCCCAACGGCCATCCTCTGGGCATACAGTTGCCATCAGTCCACCCAGAAGGATGCGAAACAACTTCTCCTCCATCGGCCTTCAGGAGGATGACGGAAGCGGAAGCTTCACCCCCGTTCCTTGACCGGTCCGGGCCGCAGCCATATCCAATAGTTTCTACCCAACCACTGGGCAGGAACGCGGCTGCGACTTGAGGACCGGCTAGACAGACCACATCGGGCCGATTATTATGCGCCCATGCGATCCCGGACGGGGACCCAGTGAAGCCTCTGACTTTCGCCATCTCTCCCTGAAATCATCCGCGGCATCGAGCACGAGAAGCTGGAGCGCCTAGGCCGGTCGCAGAACCACCGGGAGCATTCCAGGACGAAAGGCAGGAGACCGAAAAACATGCAAGGGGTTCAAGGAATTCTGAAGAGTGGAGGGACGAAGCCGGCGTTGTAGTGCCCTTCAATCCCCTCAATCTTGGTCACACTCTTGGCTCACGAGGTCGACGGGATTTGGCCGACCGGCCGCCCAGTCGACCCAGTCAGGCGACTCTTAGCTTCTTGATTACCTTCTCGTCTAAGTCAATCCCGAGCCCCGGGCCCTTCGGGACCTGCAGCTTGCCGTTCTTGACCTCGAACTTCTCCTTCACCAGGTCGTGGACCAGCGGGTTCGGCTCCTGCTTGTACTCACAGAGGAAGCCGTCCGGGGACGAGACCGCCAGGTGCAGGGATGCGGCGGTGTTCACGGCGGTAGACCAGTTGTGAGGGACCCACATGATGTTGTTGATGTGCGCCAGCTCGACGACCCTCTTCATCTCCGAGATGCCCCCGACCTTGCTCGCGTCCGGCTGGAGCACGTCTGCCGCCCTGCGCTTGATCACCTCGTTGAAGTCGTAGACCGTGTAGAGCTCCTCCCCGAAGGCCACGGGCACATCGAGGGCCCTGGCGAGCTCTGCGTAGCCTTCCAGGTCGTCCTGCGGCAACGCCTCCTCGAACCAGAACGCGTCGTACTTCTCGACCATCTTGCCCATCTTCACCGCATACGGGACCTTCCAGTTGACGTACCTGCCCACGTCGATCATCATCCAGGTCTTGGGCCCAATCCGGTCCCTAATCAGAGCGACCATCTCCTCGTCCTTCCGGAAGTCCGCCCCGAACGGCTTCGAGGGGACCATGCCCCACCCGAACTTCGTGCCCGCGTAGCCCATCTTCGCGTACTTCGCCCCCTTCTTGGCCGTCCCCTCGGGGTCGTCCATGTCGAAGAGGAGGCTGGCGTAGATCGGGATCTCGGTCTTGTACTGGCCGCCAAGGAGCTGGCATGCCCGGACGCCGAGGGCCTTCCCCGCGATGTCGACGAGGGCCGTGTCTATCCCGCTGAGGGCGAAGGTGGAGAGCCCTCTCAACCCGTACCAGTAGGTCGCCTCGTAGAGCCGCTCCCATATCTTGCGGAACTCGATGGGGTTCTCGCCCTTCACCCTCGGAGCGATACCCCGCTCTATGAGCTCCTTCACCGCGAATGCGGCCTCGCCGTTCTCGCTCCCCACGCAGGCCTCGCCCCAGCCATGGATGCCCTCGTCCGTGTCGACCCTCACAACCAGCTGGTATCCGGTGTAACCTCCCACGTTGGCCTCGCCTTCGTAGCTGTCGTCCTGCGCGTAGAGGATTATCGGCTCGACGTTAGTGATCTTCATGCGGACTCCGGTCTGGCCAAACTGCCCTATATTCCTACCTCGGACCTGACGCGCTCATTCGCAAGAATCCTTGAATATCCAGACGAGGCCATGGCGGCCATGAACAGCGGCAGGCTCTCCGGCAAGGCGGCGGTAGTCACCGGGTCCGGGTCTGGAATCGGGAGGGGGATCGCGAGGCTGTTCGCCAAGGCGGGCGCGAGGACGGTCATCGTCGACATCAGGCAGGAGGGCGGGGAGGAGACGCTATCATCAACACCATCACCATAAACGCGTTGTTCACGCAGCCCGGGACGGCGGGCTACAGCGCGGCCAAGGCAGCGGCCTACACCCTCACGAAGGCGATGGCTTTGGACTACGCCAAGAACAAGATCAGGGTCAACGGCGTGGCGCCCGGAGAGATACTGACGCCCATGTGGGAGAACAGCTACAACAGCCTCCCGAACGCCGAGGAGGTCAAGGCGTCGGTGCTGAGGAGGATACCTCTCGGCAGGTTCGGCGCTCCATCGGACGTGGCCTACGCCGCGCTCTGGCTGGCCTCGGATGAGTCGCAGTACGTCAGGGGACAGGTCATCACCGTCGACGGCGGCATCTCCGCCGGCGTCTATCCGTAATCCTGGCCTAGGCGATCCGGTCGAACTCGCGCATCAACGAGGGTATCTCCGCGACGAGGTCGGAGGCAACCATGTGGAGGCCCACCTTCCTCGCCGCCTCTACCCCCGCGGCACCGTTGATGTAGGCCGCGCAGCACGCGGCCTCGAACGGGGGGATGCCCTTTGCGCAGAGGCCGGTGACCAGCCCCGTCAGGACGTCCCCGGTCCCACCGGTCGTCATCGCCGGAGTGTGGGTCCGGTTGAGCGCGACGGCCTCTCCGCTGGATATTATGTCGACGGGGCCCTTGAGCAGTACGGTCATCCCGGACTCCTTGGCCTTGTCCCTGACGAGGCTCACCCTCGCCTGCAGGTCTCCCTCGACCTTTGCTGAGAAGAGCCTCTCGAACTCGCCGTAGTGTGGGGTGGCGACCATCGGGAACTTCTTCGCCGCCTCGAGCACCTGCGGCCTGAGCGCGTCGGCGTCGGCGACGAGCGTCTTGCACTTGGTCGAGAACCGCAGCAGGGCATGGACCAGCTCTTCGGGGTTCTGCGGCCCGAGCCCAGGTCCGACGCCGATGCAGTCTAGTTCAGGCAGCCAGCTCGTGAGCCTGTTGGCATTACCCCTCGTGAGCTTGCTGTCGGGGAGGGGTATCACGATGAGGTCGGGTGACATCGCCCGAACGGGGGCCGCGATGACAGCCGGGACGGCGAGGTAGACGAGGTCGAGGCCGGTCCGCAGGGCGGCCATCCCCGCGTTGAACGGGGCGCCATGATAGATCCTCGACCCGCCTACGATCGCGGCCTTCCCGTTCATCCCCTTGTGGGAGTCCGTCTTCCGAGGCGGAATCTTGGATGCCACGTAGGCCCTGTCGATCTCGAGGATGTCCACGGCCCCTTCCCCTCAGAAGTTGTAGTGCCTCTGGGTCTGAGGCAGGCTCACCAGAGACTCCACCGGGCAGTTGAGGTTCAGCCGCTCCTTAAGCTTGGGGAGCGACTGGTCCATCGAGGCTATCGTGAAGATCCCCACTATCCTCGCCTTCGCCTTCTCGGCCAGCTTGACGAGGGCGTCTATGGTGATGCCGGAGTGGATGAAGTCGTCGACGATGAGCACGTGGTCGCCCTTCTTTATGGCGCTCTTGGAGAGGTAGAGGTACTTCACCGAGTCCGGGGAGTAGACGACCCGCTGCTCGTAGAAATCCTCGATGCCCTGCTCCCTCTCCGACTTTGCGATCGCGACGTTGACGTTGAACTCGTCGGCCACCTCGACCGCGAGCGGGATCCCGTCGACCTCCATCGTCAGGATCCGGTGGACCTGCGACGGGCCGAACTCGCTGTAGACGACCTTGGCTATCTGCCTCAGGAGCCCGACGTCGATCACGGCGCGGGAGAGGTCGTAGGAGCCGTCCTGGGTAACCTTGATCTGGTCGGCGACGATCTTTCGGAGCAGCTTCTCCCGGAAGACGGCGACGAACTTTTCTGACCTCGCCGCGCTCGGGAGCACGTGCCCCCTGACGTATCTGCTGAGTATGGGCGCGGAGAGCCCCAGGATAGCCGACAGTTCCTTGTAGCTGTAGTTCTTCTTCAGGGTGGAGAGCAGCTCCACCGAGGAGATGCGGGATTTCACGTCGGCCACTCGACTCAAAGCCTATCGCGCCGCATTTCACAGAAGGGTGTAGAAAAGCGTTGCCGTGCGCTATGTTGTTTGAGCCGTCTGTGCTTATGCTCAGTGGCCCAGGAACGTCCTGAGCCACGCGGGGAGGAAGGACTTGTCAGGGTAGTAGAGGAAGAACCACAGGAAGACCCCGCCAAGGAGGACGTAGGCAACCTCCCGCGGGAACCACTTCCTGGTTAGCAGGTACGCGCAGCCTATCGAGAGCGCGGGGGTCGCGGGGAGCATGTAGTACGGGTAGGTGACCCGCCCGTAGAAGTAGAGCGCCACGTAGGCGAAGTAGGCGATGACGAACCAGAGCAGGGCGAACTGGGCGATCCGGAAGGACGGGGTGTCGATCTTGACCGCTGCCGTGACGTCCGCGACGACCGCGGCCCGGCTCGTCCAGAGCTTGTAGGAGAGGAAAGCGACCAGCGGCGCCCAGGCCCAGGTCAGCCAGACCTCGAAGAAGTTGGGGATGCCCCAGTACCCCAGCGAGACGTATTGGTAGTTGCCAGGGTTAATCGTGACCCTGGTGACGAAGTAGCCCACAGCCGAGTAGTAGGTCATCCAGCTGAAGGGGGTGATCGGGGCATTGAACAGCGGGTCGGTCCAGCCGCAGCTGGAGGGGGTGCACTTGAGCGAGGCCCCGTAGCTCAGGATGTAGCGGATGTCGTCGACGAACGTGGTGGTCGAGCTGTTCCCGAAGAGCGTCACGTAGAGCTGCAGCCCGACGATGAAGACGACGGCGACCACCACCAGGAGGCGGATGGACGAGAGCCACTTGGACTTCCTGCCGCCGGCGCCGAAGATGAGGTTGTAGACCACGAGGAACGCGACCAGGAAGATGGCCGTTTCCTTCGAGAGCGCGGAGAGGCCGAGGAGGATCGCGGCGAGGGTGATCCGGTCCAGCCTCCATATCCGTATGTTTGCCAGGTATACCATGAAAGCGAGCAGGGCGAAGAAGATGGCCTGGATGTCTATGACCGCGATACTCGACTGGGTGAAGAAGAGCGTCTCGAAGGCCAGGAGGAACGCCGCGAAGATCGAGAGCGTCGAGTCCCTGGTGACCGACCAGCAGATCGCGAAGAGTATCGGTATGCAGAGGGTGCCCATGAGGACCTCGAAGAACCTCCAGCCGAAGTCGTTGTTCCCGAAGACGGCGATCCCCGCGGCTATCACCGCCTTGGAGAGGAACGGGTGCTCGAGGTTGCAGTTGTCCAGGTACGGCCCGCACTTCTCTCCCGAGAGGAGAGCCTGGGCGGCCGGGACGTAGTAGATCTCGTCCATGACGCAGCCGTCGACCTGCTTGCCGAGGTCGTAGCAGGTGAGGGTCTGGTAGGTGAGTGTGACAGGCCCGGAGGGGACGGACTGGAGCGAGAAGTTACCGAAATCGTTCGCCGAGGGCTGGAGCGCGAGTACCGGGGTCGGCACGAAGTTCATCTCTGAGATGGGGAGGATCGTGTTCCCCAGGGCGAGCGCGAGCGAGCCGATGGCGTTGCCCCCGGAGACGTTCACCGTGACCGCCAGGTTCGACCCGTTTAGGGTCGACGTGAGCGTGACCTGGTTGTCGTTGACGGTCGTCCCGATGGGGTCGGAGAGCGTCCCGGGGGTCTCGAAAGGAGGCTGGTTGATGGTGTAGAAGTGCGCGACCAGTATCCCCGTCGTGAGCAGCACGAGGATCAGAAGCACCGTCCGGTGTTGGGGGTACCTGAAGAGGAACCAGAAGACCCCGAGGACCACCGAGGCCCCCGACGCGCCGCTCAGGATGTAGAAGAGGGGGTTGAGGACCGCGGTAGGGACGTCCGCAGGCCACGCGGCGTGGACCGTGACGACCGCGAGAATTATCGTGAGGGCGACGAAGGAGAGTCCAGCAAGGAACAGGGCCCAGAAGCGCAGGCCGGGGTATGTCTTCTCTCCGGTCATCGGCGAGCGACCCCGGGCCCTGTGATATTACGGTTTGCCCGAATCCCCCACAGCCCGTGGAAAAGCCCTAAAAAGGGCGGAAAAGCGGGAAGGCGAAAGTTGTCTTCCATAGTATTCAGGAGATTCGGAGACGAGCTTAACGCGTTCATCGGTAAACCGGTCTCAGTCATCACGGCCGAGGGGAAGGAGTACGGAGGAGTCCTCCTCGGGGTCGACGAGAGCCTCAACCTGGTCCTCGACAAGGTCTCGGGGGCGGGCGAGAACGTCTTCAAGGTCGCGATCAACGGGTCGAACGTCCGCGAGATCAAGCTGACCGCCAAGCCATACGACTTCAAGGCGCTGGGAGAGAGGATGAACCGGGTCTTCCCGGGCCTAGTCTCGGTCAGGGAGGACATCGGAGTGATAATGGTCATGGACAAGATCAAGGTCACCGAGAAGGGAGTCGAGGGGAGCGGCCTCGCCGTCGACAAGGCGAAGGCAATCTACGACGAGTACATGCGCGACATCAAGAAATAACCACGGAGACCAAAGCGCGTTTATTAAGGCTCGGCCCGTTCAACCAGAGCCAGGAGTCGTGGACGTGTACCGGGTCCGGGTTTCAAGCGCATTCTCGTCGCACGTCAGACGCTACGGCCGCTTCTTCGGCGCGTTCAGCCCGGAAGGCGGCGCGGGCAACGGGAGCCCGGAATCGCCCTCCATCGATCCGGCTTTCAAGAGGGTGCTCATGTACCTCCTGGTGGGTTCGAAGGGGGGCCCGAACCGGCTGCAGATGATCAAGCTCCTGAAGGAGGAGCCCATGAACGCGAACAAGATGGGAGAGCGTCTCGGGCTCGACTACAAGACGGTCCAGCACCACCTGAAGATACTCAAGGAGAACAACGTCGTCGTGACGAACGCGGCGGGAAGCTATGGGGCGATGTACTTCCTGACGCCCTACATCGAGAAGCACCTCCACGCGGTCGAGGAGATATGGGCGAGATTCGGGCGAAGGTAGATATACGATAATGGGAGCGCGATGAAGAAAAATGTTCGATGTGTTCTGGATGAACGTCGCGGCGGTCTTCGCGATTGTCAACGTCATCCTCGTGGCGCTTCTCACATACGCCTACATCCAGAGCTGGAGGCAGGTCAGGTCTGGGTTCACGGCCAGCCTGATAGTCTTCTCGATCTTCTTCCTGGTCCAGAACTTCGTGATAATCGTGTTCTGGTACGTCCTCTACACCACGGTCTCGATGCCCATAGTCGAGGCCGCTGCGCCCTACCTCACCGCGGTCAACGCGGCCGAGGCGGTCGGCCTCGGGATGCTGACCCGGACGACCTGGAAGTAGCGCGGCGGATACGGGCCAGATTTGGGCCTAATCTCGGTCAATCATTAAATCGAGATCGGGGTTTCTCCGAGCCATGACAACGTACATCGCCGACCTGACTACTGTCTGTGGCTGCCAGTGGGGAGTGACGGGCTCCTCGACCGAAGAGATCGTGCAGAAGACGGTGAAGCACGCGGGCGAGGCGCACCAGATGAAGGAAGTGCCCCCGGAGATCGCGCAGAAGCTCAAGGCCGCAATAAGACCGAGCATGTAGGAGAGCCCGGGGGCGAGCTGAATGCCGCCCCAGCTCTTTTTTTCTCGGGCCTTGTGAGGGCCCGATTCGGATAAACGGTTGTCTCAGAAAAACGGGTCCTTGGCACCATGCAGGGCAGCCGAGGTCCTCCCTCGGGAGCGTTTGTCATCACACTGGTGGCATGCCTCGTGGTCCTGGGGGCGCTGGGCTACGCGTATTCGAGCGTAAGCGTCTCGCTCTCCGCCGAGCAGTCGAGCCTCTCGTCCCTCGGTGGAGAGGTTCAGTCCCTCCAGTCGCACGCCTCGCAGGCTCAGACCAGCCCGGAGGTCACCCTGACGACGGAGCTGACCACCACGACGACGACGACCACGATGGACCAGAACATGGCGCCTAGGGCCTCGGCGGGGGCGGGTTCTCTCGGCACGGCCGTCCTCTTCATCTTAGGTGCGGCCCCTCGATCGGTCCCGCGGCCGCGGAGTGCGGCGAGATTTGGGAAAACGGTTTTATCCGACGCGCCGGCCTGAAGTCCATGGAAAAGCTGGCCAGAGAGCAGCTGCCCCCTGGACAGTTCTGGGGTCGCAGGTTCGTCATCTACGCGGCGAGCGGGATTCCCAAGGTCGACATCGGCTCGTGGAGGCTCAGGGTGACCGGCCTCGTGGAGACGCCGCTGTCGTACACCTACGATGAGTTCAACAGGCTGCCAATGACCACCGAGATCAAGTCGGCGCACTGCGTCACCAAGTGGTCCATCGAACGCCCCCAGTGGGAGGGCGTCTCGATCAAGCTGCTCGCCGAGACCGCGAAGGTGAAGCCGGAGGCGACCTGGGTGATGTTCCACTGCGTGGACGGGTACACCGCGCCCGTCCCCCTGGAGGACGCGCTGAGGGAGGACTCCATAGTGGCACTGAAGATGAACGGGAGCCCGCTCATCGCGCAGCAGGGGTTCCCCGCGCGGCCGTTCATGCCGCATCTCTACCTCTGGAAGAGCGCGAAGTGGCTCAACGAGATCGAGTTCATCTCGGAGTACCGGGACGGCTACTGGGAGATGTACGGATACCACGAGAGGGGCAACGTGGCCGACGAGGAGCGGTTCAAGGGCGACGGCTACAAGCCCGTGCCCAGGCGCGCCTTCGGGACAGCCTAGTAAGAGGCGCGGTTCATCCCGGTCCGGAGCGCAGAAGACTTAGAAAGCCACCGTCCGCGGTGCCGTGAAAGCATGCCCATCACCTTCGAGGTCAAGGAGACGGACCTGATGGGAAGGATCGGGACCCTGAAGGTGGGCGGGAAAAGCATCGAGACCCCCTGTCTTGTCCCTGTCATCCACCCCGTCCTCCGCGACATCCCGCTCGCCAAGTACACGGAGATGGGCTTCGGCGCGCTCATGACGAACTCCTTCATCACGTACAAGCGGAGGAGGGAGGAGGCGCTGGAGAAGGGCCTCCACAAGATGCTGGACTACGACGGTGTGATAATGACGGACTCTGGCGGATATCAGGTACTGCAGTACGGGCAGGTCGACATGACGCCGAGCGTGATCGCTGAGTTCCAGGCGGCCGTGGGATCGGACCTCGCAGTCACCCTCGACAGGCCGACCGGCTACTCGCTCTCGGAGGAGTACGCCAGGGAGACGATGAAGGTGAGCCTGGATGGCGCCAGGGAGACGATCAAGAAGTTCGGCAACTCGGCGACGACCTGGGTCGGGCCGATACAGGGAGGGCTGTTCGACCCTCTCGTCAGGGCATCGACGAAGGCGCTCCTCAAGGCGGGTTTCGAGGTGCTGGCCCTGGGGAGCCCCGTGGAGATGATGGACAACTACCTCTTCGGCGACCTGGTAAGGATGATAGTCGCCGCGCGCAGGGTCATGCCATACTCCGTCCCCCTCCACCTATTCGGAGCCGGGCACCCGCTCACCCTCCCGCTCTCCGTCGCCCTCGGCTGCGATACCTTCGACTCGGCGAGCTATGTCCTGTTCGCGAGGCGGGGGAGGTACATGACCGAGAGGGGGACGCTAATCCTGGAGGAGATGACCTACCTCCCGTGCAGCTGCCCGACATGCAACTCGACCACCAAGACCGACCTGGTGCTCATGGAGCGAAGGGAGCGGGTGAACAAGCTCTCGCTCCACAACCTCTACCTCCTGAGGCAGGACGTGCTCCGCTGCAAGGAGGCCATCTCCGAGGGCAGGCTCTGGGACCTCGTCGAGGAGAGGGCCGCGGCCCACCCGCGGGTGATGACGGCGTTCGTGGAGATGGCGAAGAACAGCGAGTGGCTGGCCGGGGGCACTCCGTTCCTAAAGGAGAGGGGCCTCCTCATGCGCAGCGAGGTCGACGAGGCTCGGCCGGAGCTGGCCATGGCGCGGGACCACCTGGGACCGATCATGAAGAGGCGGTCGACGGGCGCCATCCTAGTGGTGCCGGAGAGCGACGGGCCACTGTCGAGGAGCGCGCTCTACCAGCAGGCGCTCCGGCTCATGAAGAGGGTTCCGGGGCGCGACGTGTACAAGGTCCACCGCCAGCTGGGTCCATTTCCCGCAGAGCTTGAGTTCGTCTACCCGTTCACCCAGACGGTCTCCGACGGAGAGGTCACCCGGAAGCAGGTCCGGGACGCGGTGAGACAGCTCCGGAAGATGGGCTACGCCTCGGTCGTCGTCTGCGAGAAGCGAAGGCCTGAGACGGCTAGGCCTGCCAGCTAGGAGTATATGGCGCTCGACGGTCCGCGCTCTCTGTCCTTCTGCGCCATGCCCATCAGCTCCCTCTCGAGCTCTTCGGCTCCCTTGATGAGGGGGGCTGTGCTCACCTTGAAGCCGTAGCGCTTGGAAAGGAACTCGACCGCGCTGGCCGAGGCCCTCGGGTCGACCCTCTCGGTGTTCGAGTAGGCGAGTAGCGCGTAGGCCGGGATGTTGTGCATCTGCAGGGTGTTGAGCAGGATGGCGACCGGACCGACTATCATCCTTCCCTCCTCGAGGACCGGCTCTCCCTTCAGCTCCTCGAGCTTAGCCATGGCGTCGGTGAGCACGATCCGGTACTTCGACTCGTCGGACCTCAGCGAGTCGTCGAGGCCGCCGATGAGCGCGACCTCGTGGACCCCAGACTCGACGATCCACTGGCCGAGCTCCCTGAAGAACTTGTTCTCGTTCTCCCGGAGAGGGGGGACGTCGGCCTTGAGGAGCGCAATGTCTCCCGCGACGAAGAGCTCGTAGGGGGTCGAGATCATGTCGTTGAGGGTCGAGGAGACGGCCGGCGCGAACTCAGAGTCGATGTAGAACGCCCTCTTCGCTTTGAGTTCCTCGATGAGGAACTTGACCGACCAGTACCCGGTCGCGCCGATCCCGTGGAATCCCGCTATGAGCGTCTTCGACTTCAGACCCTTCCCTTCTGGTATTATCTTAATCGATGACAAAGAGGCTCTCCCGCTTGCGGGAGCCTCTCCTTAAACTCATCTGTTAACGAACCCGCGGCGGAATCGTCCTGCTCCGGGCTCCCGGCGGCAGTTACACTCTATTCTCGGTCTGGCGCATCGAGAACCGAGCCCTGCCCGAATAAGGTTCCGGACGGAGGCGAAATGGACGCAACACTCGGCGAAAGTTTATCCTCAGACTCGCAGACCAAGGATCACAATTGAAGATCGGCGTCATCTCCGATATCCACGGCAACCTTACTGCCCTGGAGTCGTTGTTGCCCGCAATCAAGAAGGTCGACCGAGTCATCTGCCTCGGTGACGTGGCGTCAGTAGGACCGCAGCCCCGCGAGACCATCGCGTTTCTGCGGAAGATGAAGTGGCCGTGCGTCATGGGCAACACCGACGAGGCGCTGGCCAAGTCAATCCTGGAGGACTACAGCCACCTGGACGCGCCGCTGGAAGAAAGGAGGAGGACGGCGGCGCAACTCGACGACTCCGACAGGAGGTTTCTGTCGAGGTTCAGCCCTACGGTCGAAGTAGAGGACGGCCGGGTCTCGCTGCTCGGCTACCACGGTTCCCCCAGGTCGAACACTGAAGGAATACTGTCGGCGACGCCCGGTGACAAGGTGTCCGAATTCCTCGGAAGCCGCGGCCAGACCATCTTCGCCGGTGGTCACACTCACGTTCAAATGTTCCGCCGGCTGGGAGGCGCGATAATCATGAACCCCGGGAGCGTCGGTCTCCCCTACGAGAAGGACTCCGCCGGGAAGTTCAGGAACCCTACGTGGGCGGAGTACTCAATCGTCACGGTCAACGGGCACGACCTCAGCGTGGACCTCCGCAGGGCGAAGTATGATCGGGCCACGCTGGAGAAAGCAGTCAGGGCGAGCGGCATGCCTGAACCTGACTGGTGGCTGGAAGACCTGTCTTAGATTCCCGTTGGAGGCGCAATGAAGGCTCGGAGGGTCTGTCGCCCCGCCAGGGTTCGATGCCGACTCGCAAACTCGTCTCATCCGCTCCCAAAGCCAGACCATCACCAAGGGACTCGATTATAGCTAGTTGGTCCTGACCGACGCCAGAAACTGGTGAGGACTGACCGACTGCGAGGAGCGACGAATCAATCAGCTTTGGTACCCGGCGGGCGGTCAGACGAGCTTCGAGGTCACACGGAGCGTGAGGAGCTCTGAGTCTTCCACCGCAAGACGCTTGGGGGGGAGCTGCTTCCCGTGCTTGGTCGCGACTACCTCGGCCATGATGGACAGGCAGATTTCCTCCGGGGTCAGGGCCCCGATGTCGGCGCCCACAGGCGCGTGCAGGAGGTCTAGGAACGACTCCGGCACGCCCCTCACACGGAGCTTGCGGATGGTCTCCCCCGCGCGCTGGGGGCTGCCCAGCAAGCCGACGTAGCGGAGCCGGTGCTTCGAGAGCACCTCCAGGGTGGGCGCGTCCATCTCGCTGTGAGTGAGCACGACCGCGGAGTCGGTCTCCGAGAAACTGAAGGACCCCAGGTCATAGTCGAGGTCGGTGATCAGGGTGTCCGGGTCCTCGCTCAGTACCGGCAGGTGGTCGATGACCACAGTCTCGAACCCCAGCGCTTTTCCGGACTTCACGAGCGCCTCCTCGACGGGATCCTTCCCGCCGTGGCCCACGATTATGAGCCGGTCCGCGGGGACGTATGGGTCCACGTAGATCTCCATCATCCCGCCGCAGTTCGTCTCCACGTGGACCTCATCTGGGTTCGAGCTCTTCAGGTTGCCCTCGAGTGCGCGATTCATGTCGTCAAGGAAGACCTTGACGACCCTAGCCTGACCGGACCGGAGAGCGTCCATTGCCATCGTCGCGATGGCGGATTCAGGACAGGCACCCCCGACAGCTCCGTACAGAATCCTCCCGTCCTTCGAGACCACCGCCTTGAAACCAGGCTTCCCCAGTGATGAGCCCAGAGTCCTGACTACCGTAGCCACTACGAAGGGCTCCCTCCGCTCAGCGAGGGAGCGGATGGTACCCGTGAAGTCGACCACTCTGGGCATGCGGGTACGGGCTCTTGTTCTATGGCGCCGCGGCCAGGATTGCCTGAGTTAGTATAGACTGCAACGTCGGGACCTTGTAGGTGTTGTAGGGGAGCGGTGTGGCGGAAGCTACGGCCGCGCCGGCCGCTGCCGCCGCTGTGGTCGCATTGACTGTCTGGCCGACGATTGCCGTCTCAGCTGCCGTCGACTCGAGCGGTGTCGGAGCGACTCCGCCCAGGGCGATCCTAGCTGCTGTACACTTGGATCCGCTCATGGTGAGCATAGCGGCGACGCTTACAACTGCGAAGTCGATAGCCTTCCTCTGAGCGTATTTGATGAATGTCTGTGTGGTGCCTGCAGCCGGGGTTGGGATGTCAACTTCGGTGACGATCTCGCCGGTCTTCAGGACCGTGCCCGTGAGAGAGTCGAAGAAGCTTCCGATTGGTATCGTCCTGTTGCTCGTCACTATGCTGGCATTGAGAGCCAGCAGCGCCGTGGCGGTGTCAGATGGATAGACCGAATAGCACCCTGAAGGAGCCCCGAAGATCGAGTGATAGGTGCTGATGCCGCCAACCGCGTAGCAGGGATTGGCCGCCGTCTTCCTGTGGCAGTTGATGTACCCACCCAGCCTGTCCGGGTACCTGTAGTACCAGCACTCCACGGACTGGCAGAGGTTACCTCCGAGAGTCCCCATGTTCCGGACGTTGGGTGTAGCGACCACGTTCGCGGCTTGGGAGAGCATCGAGTAGTTGCCCTGGACGACCGAGGAGCTGGCGATGTCGGCGAGCGTGGCGAGGGCGCCTACCTTGAGGGTCCCGTTGCCGACGGTGATGTAGTTCATGTTGGGGATGGTCTTGATGTTGACAAGTGTCTTCGGGTAAGGAATCGCAGTGGTGGAAGAGTATATGCCCAGCTCGAGGGCGTTCAGAAGGTCCGTTCCTCCTGCGATCACACGGACGCTGGGGTCCGTGATGGCCGCGACCGCATCTGCTACCGTCGTCACGTTTACGTGAGTGAAGGGTTGCATTCTATTTCACCTCAAACTACTCCGTCGGCGAGGCACTAGTTGTGGTGCTCGTGGTGGTGCTGGTCGTGGTACTCGTGCTGGTGGTGGTGACCGACTGTGTGCCGAAGGTCGTCGGAGTGCTGGAGTAGCTGATTGCGTTCTGGGACGGCTGGGGCTTTATCACACCAAGCACGGCCAGTACCTTGTCGGCGGTCAACGGCGCGTTGTTGATGTGGCCACCTATGGCGTTCGCTATGGCGTTCGCCGTCGCGGGGTAGGCTGCCGAGAGCAAAGCCTCTCCGATGCCCTTGGCCCCGTACGGGCCGTTCGGGCAGGGGAACGGGACTATGATCGTCTGGTAGTTCGCGATGGTACACAGCCCATTGTCGAGCGAGGTCGGTTCCTTCTGGAATTTCAGGAGGACGTTGAGGGGCCTTCCGTAGGATTGCTGCGGGAGGTACTGCTGCATGGTGTCCACGACCACCTCCTCCATGACCGAGGTTCCCCAGGTCTGGCTCAAGGCCGACTCGAACTGGCCGTTGTAGGCGCCCACGTTGATGGGCGTCGCGTCACACGCGTTCGCGAGCTGGACCAACCTCACCTCGCCTGTCTGGGTGTTGACGTCGACCACGGTGCCGGCACCGAGGAAGACGTAGGAGTTGTCTGAGGACAGGTTCGGGACGGCGTACGACCCTTTGCCTACTATCTCTGTCTGTCCACCGACCGAAAGGAGGGAGCTAAAGGCAATCTTCGTGGCCGGGCTGGCTGTCACGTAGACAGAGCCGTTCGCCGTGGAGAGTTGAGACGCCGTGACGTTCAGCTTGGGTGCGGCCACCGCGAAGAGCTGCTGGATGGCGTCCTGGCATGCTAGCAGGACAGAGTACCCGCCCTGAAGCGTCTTCGTGCTTCCGGCAGAGGCGCTGCAGTTCCCAAGCGTCGCTGTGTCCTTCACAAAGACCGTGGAAATGCTGGACACGAGAACCTGGAACTGCTGCGCGGCGATCATCGCCGCGACGGTGTTGTGGCCTTGTCCGTGGTCGCTGACGCAGCTCCTGACCTGGATGCCTCCGTCCGCAAGGACCTTCACTTCGACGTTGGCACCCCAGGGGCCGGGGCTGTACTTGTTGCCCGCGCCCACACCGACTGCCCTGACCCATGGAGCGGCTGGCTGCGCGATTTTGGTGCCGTATCCCACGGCCGAGGCTGCCTGCTCGAGGCATGGTGTCGCACCGCAGCTGGACAGAATTGATTTCTCGCCGATGATGCTCAGGTCGTTGGGCTGGACGATGTACTTCAGCCTCAGCTGCACGGGGTCGACTCCGGTCTTCTTGGCGATGAGATCCATCTGCTGCTCGATGGCCCAGAGCTGCTCAGGGGTCCCGAACCCGCGGAAAGCCTGTCTCATCGGCGTGTTGGTGTAGACCGCATAGGCCTCCACGAAGTAGTTCGGGATCGCGTTGGAGTATTCGACGTGTGCCTTGAGGGTCTGGACGACGTTGTCCGAGAGGTGATGCGCGCCGACGCAGTTGTAGGTGGTGTACTGCCGTGCCACAATCGTGCCGTCCTTCATGACACCATCCTTTGCGATCACGATGAAGTCCGGTCTGGGATTGAGCAGCGACGTCTCTTCACGGGTCATGATGTACTCCACCGTCATGCCCGTCTTGAGGGCCAGAGCGACCGCTATGACACCGTCAGCCATGACGGAGTGCTTCGCCCCGAACGAACCTCCTGGGCCTACCTCGTAGCACCTGATCTGAGCCAGAGGGATTCCAAGCATGTTGTGAACCAGGTTCTGCTGCGCGAAGAGGCTGTCGGTCGAGCACCAGACCTCCACTGAACCGTCCGCGTGGGGTTTGACCACGCACCCGTACACCTCCATCTGCATGTGGTACATCGCCGGCGTGCTGTAGGTGTTCTGGATGACATAGTCGGCCGACGCCATCGCCTGAGCGACGTTCCCCTTCGAGTAGAACTGGTACGCGACGACGTTCGGCGGGCGCGGGGTCACTGTCAACGGCGAGGTCGTCGTGGCTGGGACGTCCGTCCCGACGGTCCAGCAGGTCGTTGGGGCCGTGGGCGCCGCGGCTGTGGACGGGTCGAAGATTGCGGGGAGCACGTCGTAGGTGACCTTGATCAGGCGGCAGGCGGCCTCGGCTATTTCAGGCGTCACCGCAGCCACGGCGGCGACAGGTTCGCCGAAGGACATGACCCTTCCTATGACTCCGGCCGGCGTGCTCGGTGCACCCGGGCCAGAGAGCATGTAGTAGTCCACGTCGACGGCCTTAGGGTATTGCTGGCCAGTTATGACGGATACGACGCCCGAGAGTGCCGCAGCGGCGCTCGTGTCTATGCTCGTTATGTTGGCGTGAGAGACGTTGCTCCTGAGCACTTTGACGTATAGCCTGTCCGGGAAGCTAGCGGCTATGTCCTGGATGTAGAGCTTCTGCCCCGTGACCTTGAGGGTGCTGTCCACTCGCGGGACGCTCGTCCCAATTATCTGCAGGGTCTGGGTCGCGGTGGAGGTCGTTGAGGTGGTGGACGACATCTAGGTCCCTCCTATCGTACTCTCAGCAGCCAGAATGGATTTGATTATACCCACATAACCCGTGCACCTGCAGAGGTTCCCCGAGATGGCCGTCCGGATCTCGGCCTCGGTCGCCTTGGGGTTCTGGTCCAGCAGCGCCTTCGACTCGAGAATCATACCTGGTGTGCAGAAGCCGCACTGGGTCCCGAAGTTGTCGATGAATGCCTGCTGGATTGGGTGGAGCGTGTTGCCAGTGGCAAGTCCCTCGATGGTGGTGATGTCCATACCGCCGCACTCGCAGGAGAGGGTCACGCACGACAGAATCGGCGTCCCGTTTGCCAACACTGTGCATGCTCCGCAATCGCCCTCCCTGCAGCCCTGCTTGGTCCCCGTGAGCCCCAGAGCCTCTCTGAGCGTATCCGCCAGGGTGTCGTAATAGTACACGTCGCCGTAATTTGAACCGACGTTGAACGAGTAAGCGACACCGTTGACGGTGAACGTCAGCAGCGAAGATGCCTGCGTCCCCGTCTGCGTCCCCGTCTGCGTCCCCGTCTGCGTCCCCGAAGTCACTGTCGTCGTTACCGTCTGGGTGCTCGTTCCAACCTCGGTGCTCGTAACCCCCTTGGGCGCCCCGAGGTATCCGCCTGCGACGCCTATAGCCGCTCCGGCCACTACGCCCGTAGCTGTGACCGCGATGAATCTCCTGCGCGAGATGCCCTTCTTCCCATCCGGTGTTTTGGTTTCTTCTGAACTCAACCAGATACCCACTGGGGCGCTCCGTCCAAGCACGATGATTAAATGAGGACGTAACATATGCACACAAGGTGTTTGCAATCGTGCGAAGGGCACGCCATCACCTCCGCTTGAGCGAACTGGACCGCAGGCAGCCTCTCACCCGTAGAGACCATCGGCTGGCGAAGAATCCGTAATAATCGAGTTCTAGGGGTGCACGCTCTCAGGAAATGCGAGCGGAGCCGTCCAGATCGATGGCGACTCCTTTGATGGATGGTTCGACCTGAGGGGTGCGTTACGCTCACAGGCCGGTCAGCACTATGAGGTTGTTGAGGACAGGGGCGATGGCTCCTGCCAGGAGCACGAGGGAGAACACGAGGTAAAAGTCAAAGACGATCTCGTTCATCCTGTGCCAGGACCGCCATACGACAATCGCGATCACCGCGAAGCACAGCGAGACAACCGTCTTTGCGACTACGTACCCCTGTACCCCTACGCGCGCTATCACAGAAGCCGAGAACCCGTTGATCTCTCGCCCTCCGTTCGAGAGCCCGACCTCGGTCGTGTACGCGTCGGCTGCATTCAGCACACAGAAGATGGCTATCATGGCCGACGCCATCTTTATGCTGGTCCTCACGGTAACCTGCTGGTTCTTGCCGCCCCCTCGCGCTGCCACGAGCCGATTCGCCGCCAGAGATTCCTTTAATCCCTTTGTTCGCCGCCGAACCTCCGCATTGTTGGCTCGACCCTAGATCGTCCATCCTCTCGGGAAGAGACTCTTTGTGGGGACCCGTGAGTCGCCATCCGGCTCGTCGAACGGTGAAGTTCAGTCATCGGATGACCGCCTCAATCACCGCGTCCAGAGAAGCAGTCGATAGGGAGGAGGGACGCAGGGATGAGTTCGAGCTCCCTCGCTAAGGCGCACTCAAAGACTGATAAAGGGAGAGCCCCCGAACCGGATTCATGACGCAACTGAACCAGTCCAGGCTGAGCTTCTCGGGGCCGTCCCATCCGGTGAACGCCTACCTGTCGAGGCCTGCCGACGGAGGGAGGCACCCGGGGCTCGTACTGATCCACGAGATATGGGGGCTGAACGCGCAGATCGAGTCGGTCGCTGACAGGTTCGCGAATGAGGGCTACGTGGTGGCCGCTCCTGACCTGATGGGCTCCGACCCGCTGCTCGCCCCGGTCTTTGCCACCGAGAACATCACGGCCGTCAAGGGGTTCATGACTAAGCTGCAGCCGGGCAGGATGAGGGACCAGGCGTACCAGCAGGGAGAGCTTGCAAAGCTCCCCGAGGGCGAGAGGGCCGTGGTGGGTAAGTTCTTCGCCGTGGCGTTCGGAGGAGCCCTGCCCTACGCGAGGTTCGTAGAGGAGCTCTCGTCGACGCACGCCTACCTGGCGGCGCAGCCGTTCGTCGATCCGGCAAAGGTTGGCTCGCTCGGGTTCTGCTTCGGCGGAGGGATGTCGGCGAAGCTCGCGTGCCTGGGGAAGACCCAGGCCTGCGTCGTGTTCTACGGCCAGAACCCCGACCCTATCGCCCTCGTCGAGAAGATGAACTGCCCATTCCTGGGCAACTACGGCGGCGAGGACGCGGGACTGAATGCGTCGCTCGACCAGCTCGTCGGTGCGATGGTGAAGTACAAGAAGGACTTCGAGATGAAGATCTATCCTGGCGCGCCCCACGCGTTCTTCAACGAGACGAACCCCGCGACGTACAGGGAGGCGTCGGCGAAGGAGGCCTGGGGGAGGTCGCTGGCGTTCCTCGACAGGTGTCTCAAGTAGAGCCGAGCGGGGAGCGGGTCCCCAGGGACTCGCCTCGGCTGGACCGGGGATCGACTCCGCGGCATCCGATGGCGTCTGGAAAAAAGGGAGGCGGCGCCGCTACACGTGGGCTTCAGGGACGATGGTCGTCGTCACGTGCAGCAGCACGAGATAGTAGTTCCCGCCAACGTGGACCTGCATTGTGAGTAGGGAGTACGAGTACGGGTTGCCGAGCGCCGTGGGTCCCGACGAGAACGCAGTGAACGTGAAGCTACCCCCTTCGACAGATCCGGCGCCCCTGATGAACCCGTTGGTCATCACGGCCGACCCGCCGGTGATGGAGTAGGTCACTGTCCCGAGAGAGAGCGCACCCGCTGTGATCCTCACGTTGGAGACCGAGGCCGCGTTCGCGACAGGCGTCAGGGTCATGGTTCCGGCTGCGGGCCCTGCGTTGGATGTGGCGCCCCCTAGCTCCCAGTAGTTGCCGGAGGTGCTTGTCAGGATGATCGAGCGTGGCTGAACGGGGTTGGCGGCGACTGGAGAGGCGATCACCAGGACGGTGACCAAAAACGCCACTGCGCCGAAGATTCCAATCCTCTTGCTTTCGATATATTGCGTCATTGCCATCGGCGTACAGTGCGAGCGGGCTGCAATTGAGCCTGCGTTTTGGAACGCGTGTACAAGGCGCGTGAACACCTTGAATCGACCGCGCCGGCACCTCCAGAGGTGCCTAGGGCAAGCGATGTTGCAGGCGCAATGCCGACAACACAGCCAAACACTTAAAGAATGGCCGTCGAACCCGAAAACGCAGCTTATAGTTATGCAAGTTAAAGTCCTAGGGGCAGCCCGACAGGTAGGCAGGTCGGGCTTCCAGATATCACACGGTGACACCAGTATTCTGCTGGACTACGGTGCCATGACGACGAAGGAGCCGGGCTTCCCAGTCCACGTCCAGCCGAGGTCCATCGACGGGCTCGTGCTCAGCCACGCGCACCTCGACCACTCCGGCGCGGCTCCCGTCTTCTTCATCGGCGGCGACAAGGTGAAGATGCACGGGACGCCGGTCACATCTGAGCTCTCGAGCATGCTCATCAACGACTTCATCAAGATCTCTGGCCCGTACCTCCCGTTCGAGTACCTGGACCTCCTCGCCATGGAGAAGAGCACAATAAACCACGGTTACAAGGAGAGTTTCCAGATCAAGGACATGACCGTCACGTTCTACGACGCGGGCCACATCCCTGGCTCGTGCATCGTCACGGTCGAGGCTGGTAACAAGAGGCTGATCTACACTGGCGACATCAACGGGGCCGAGACCGAGCTCCTGAACCCCTCGTTCAAGAGCCTCGGAGAGGCGGACATGGTCATCACCGAGAGCACCTATGCGACAGCCGAGCACCCGGAGAGGCAGAAGGTAGAGAGGGAGTTCGTGGAGTACGCAAACGAGGTTGTCGAGAGGGGAGGCGTCCTCCTGGCGCCGGCCTTCTCCGTGGGCAGGGCCCAGGAGCTCGCCATGACCCTCTACAGGCACGGGTTCAAGCACCCGATAGGCATGGACGGGATGGCGCTCAAAGTCAACGAGATAATCATGCGCCACCAGGAGTACATCCGCGACCCCACGCTCTTCCGGAGGACCCTGGAGTCCATGGAGCAGATCAGCGGGTGGTCACAGAGGAGGAACTTCATACAGAGGCCGGGCGTGATAATCTCCCCCGCGGGGATGCTGGTGGGCGGAGCTTCGATCTTCTACAACGAGAGGCTCTCGCAGAAGGAGAAGAACGGCATCTCCCTCGTGAGCTTCCAGGTCCCCGGGACCCCGGGAAGGACCCTCCTCGACAGAGGGCTGACGCTGATAAATGGCAAGCCCACGAAGGTCAAGGCAGAGGTCAGGAAGTTCGACTTCTCGTCTCACAGTGGAAGGACAACGCTCCTCTCCGACCTCAAGGGCATAGGCGGCAAACCGAGGTTCATGACGGTCCACGGCGAAGAGGAGAGCTGCGTCCAGCTCGCGACGGAGCTCCACAACGAGCTCGGCGCGGAGACGTTCGCCCCGAAGGTAAGCGAAGTATACGAGGTCTGACACCTCTTGGGCTCCGATGGGCAGCTTAGCACCATCAACTCGAGAGGGATAGCGCTCACCCTGGGCTTTATCGGCATAGTCCAGGTCGTGGCGCTCTACTTCACCTCCGTCAACGAACCGGTGGCGGAGCAGGTGGGAGGCACCTACGCGCCCGCCGGAACGTCTGACTTCGGCTCGCTCTCCAACGCGGTCATACTAGTACTTGCGGTCTTCGCCACCACCCTGCTGGCGATCTGGCTCATCAGGAACCGGAGGGTCAGGATCTTCACCTCCATCGTCTACGTGGGGACGTCGCTCGCCCTCTTCCTCCTGACCCTGCTCACGAGCGTCGACGTCACCGCGAACTACATGTCCGCCTACCCGTCCCTCTATCTCTCGCTGGCCCTCTCGGCGGGGGCGGTCCTCCTCTTCCTCCTCAGCGCCCGCACGAAGAGATTGATCCTGCTCGCCCCTCTCGTCACCGGGCTGCTCTCCGCGGAGGTGGGGAGCTACTTCGCCTCGGCGATCCCGCTCGACACGGCGCTGCTTCTCCCGCTGGTCTTCTCGGTCTACGACGTCTACGCGGTCTTCAGGGGGCCGCTGCGGCAGCTCGTGACCATAGCGCCAAAGGAAGTGCTCACGGCCGTCACGTCCCAGCTCGGGGAGTTCTCCATCGGGACCGGGGACACGATATTCTACTCGATGCTCCCGGCGCTGGCGCTGTACCAGTTCAACCTCGTCTACGCGCTCTGCACACTGGTGGCGGTGGACATCGGGGTGGTGGTGACGCTCTACCTTCTCTCGAAGTCGAGGCTGCTCCCCGGGCTGCCAATCCCGATGGCGCTGGGTCTGGGGACCCTGCTAGTCTTGATCTTCGTCTAGAGCTCTACGACGGGAGCCTTAGAGCCCTTGGTCAGGGCATCGACGTCTCCCTCCTTGACCTTGTACGTGTAAAGCTGGTCGGTCGTCCTGAGCTTAATCTTCGTTGAATCTCCGTTCTTCAGTACGCGAATCTCGATGGCCGAAGGAAGGAGCTTCTGGAACTCTTCCTTGCTCATGATCTCTCTGGGCATAGAGCTTGGCCCTGAGAAGGGCTGGATTTAATGCTTCACGCAGGGCAGGCTCCAAGAGAAGGCTTGGAAGACGTCGGATTCGTTTAGGGCGCTACTCCTGAGGAGGGCCGGACAGGACTTCGACGAGTCGGTTGATCTGCCGGTCCAGTCCCATGGCCGCCATCTGGGTCCAGTCCGAGTTGTGCATCTCGTCCTGGGTCACCACCATCACGACTCCCCCGGGCACCTTCTTCAACTCGACGAGTGTGGAGACCTCGTAGGGTGCGACTTCTTTGATATAGTCGACCAGGACCTTGTAGCCGAGGCGCGCCAGCGGCTCCGCCTCGGTGTAGGTGCCGTGGCCCACGCTCGTCATCGGGAGTCCCGCCGACTTCAGCGCCTCGATCTGGGCAGGCTCGATAGCCTTCGTCGCGTACTCGAAGCCGCCGCCCGGTCTGATGTCCAGCCTGTTGACCCTCGTGAGGAAGCCGTCGGGTCCCCACCACGACTCGATGCCGGCACCCGTGGTCCATCGGTCCCACACCTCATCCAGCGTCGCCTTGACCCTCCGCTCGATTACCATCTTCCCCCGCCGGGGTTGCGCTGTCTCCGCTGCCTCGGCCCCACTCTCTCCGGAGGCCTGCTTCGACGTGCGCGTGGCCCCCTGGCCGCCACCCCTGTGTCGCCGGCTCGGACCGGACTTCGTCCCGAATGGTGCGCTACTCATCTATGCGGCCGACCGCGGAAGTATATTTACGCAGTTCCCATTCCTACCGAGGCATCGCGCGAAGGCCGCGGAGGCGTCTGAGTCGTTAAATACCAAGCCGACTCGTAACAAAGAGATGAGAGCACCGGGGGAGCCGGGGAAGGAGTACTCGATCGACCGGGTGTCCACTGGAATCAATGACCTCGACGCGCTCCTGAGCGGCGGGTACCCGAGAGGGAGCCTTATCCTCGTGTCCGGCAACCCGGGGACGGGCAAGACGATCCTCTCGGCGAGCTTCCTCTACGACGGTGCCAAGAACAAGGGCGAGAACGGGATCTACCTCTCCTTCAGCGAAGGAAGGAAAAGCTTCTTCGACAACATGAAGACGGTCGGGCTCAACTTCGACAGCCTGGACAAGGCGGGAAGTTTCCACTTCCTCGAGATGTTCACGGCCTCGAGGGAGGGGATGGGGAGGCTTACGGCGGACATCATCGAATCGATAAGAAAGTTCGGCGCCAAGCGCCTCGTGATCGACTCCTACTCAGTCATGGCCCAGGCCACGGGCGGCCAGTTCGAGGCGCGCCAGGTCCTGCACACCGTGCTCAGCAAGATCGTTCGGAACATGGGCTGCACGACGCTGGTGATCGCGGAGCAGCCGAGCGGGGACACCAGGATCGGCGACGCCTCGGAGGAGTTCGTCGCGGACGGGGTCCTGAACTTGAAGTTCTCCATCCCGAGGGAGCTCGAGATCCGGAAGATGCGGGGGACGAGGCTGAAGTCCAGGAAGGCGATCTACACGATCGACGACGGCTTCCGGGTGCTCACGACCAACCTGCCGACGCCCACGAAGATCCAGCGGTGGAAGCCGATACCAGACTCCGGGCAACTGATCTCCACCGGCAGCAGGGACTTCGACACCATCCTGGGAGGCGGCTTCCCAAAGGGGGCCTACTTTGTGTTCGAGGTCGCCACGGACGTCCAGATTAGCGAGATGCGTCTCATCACCAAGGCCATCTCGCTGAACTTCATCAACCAGGGAAGGGGGACGATGATAGTCCCCACCGGAGGAATCGACAGCAAGGAGATCAGGGACGGCTGGATGCCCTACACGACCGAGGAGGAGTTCGACAGCCTCGTCAGGATACAGGAGCCGGTGCCCTCCTCGAAGGCGAAGGGGCCGTGGAAGTCGCTCCCTCCGTACCTGATCCCTGTAATGCTGGCCGAGGGGTCCGGCGGAGAGACGAAGATCGACGTCAGCTCCCAATCATTTGACTCGGCCTACGACGAACTGAAGGCCAGGACCGGGAACAAGCCGATCCTCAGGAACATAGGGTACGACAACCTGGAGGCGAGCTACGCCAGGTTCCCCGAGAAGCTACTGAACGAGATCGGGACCGCGATCGTGCAGACGAAGACGCGGGGAGACCTTACGATGGGGCTCGCCAGACCGAACCTCTCGCTCCTTCCGAAGGTCCTCTCGATGGTGGACTGGCACATCAAGTTCACAAAGAAGGACGGACTGCTGATGCTGCAAGGCGTGAAACCCTACACAAACCTGTACGCGGTGGACTCCGATGCCTCGTCCGGGTACCCTGTGATGAATCTCACGATTCTGATCTGACACGCCTGGGCTTCGCTCGTTCTGGGACGACCCGACGTAGGGGCTTCCCCACCGTGCCCCCCGAGCACGATCTGACGAACGCGGCGTACTTCTGGTGCCTCAGAGCTCGCTCGGCGGCGAGTGCTGACCGCACCTCGACGGTGGGCCTCGCTCTCGACAGGTAGTCGACGATCACGTCGCAGTCGCGGATCTCCCCTAGGACGTCCTGCCGCCTCCTGAGTTCTCCGACCAGGCCCTCGTTGTGTCCGACGGCGGGGAAGAGCTCCAGCGTGTAGCGTAGCCGCTTGCAGTGCTTGCGGAGCGAGTGAAGCTCGTCGACCTTCGCCTCGTCCCTGAGTGTGACGCCCAGCTCAGCCATGATCTCCTCGTTCATCTCCTCGAAGGCGCCCTCGACGCGTCTGGCGAACCTGGGGAGGTCCCGCCTCTCCAGTTTCGGCGGGTGATGCTCGAAGAGCTTCCAAGCGGCCTTCTTCGAGGCGTCGACGAACTCCTCCCTCTCCTCCTGGAAGTTGGCGAGCATGAGGGCGACCGTCTTGTCCGCCGGGTGCTTCGAGATCCTTTCCTTCAGGATGTCGATGTCCCGTATCCGGGAGGTCTCCCTGAGGACGTCCCTGCACCGCTCATGGCAGCGCCTGATCGCCTTATCGTCCCTGGTCCTCTTGGGGAGGAGCCTGATCGCGGTGTCGAGCCTCCGGACGGAGGCGCGCAGGGTCTGCGTCTGGGCCGTCCCCGGGTTCCCGAGGTAGTCTCTGAGGGACTTGTTGACCCGTTCCTTGATCTTCTCGTACTCGGCCAGGAACCGGACGGTGACCGCGCTAGACTCCATCATGGAGGAATCGGTCTATCCTACCCTGGAGGTCGGCGTTCACTTCGGCGACGGGGCGGTTCGCGTCTATGGGGACGAGCCCGTACTTCTTCTCCATCGCCTTGAACTCCTTTGCCATCATCCTCTGGTAGATGACGAACGAGTCGTAGAGGTCATCGGAGAGCCCGAGGTCGGCTCCGGACTCGTAGTAGTCCAGCCCGGCATACTTCTGGAAGACCCGGTGGAAGAGCTCGCCCGGGTCGACGTCGAGGTAGAAGACGAGGTCCGGCTTCATAGTGAAGCCGAAGAGGTCGTTCGACCACTTTCTGCTGGTCCCCCTGACGGTGGACCTCGCGATCAGGGTGTATATGTACCGGTCCGCGAGGACGATGTACCCCGCCTCGAGGGCCGGGATTATCTTGTGCTCGAGCTGGTCTGCGAAGTCGGCGGCGTAGAAGAGAGTGAGGGTCTTCTTGCCTAGGGGCAGCTTTTGCTTCGCGGTCAGTATCCCCTTCCCGATCAGCTCCGACCTCTTCAGCCCGGTCGTCGCGACCGCGTGGCCCTCCGACTCGAGCTTGGCCATTATGAGGTCGACCTGCGTGCTCCGCCCAGAACCGTCCGAGCCCTCTATCACTATCAGCCTGCCCTTGATCTCACGTCCCTTCAGCGAAGGGATGCCGTCTCCGTAGAAGGTCAGCGCCCTCGGCCCCATCGCCTTCCCAGATCTGATCATGCCGGAGCCAGCTCCTTGGCAGCGACGGCGGCTGCTGCGGGCGGCAGCAGCTCCATGACCTGGCGCCTCATCTGGGCCTGCTGGAGTTCGATGTCGAGGGACCCGTCCATCACGCGGAATCCCTCGGTCGCGGCCATGCTCTTGTACTCCTCGATTATCCGGGACTGGAAGATTCGGTAGCTCTCGTACTCGTCGTTCGCGAGGTTGAGGTCCATCCCTGCCTCGTAGTACTTCAGTTTGGGCCTCCCGGTCAGGATCCGCTTGACGGCCACCTCGACAGGGACGTGGTAGTAGAAGGCGGCGTCGGGCCTGACCGCGAAGCTGTATACCCTGCGGACCCAGCGAGGGTTGCACCCCCTCACGGCGTCCCTTGCGTAGGCCGTGTAGACGTAGCGGTCGGCGAGGACGAAGTACCCCGCGCGCAGCAGGGGGACTACGTTCCTCTCATACCTGTCCGCGAAGTCCGTCGCGTGCAGAAGGCTGAAGGTGGTGGGAGTCAGGAGGCCCTTCTTCTTCCCCTTGGAGGTGATCTCCTTCACGACATCAGAGGAGTTCCACTCGGTGTTGAAGACCAGGACTCCGAGATGGCGCAGCCACTTGTCGAGGAGGTGGAGCTGCGTTGACTTGCCCGAGCCGTCTATCCCTTCGACCACGATGAGCCTTCCGCGCGGCTGCTCTCTGATTGCTTCCCTAATGGCGCTCATTCGGCATCTATCCTCTGACTAGCGGGACCGCCTGTTCCCGCTCCTGGTTTCGGCGTATCATTGTCTTGACTATCATCCCGGTGGCGTCCTCGATCTCGCGCACTGACTGCTCGAGGAGGAGCGTCGGGAATTCCTTCTGCGAAGTGGTGACGTCGAGCCTTAGGGCTCCGTCCCTAAGCCCGATGCGGACGGTGGACTTTGTCAGCTCGAGGACCTCGGCGAGCTGGATGAAGGCCGCCAGCTTGTAGATCGAGTCCCTGTTCTTGTCCTTGAAGAACGACTTGTAACGGGCGTAGAACAGGTTCGCCGTCTTTGGAGCCTTCGCCCTTACGAACGCGAGGGCCAGGGCGACCTGGTCCCTGTGGTCGAGGTAGCTGTCCTCGCTGACGATAGCGAAGAAGAGGTCCTCGGCCCTCGTCGTGAGGTAGAGGTGGAGAAAGGTCTCGACCCCCTCGTCGAGCATCGCCTTCTCGCGCGGCGTGACCACGCCGCGGGAGGCGAGCGCCCTGCCGAAAGACTCGGTCCAGGACCCGTTTCGGTGCCAGGCCGCGAGGGAGCCGTTCGCCGTGGCCTCGCTGAACTCCAACCTCGAGTAACCGGTCGGGTCTCGAAGATACTCGGACAGGACCCCGTCCCGGAGGCCGTGTGTGCTCACTACGACCTCGTCGAAGTTCAGCCTGTTCATCATGGTGAAGATGACCTGCGATCCAGCCGTGATGCTCTCGGCGCGGTCCTTTCCAAGAGCGTCGATGTCTCCAATCGTCCTCGGGTCCATCTTCCGGAGCCTCTTGTTCATCAGCGCTATGGACTTACGCCTGACGCGGTAGTTGTGGAGCTTGTTGAGCGGGTACTCCTTAATCCACTGGTCGTACTTCGCGAGCGCCCTGATCGTACCGCCCACCCCCATCAGGACGGTGTCAGCGGTCAGCCCGAGCTCCTCCCGCGTGGGGAGCAGCTCCGCGATCCTGCGCCTCATGGCGTCGTAGTCCTTCTTGGAGTACCTCCGGCCCTTGCGCCCGTAGAGCTCGCTCAGGCGGAGAGACCCTATGGGGAGCGAGAGGATCTTCCTCACCCGGAAACCCCTCGCATATGTGAGCTCGAGCGAGCCGCCCCCGAGGTCGAAGAACAGGACGTCGGGGAGCATGGTCGCCCGCGCGGCGCCGACGTACGAGAAGAGCGCTTCCTCCTTCCCGGAGAGAATCTGGAACCTTAGCCCGAGCAGGGACTCGGCCTCGCGCTGGAACGCGTCGCCGTTCGCCGCGTCCCTCACGGGAGAGGTGGCAATAGCGAGGACGCGCTCGACCCCGGCGAGCTTGTTCACCTCTTTGAGGAGAGCGAGCTCCCTCAGCGTCCGGCCTATCGCCTCCTGACTTAGGAAGCCCGTCTGATTCAGCCCCTCGCCGAGCCGGGTGAGGCTCCCGCGCTGGTCAAATGCCCTGAAGGAGCCGTCGAGTTTTACCTCGTAGCTGACCATCTTCAGCGAGTTGTACCCGAGGTCGATCACTGATGCTCGCATGGTCGCCATCTCGCACACCTCGGACTATATCAGTTGCTTCAATCTATCTTCTTCATCTGCCTGGGGGTCATCAGCCACCTGAGGTCCCCGGAGGCTTTCGGCTCGAATGTCGAGATCTCCACCTTCGCGACGCCGGCCTTCTTCAGGATGATGCGGGCCTGCCTGGTCCCGGATACCAGCTCTCCAATCATCCCGCTGAGGTAGGGTTCGTGGCCGACGAGCAGGACCCCCGAGTCCCGCTTCAGCTTGGAGAGCCTGCGGTACAGATCGGCGGTCTCGCTCTCGGGCTTGAGCTCGTCCCACATCTCGACGAGGTCGTCCTTCTTGAAGACCTTGGCTGCGATGAACGCGGTCTCCTTGGCGCGCTTGAGGGGGCTCGTTGCGATGTAGTCGACCTCTACCTTGAGCCTGGCGAGGCCCTCCGCCACCTCCTCTACCTCCTTCCTGCCCGAGACCGTAAGGGCGCGTTCGGCGTCCCTGCTAGCGGCTTCCAGGCTCTTGCCGGCCTCACCGTGCCTAAGAATGATAAGATCCACAGGGAGTCACCAACGTGTTCGACGTCCACAGCACCGTGACCCCAGTAGGATAACGTTTCACATATGTAGAATATGGATGATATGGCGAACTATTCTTCGTGCATGCAGTTCGGGCACTCCCAGCGCAGGATCACTCCTCCGCTTCCGACGACCTTCTTCATCACGCCGGAGTTGCAGGCTGGGCAGAGGAGCTCGTCCTCGGTACCTCCCTGGTTCTGGCGGTGGAGCGAGTCGATTATCCCCTGCTTGGAGCTCGCCCTGGCGATATCCGTGATCGTCACCCAGCCGACCAGCTTGTCCTTCTCGAAGACCCCGAGGCGGGTGACCCCGTTCTCGGTTATCTTCTTCGCGGCGTCCTTGACCGAGGCGTCCGCGCTTATCTTCAGGAGGGGAGCCATCACCTGCTTGACGGTCACTTCTTCGGGGCGCTTGTTCAGCTTCATGAACCTGCGCAGCAGGGCGCGGTCTGTGAGCATGCCAATTGGCTTGCCTTCCTGCAGGACTATCGTACCGTTCGCCTTCCTTTCGTTCATGAGCTTCGCGGCTTCGAGGACGCTCGCGCCTGCGTCGACCTGTGGGACATCCTCCGTCATGACCTCCCTGACCTTGGGCATCTTGTGCTGGCCTAATCCCGCTGGTAGGTAATTCAACCTTTCGAGCAAATCTAGGAGTAGGCGCCCTGACGCTGAAAATACCGGAGTTCCAAGACGGCGAGGATGTACACTACTTGGGGGTCGATGCGGTGGAAGAAGACTCCGACGGGAGGAGGTCCGAGACGGAGGTGCTTCTATCGCAGGAGACTGCTCGACCCATGATTCGAAGGTCTGCTTTGGAGCTGCGTCACGTAATCCTCCAGAACTAACATCTCGACGGACCTAATGGATCGGAAGCTCTCCGGAGATGACCGAATCTTGCTCTGGACGCCCTCGAAACTAATCTTGAGGTCTCTGCACTTCAGCTCGGCTATCGCCAGGAGCGTCACCAAGTTCGGCACAGGAAACTCGATCGCGTAGAGCCGGTCCCTAAGCGCCTTGTCAAGGAAAGTAATCAGGTTGGTCGTCAGTATCAGGGCGCACCTGGAGCTGTCCAGATCATCGATTTGATGAAACAGCACGTTGTTCTGGCTTACGTTCCAACCCTCACTTGACTCCTTGGTCCTATCGAGGAAGAGAGCCTCGACGTCGTCAAACAGCAGCAGGGCTTTGTTGTGGGATGCCTCCTCAAAGAGCTTGGAGACCAGCTGCTCGGATTCGCCATAGTGCTTCCTTGCTATCGTAGTAGAGTCAACGAACAGAAGGGGTACTGAGAGTTCATGCGCCAGCAGCTTTGCCATGTAGGTCTTCCCGACCCCAGTCTCCCCGTAGAAGATGAAGCCCTTGATCCCCTTCAGGTCGGGGTTCGCAAACTGTAGGTTGATGATTTGATAGACCTTCTGAAAGATGGTGCGGAACTCTTCGCCCCTGCTCTGGCTGAACCGCAGGTCTGGACCACTGCTTCTGACGCGATCAAGCACTTGTCGCTCGCCTCGAGAACCCTGAAAGGGATGCACGTCCTCGGTCTTCCTCGCTGAGGTCTACTGAGCTCGGCACTCTCCGTTCGAGAGGCTCCCGTCCCAGAGACATCCGAAAGTAGACATTGTTCAGCAAAAGCCGGCCCGCGTGACAGGCGCCCGTCGCCTGGACGCGCCCCGCTCCCCCCTCATGGGGAATCTCCGCACGAGGCTCTTCGACCCGTCCCGGCGGACAGTGCGCCGGTAACTTCCAGCGTGGCACAAGGACCGACATGGACTTGACATGCATCTGGAGAGCGAATGCGGTTTCCATACCGCCGCTGATGGGCATCGAGGCTCGGAGAACATTCAAACTAGGGGCACCAGTCTTGGCCACGGATAACCACGGATCGGGTCCGTCTGAACCGCGAACATCCCCGTCCAGGGCTTGAGCCCGTAGAACAACAGGATGCCCTGCCTCTTGACCATCTTCAGGTGCACGTCGGCGACCGAGCCCAGCATCTCGTAGAGAGAGGGCGCCGGGATGCCCGGCCTGAGTATCATGATGTCAAGGTTCCCATGGGTCCGGCTCGCGGTTATGGTCGCATTGAGTATCCTTACGATGTTCTCAGGACCGAAAGTCGAGTATAGTGTGTCAACGCCCTCCATGTAGAGCGAGGTCTGTTGAAAGGTCTCCGTGAGCCTCTTGATCATCCCCGTGAAGCCCTCGAGACTTCCCTCGACGTCTTCACCGTCGAAAGTCAGGACCTGGGAACGCTTGGCCAAGGCGGTAAGGTGTTCCTTAGGTATGCAGAGCGTCAGCAGCTTGTCAAGCTGATCAGTGGTAAGGTCGCCCTGACGCATCAGCGATCCGGGCAGAGTCATGCCGACTCCGACCGAAGGGACGTCTATGACCGCTTTTCCGTGCCTCAGGAAGTTTCCTATGCACGGGAGCGTGAACATAGAGTACTCCATCGCGGAGACGTTCTGGTCGACCTCTACGAGGACTATGTCCCCCTTTGAATAGCCCCCCGACAGAATCTTGTCCAGTTCAGCCAAGCCGGTCGAATACCGGTTTGGTGAGTCCGCTATGCCTTCAATCGGTGTGGGAACCCTAGACAGGTCTGACCGGATGGTCTCGAACACCTCGAACCCCCTCTCGAGCGTGAAGACGCACTTCGTCTTCTCCAACCTGGAGCCTCTCATCTTCAGGATATCGATGGTCCTTAGCGGCCTACCGTCCACCTCCTGAACACTAAGTAGTATCACTCCGTCCGCCACGAACTCTTCAGCCCTGCTGCCGGTGTTCAGGTCGTCGGGCGGACCCTCGCATATCACGATTGTGGTGCAACCAGCTTCCCTGATCGGGGCGCCGAGTATCGCGTGCAGGACCGTTCTGCTCTCCCCCGCCTCGAAGAGCTGAGCCATCGCGGAGTAACTGTCTATCACGAGTCGCTTGGCCCCGGTGCTCTTGACCTCGTCCAAGATGGACCTCAGGATGGCCTCCAAGCCCACGTCTGTCATCACGACGAATTCCAGAAACTTGATCTTCTCGCTCTGGAGGGAGCTCCCGAATTCGGGGCCGAACTGTTTTGTCATGTTCTCTCGCAGGGTCTCCTTGTTTTCGCCGAAGGATACGTAGATTCCAGGCTCGTCAAAGTCGGTGACGCCCGTGGAGAGGAACTTGGTCGCAAGGACCGTCTTCCCAGTGCCAGGGCTGCCGGCCAACATGATAAGGCTGCCCTTTTGAAATCCGCCGCCGATTAGATTGTCAAGCCCGGGTATCCCGGTCGGCGTCACGCTTCCAGGCATGGGAATGCAAGCTTGAGCGCAGATATATCACGAAGCGAAGTATCTTGCGTCATATTTCACTAGGCCTCAGTTAGATAGCAATCCTACATGCCAAAGATGGGTACGCCATGTAGCTTTGCTTCACGACTAGCAGCAGGAGTAGAAGGTCTCCATGACATGACCAGCAGGGTGAGAGTCAGGTCCAGGAGTAGGATAAGGAAGAAGGTAGCGATTGCGCTTCTCGTTGGGTCTCTGATAACCATCTCGTCCCTTGCCGCCATCATCGTCCCTCTGTACTCCTATCCCGGAGTGGATTGGAACGCAATCATCGCGGCGAAGCAGGCCAACCCCGGAGTCTCGATGGTCGTAATCATCAACCCCGACAACGGTCCCGGACTATCTCAGGATCCGAACTACGTTACGGGCGTGAACAACCTGCGAGCAGCGGGCGTCATAGTGCTCGGTTATGACCACACAAGCTATGCTGCGAGGCCGCTATCTGTGGTAATCGCAGACGTCAACAGCTACAAGGCATGGTATAACCTCAGCGGCATATTTTTCGACGAGATGTCCAACGTTCCCGGAAACGAGAACTACTACTCCACTCTCAACCAGTACGCCAAGTCGGTGGGACTCCCCTTCACCGTCGGGAACCCTGGAGGTACCGTGCCCGCGAGCTTCCAAGGGACGATGGACGTCATCGTCACCTATGAGAACCAGGGAGTGCCCGGCACTGCGTCTCTCGCATCGATTACAGGCGGCCTGCCCAAGAACACCTTTGCGGTCATAGCATACGGGGTAGACTCGTTCAACGCCTCTGCAGTTAGCAACATCTTCGACTATGCAAACTACGTCTACGTGACCAACGACACGCTGCCCAATCCCTACGGCGCCGTCACTGGAGACTTCTCGAAGCTGGTGTCTCTCGTAGCGGGTCTCGGAAAGCCCCAGATGACTTCAACCCTAAACGTGTTATCCGTCGATTCCGCAGGAACCCCGATCGTCGGTCTGCAGACAACCATCGCCTCGACCACCGGCAGCACCCTAGATGCAGGGTACACACCTTTGACGTACTCTGCTCCTTCGGGTTCGGAGCTTTTGGTCTCAGTGGCCAACTACGGCAGTTTTGTCTTTAGTCATTGGAGTGACGGAGGAACGAATCCACTGAGGGCCCTTGAGGTGACAACTAGTACCACCCTGACTGCGTACTACAGCAGCCCGGCTAACTCGACCCGTACTCCGACTGCAACAAGCACGTCGGCTGGGACTAGCCAATCGGCGTCAACTGACAGCACAAGCAACGGCGTCACGTCGGCCGCCTCGGGGTCGGCGCAGTCGGCCTCGACAACTGCCGTCACCAAGGTCACGACCTCGTCTGCCTCCTCAGGTCTCGCATCTACACCTTCAATCTCATCTTCGAGCTCACCCTCTACGTCATCGTCTACCTCCTCCATCCCGACAGCCCCGGGCGCCTCGACAACGACCCAAGCTAGCTCGACTTCGAGCAAGGCACCCGCTGTGTCTTCATCTAAAGCCGCTTTGCCGTACATCGCCCTCGGAGGCGGAGCGGTCATCTTGCTGGGTCTCTTCGCCTACCGAAGGCGAAAGGGGACGGCCCTGACGGCGCGCTACATACGCTAGCCCCGCGTCCAACTCGCCATTGAACTCGAGGAAGAGCCCCTCGACCATGCACCGCCGAGCGGACAGAACCCGTAGACCATACATTTATTTACGTAATTTGGGCATAGACAATCACCGACGGAAACCAAGGTAGGATGTGAAAAACGGATGAGTTTCGGACAACGTGGCGGGTATAACCGCGGTGGATTCGGCGGAGGTTCGGGTGGATCCTCAGCAGGAGGTTTCAGATCCTTCAAGCCCAAGCCAGTCGAGGTTGGAAAGGAGTACGACGTTACCATTTCCGACGTCAGCAGGCGCGGCGACGGCATCGCGAAGATCGACGGTTTCGTCATCTTCGTGGCCGGTGCAAAGCAGGGCCAGCAGTGCAGGATCAAGGTCACCCAGGTCTCGAACAGGTACGCGAGCGGACAGCTCGTGGAGGGTTCGATGACGACCGCAGCCCCAGAGGATGCGTCCTCTGAGGCGGAAGAGTCTACTGAAGAGTCGACAGAGTAGTAGACGCGAGTCTACTTCTCCAACAGAGAAGGGTTGTCCCGCCAAAGGGCAACCTCTCCCCTTTTTGAATCACGGTTTTCGAGGGATGATCTTACGATGATAGAGATATTCACTGACGGGCTGGCCGAACCTAGTAACCCGGGAATAGGCACCTACGGGTTCGTGGTCTGCCGTGATGGCAACCAGCTGAAGCGGGGTCACGGCTTCGACGGCGACCCGGTCAGCAACAACCACGCCGAGTATGCGGGGCTCATAGCGGCGCTGAGGGCCGTCGAGGGGCTCGCTGACGAGGAGATCGTGGTCAAGTCGGACTCCAAGATGCTGGTCAACCAGATGGCAGGGGCGTGGAAGGTGAGCAAGAAGGCGCTCAACAACGGTGCCGAGGGAACCTACGTGGACAAGTACCTCGAGGCCAAAGAGGCGGCGAGGAGGTTCCCGAGGCTGACTTTCGAATGGATCCCTCGAGAGTTGAACGCCGAGGCCGACGAGCTCTCCCGCGTAGCTTATCGGGAGCAGCTGCGGAAGAGGCGCGGAAGATGAGTTCCGCCGGCGAGCTGGTCTGCGACGACCTCACAAAGTCCTACGGGACGAAGAAACTCGCGCTAGATTCCGTGTCATTCACCGTCCCGACCAAGGGTATCTTCACGCTCATCGGGAGGAACGGGGCCGGAAAGTCCACACTTACCCGCATCCTCGCGACGCTGCTCGAACCGACCTCCGGGAGCGCCCGCATAGACGGGCTAGACGTCATGACCGACGCGAGGAGGCTGAGGCAGAAGATAGCCGTCGTCCCGCAGGAGGGGCGGGCGGTGGCCTGGATTTCCCCGGTGCAGACGGTCTCGACCTACCTGCTCTGGCGGGGGTACGGGTACGGGGAGTCTCGGAGGAAGGCCCTCGAGGCCCTGTCGAGCGTCGGGCTGGAGAACCAGGCGAACAGGCTGAACCGGACTCTGTCGGGCGGGATGAAGAGGAAGGTCCTCGTCGCCATGGTCCTGGCCTCCGAGGCGGACGTGATCTTCCTCGACGAGCCCTCGACGGGTCTCGACCCCATCTCGAGGCGCGAGCTCTGGGACCTGTTGGTCGCGCTCGGTAAGGAGAGGTTCGTCTTCCTCACGACCCACTACCTCGAGGAGGCCGAGCAGCTCTCGGACAGGATAGGAATACTCGAGGACGGGAGGCTCCTCTCGATCGGGACCCTGAACGAGCTCAGGGGGGAGATGAATTACGGGTTCAGCCTGGTCCTTCCGAGGGAGAACGCCGCGCTGGCGCAGTTCGTGGGAGAGAAGTACACGCGGAGGGACGGGATGATACAGATCTTCACCACAGAGGACCAGGCGCTGGCCCTGGCGAAGAGGCTCGCGGATGAGAGGGTACGGTTCTCGCTGAACCCGGTGACGCTCGACGACGTATTCAACTTCGTGATCGCCAGGGAGAAGGTCGAAGGAGGGGCGAGATAGGTGCGAGGCGCGCTCAGCCAGTTCCTGGCCTCGATCCTGATCAACTCGATCTATGCGATGAAGAACTACCCGGTCATCCTCATCAACACCGTCCTCTCGCCGCTCTCGTTCCTCATCCTGATCACACTTGCGAGCGGCGGGTCCCTGATCGGGGAGGCCGTGGAGGGGAGCCTGATCATGACCATGTTCTCGAGCGGGACGTCGCTCCAGGGCGACCTATCGCACCTGAAGAACGACTACCACCTCCAGGACATGGTCGTCGGTTCGCCGGCGAGGGCCGGGGCCTACGTCGCGGGGATGACGATCTCCGAGCTGATCTACTCGTCGCCCGCGCTGGTCATCCTCTCCGTCCTGTTCTACTTCTACGTCCACGTGACGCCGCTTCAATTGGCCACCATAGTCGCGGTCATGCTGCTGATGTTCCTGACCTCGGTCTCGATCGGGTTCCTGCTGGCGACCGTCTCTTCTGACATAGTGGAGAGCTTCGCCTACACGCGGCTCCTCTCGACCCTCTTCTCGACGATCCCGCCGGTGTACTACCCCATAACGTACATCCCGCTGCCGTGGAGGTACCTCGCCTACCTCTCGCCCACGACCTATGCCTCGGAGATCGCCCAGAACGCCGCAGGGTTGGTCCGGCAGACCTCGACAAACATCGACGTGGCCTGGCTGGTCCTCCTCGCGGTCACGGCGGTCTTCTTCTACATATCACTGACGAAGGCCAGGTGGAGGGAGAAGTGAACGCAGACGGTAACGCCTAGATCAGCCACTCTTCCCGCTCGACGTCGCGCGCCTTGAACCCGATCTTCGAGGCCTTGAACCTGGTCCCGTCGTACAGCTCGGCCTCGGCACCCTCTCCGCCCCTGTAGACCGCGTCTACCACCCTCCCGAGCGAGTCGCCCTTCATCACGCCACTCCCGCTGTCACCGCCGACGACGACGAGGCCGTTCTCGGCGAAGACGTAGGGCAGATTGTCGATCGTGTTGTAGCCGTAGAGTCCGGCCCACATCCGGCTGGGCCGCGCGCCTTCGAACTGCGGCAGGTACTCCCGGAGGACGGGGTAGACGTTGTGCTCGTAGTAGGAGGGCTCGGGTGAGTATCTGTCGAGGTCTCGGTCGGGGTCGGTGATGAAGGCCCGGTTCACCTCGTCCTCGCAACCAACCCAGAACTCCCTCCCCTCCTTCACCGCCTTGACCATGAGACCCGCCTTCGGCAGGATGACGAAGGGAAGAACACCCGAGCTGTTGAAGCCCTTCGACCACAGCAGGGCCTCGAGGTCCGGCTTCCCCTCGATTGAAACGGTGAAGAGCTGGCGCTTCTTCGCCTTGCAGTGGCCGTCTATCCCCACCGGGTCGAGGAGCTCGTTGTTCCAGACTCCCGCGGCGACCACGACGGTCTCCGCGGAGACCTCGGTTCCGTCGCGCAGAGTCGCGCCGGTAGCAGTCCAGTCCTGCCAGACGAAGGGCTCCCCCTCGATGCCGGTCGGCTCCCGGGCCGAGATAGTCAGCCTGCTCGCTTCGGAGTTGAACATCACCTCCCCGCCCAGCGCCTTGAACTGGTCGCGGTAGTGACCGGCGAGGCGGTCGGGGGCCAGGCGGCCGCACTTGGGGCCGAAGATGCCGCCCGCGACCTTTCCGAGGGACATCAGCTTCGCGTCGTCGGTGTCGGGGCTAGGCACGAAGCCGGGCATCATCGTCTCGAGCTCGGCCCTGCCGTAGGTCCGCAGCTCCACCCTGTTGTCGGCCATCTTCTTCAGGTGGGGCTCGGCCGCGGAGAGCTGGGTCTCGGTCATCAGCCAGAGGTAGCCCACGAAGTCGACGCCGATGTCGATGCCGAGCTCCTTCTGGACATGGACGTAGTAGTCTATCGAGGCGTTGACAAGGTCCTGGTTGTCCACAGAGCTGAAGGTGTTCCTGAACATCGCGTTGCTCCTCCCTGTGTTCGCCTGGCCCGCGTCGCCGTAGCGGTCGATGAGCAGGACCCTCTTCTCCGGGCTGTTCTTCTTGATGTGATATGCAGAGGAGACCCCAAGGATGCCGGCACCGATTACAAGGACGTCGAACTTCGTCACGTTCGCTTCTGCGGCGGCTCCCGCTAAGGCCTACTTATGAACCGCGTTCCGCGACGGGAGAGGGAGCGTCTGGCGCAGGTCGCGGCGACCTCGCGGCGATGATGTTCGCAGAGTAGATCCCGATGAAGATGAGGGCCACTCCGCCCAGGGTGATGTAGCTCGGGACCGCTCCGGTGGTGGCGACCGAGTAGACCAAGGTGATTATCGGCGCGAGGAAGATCAGGGTCGTGAGCCTCCCGACCTTCTCCACCTTGATGAGCGCCATCCAGATGTAGAAGTTGAGCGCCCCCGAGATGAGCCCCAGGAACGTGACGTCGACCGCGAGGTCCACCGAGGGCCTCAGACTGAAGTCGGCGAACGAGAAGGCCCCGTAGAGGAGGAAGCTTACGAACGACGCCGTCGCCAGGGTCTGGATGGTGTCCTGGTTCCTCAGCTTCCTCATGAGGACCGAGTAGAGGGCCCAGAAGAAAGCGTCCGCTAGCGTGAGGGCGATTCCGAGATCGGTCGAGGCCCCGGAGAGGAGGGGGACGTTGAAGAGGACTATCCCCGCGAACCCGACGATAGCGCCGTAGATCTCGACCCGGGTTCCGCGCTCGTTGAGGACCCAGACCGCGAGCGGTATCACGAAGAGGGGCATCGTGAAGGAGATGATTGCCGACTGCGGCGGGGAGATGTAGTCCAGGCCGAGCAGCCAGCTCGCTCCGCTCATCCAGTAGATGACCGAGAAGACGAGCGTCTGTCGGTTCAGTATGAGCTTGAATCCCCTGCTGAGCGTGAAGAACGCCACGCAGGTAAGGAGCGTCGTCATAGCCCCGAAGACGAAGGGGGAAGTCCGGCCCAGCGCGTCCTTGGCGAGGAAATACTGGAAGGCCGTGATGAGGATGTATGGGGCGACGAGCTTCGCAGGCGCCAAGACCCGTCCGTGCAGTTCTAGCGTAATTGAACGTTGCCAGACTAATTCGCGCCCGGCGCGGATAGCGGAACGCTCTTCGCTCGTCGACGGACGGAGAACAGGTAGACGGACAGCGCGGCGCCGACGAACGGAGGGCCCTGTAGGAAGTTCAGCGTGATGATAGAGATCGCGATCAGGAAGCCGAGCCCACCGCAGATCAGCGAGAAGGCCTGGGCCTCCGACAGGCGCGTCCCTCTAAGGAACAGACCCAGCGACAGGCAGAGCGTCCCGGCGAGGAGGACATCGACGGCGGGAGGGACGGCCAGGTTCGGGAGCACCCAGAATATCACGAAGAACGACGTCGTCGAGGCAAATCCAATCGCGGCGAGCAGGCGGCCTCGCAGACGGCCGGGGCCCTCCGGGGTGGAGTGAGACGCAGGGAGCTCAAGTGCGACCAGAACCAGCACCCCGGCGATCCCGAGCGCGACGAGGTACTGGAGGGCCGGGGGAGAGTAGGGGAAGAACGCGAACCCGAAGAGCACGTCCAGCGCGAACAGGACCGCGACCAGAGGGAGCTTCCTCCCCGGGAGCCATCGGTCTCCGGAGGAGTCGGGGAAGAGGATAGTCGCGAGCGCCACCGGGATCGTGATGCTGAAGACGGAGTGGAAGATCGTGAGCTCGGTCGCCCAGACCCAGTTCACCCCGAAGAGACGCCCGTAGCTGCCCAGCAGGCCGAGTCCTCCCCAGTGTGGGTTGAACCAGCTCTTCACGTCGAGTCCCTCCTCGGCTATCCCGTAACCGCAACCCAGGGCGAAGACCGTCGGCCACCCCTTCCTCCATATGACGGTGAGCTCCCGCACCAGGACCGCCCCCGCGCCATACAGGCCGAGGAGGGCAGGAAGGGTCACCGGGTTGAGGAGGGAAGGGAGCGGGGTCGAGCCCGTGAGGAACTCGGCGATGACGATGGGCATGAAGAGGAGGAACAGAGTCCGTGACGCCGCTCTGGAGACCAACTGGACGCCCGGTCCCCGAGCGGAGCGGGATGTAGCGCTTTCGTATCCGGGATTGAAGGACCGGGATAATCGTTATGAACGGGCGCGGGGAGATGCCCGAAGGATGCCAGGTAGACTCGAAGGCAAGGTAGCGCTCATCACCGGAGGCTCGAGGGGGATCGGGAGGGCCACGGCCCTGCTCTTCGCCGAGGAGGGGGCGATGGTCTGTGTCAACTTCACCGCTGGGGCCGAGGATGCTGCGAAGGTCGTCAGGGAGATAGTGGCGGCCGGGGGCGAGGCTGTCGCGCTGAAGGCGAACGTCGCGGACGAGGGCGAGGTCATCGCGATGGTAGAGGCGGCGGTCAAGAGGTTCGGGAGGGTCGACATACTGGTGAACAACGCCGGGATCCTGAGGCAGGGTGACCTGTTCAGCCTCAAGACGGAGGACATCGACGCCATGCTCGGGGTGAACGTCAAGGGCGTGATCTTCTGCACGAGGGAGGTCGGCAGGCACATGGTCGAGAAGGGGTACGGGAAGATCGTGAACATCGCGAGCAACGCGGCGCTGGGGACCGCCTTCAAGGGGACGACCGGCTACGCGCTCACGAAGGCCGCGGTGCTCCTCCTGACGAAGAGGTTCGCACTCGAGTTCGCGGGGGCCGGGATCACCGTGAACTGCGTCTCGCCCGGCTACACGGAGACGGACATGACGATGAAAGGGAAGACCGCAAAGCAGTTCGAGGACTCGGTGGCGGACGTCTCGGCGCGGGCGATGCTGAGGAGGGTCGCCAAGCCCATAGAGATAGCGAAGGCGATCCTGTTCCTAGCGAGCGACGAGTCGAGCTTCACGACGGGGACGACGCTCATGGCCGACGGCGGCCGGACGGACTACCTCTCACACGGCTTCTGAGAATCCACCCTTGAGAAGGGGGTCAGAGCGGAGGGAGCGCGGCGATCCCTTCCCTTATCGTCTCGACGCCCTTCATGAACTGCACCCGTTCGCCCTCGTCGAGGGCCAGCTCGTAGACCTTCTCCACCCCCTTCGCACCGAGCATGAGAGGGACGCCGATGCCGAGCCCGCTCACCCCGTACTGGCCGTCGAGGAAGGTCGAGGCGGGCAGGACGTCGTGCCTGTCCCACGCCACGGCCTTCACCATCCGGGCGATCGCGTTCCCGGGCGCGTCGACGGTCGCCCCCTTCTTTGAGATCACGTCTATCGCGACCTGGCGGGTGCTCTGAATCGTCTCCTCTATCTGCTTTCCGTCCAGGATGGAGGTGAGAGGGACGCCCCCGATCGATGTGTATCTGGCGAGCGGGACCATGTTCTCCCCGTGCTCACCGATGACCAGGGCCATTATGGAGGAACGGGAGACGCCGAGCCTCAGCGAGAGCACGTGCTTGAAGCGCGAGAGGTCTAGAACTCCCCCCATCCCGACGACCCGCGCCGCGGGGAACCCCGTGGCCTTTTGGACGACGTAGTTCATCACGTCCATGGGGTTGGTGACGGTGATCGCGACCGCGTCCGGCGCGTACTTCCCCACCTCCTTGGCGACGGACGCCACGATCCCGGCGTTCTTCCCCAGGAGGTCCATCCGGGTCATACCCGGCTTCCGGGCGAGGCCGGCGGTAATCACCACCACGTCCGCCCCGGCAATGCTCGAGTAGTCGGAGGACCCCGTCACAGAGACGTCCACTCCCGCCTCCGAGAGCTTGTGGCTGATGTCGAGCGCCTCGCCTTCCGCGAGGCCCGGGACGATGTCCACGAGGATGAGGTCGTCCACGCCGAGGGATGCTACCTCGAGTGCGGCCTGAGCGCCCACGCGTCCGGCTCCGACGAATCCTATCAATGGTATCGAGGCGGGGGACTGGGGACTCAGGATAAAAATCAGACTGGACCGAGCGCAGAATGAAGGAGTGTGCCGCCGGTCAGAGCCGGAGACCGAAGGACTGGGCGAAGTCCTCGAACTGGCTGTAGGCCGTCAGGAACGTGATGCCCCTCTCCGAGATCTTGTACTTTGCGTTCTTCTCGAGCATGTGCTCTTCCAGCAGCCCCGCGCCAACGAGGTCCGCGATGAGCTTGGTCATCCTGTTGTAGGAGACGTTGCCCTTCCTCAGCAGGGTCGTGATGCCCACTCCGTCACCCGCGGTGTTCATGTCCCTGGCCGTGACCAGGATGTCCGCGATTATCTTCGTCTGCGTTCTATACTGGGCCATTCCACCCACTCTTCTTATTGAAAGTGAACCTCAACACGGGGATGAATAGTGTGACGAGTCCAACTTCTTTCATAAGCAACTGCACTATGTTTAACATTAGTCCGTCCGGGCTCACCAGAGAGACCCACCACCCTCCGGCGATCACCGCGAGGCCGCAAGCAATGAGGAGCGTGTTGGGGTTCCGGTTCTTCGAGTACGCGAAGAGCGTCTCGACCACACCGTAGAGGATGAAGTAGAAGGAAAGGCTGGTGAGTATCACCACGAGGCTCGTCTGGTTCACGGCCATCAACGGGAAGAGGGCGAGCATGACCCCCATCCTCTTGTCGAAGAAGACGTCGAGCATGTGCGAGAACGCGAGGAAGAAGTAGCCTGCCGTCTCGAGGAACAGGCCGGCTATGAGGAGCGTCGCGACCGAGACCTCAAGGCCCGGGATCACGTATAGAGTGTTGAGCTGGTAGAGCCCCTCGAGCAGGAACCCCGCTCCGAGGAACATGAAGGCGGCCGCAAGCCGGAGGAGGGAGGAGCTCTTTGTCTGCCGGACCCCCTTGTAGGACACGACTGCGATGGAGAAGGCAACAAAAGCCCCTATGAATTGAAGGACATCCTCCATCAGCACTAGACCCTGCATGGCCGATTCTGGAAAAAGTGCCGGCTACTCTTGTATAAAAGTTTGATGCAGTATTCCTCCGTCTGCCGACCCCGATTCTGGTGGGGGAGGAAGACAGTCCTGTGTTGCGGCCGGCTCTTCAGGCCGACGTCTGATTAAAACGAATTATTCGGTAATTAACAGACCCAAACTGCATAAACATTAAATATATCTGAGCGACCTCCAAGAACGATTACCTCTTTTCGGTGCCATTGCGATGTCCTACGAACGAGACTACACTAGGGCGATGAGGCTGCAGAAGGCCCTCGACAAGTGCCCCCGGTGCGGGAAGGGGCCGATGGTAGTGGACACCAACGGTGGGGAACTGGTCTGCAGCAACTGCGGGTTCGTGGTCAAGGAGAAGATCGTGGAGACGGGCCCAGAGTGGAGGTCGTTCTCGAAGGACGAGAAGGCCGACCGGTCGAGGAGCGGTACCCCAACTTCGATAGCGATGCACGACATGGGGCTCGCCACGGTCATAGGTGGGATCAACAAGGACGCCTCGGGCAAGTCTCTCTCGTCCTCCATGAAGGCGACCGTGGAGAGGCTGAGGACCTGGGACAGCAGGAGCCAGGTGCACGAGCCCATGGACAGGAACCTCAGGCAGGCCTTCAGCGAGCTCGACCGGCTCTCGGACAAGCTCGCAGTCTCGGACGCGGTGGTCGAGAAGGCGGCCTACATCTACCGCAAGGCGCTCGAGCGGGGGCTTGTGCGCGGTCGCTCGATCTCGGCGATAATCGCCGCTTCGCTCTATGCCGCTTGCAGGGATCGCGAGACACCGAGGACCCTCAAGGACCTCGCCGTGGTCTCGAACGTGAAGAAGAAGGACATCGCGAGGTGCTACAGGCTTCTGCTGAAGGAGATGGACATCAAGATGCCGGTGGCGGACCCGATCAAGTGCGTCTCAAGGATCGCTTCCAGGGCCGGGCTCTCGGAGAAGACGAAGAGAAGGGCGCTAGAGATACTCAAGAAGGCCGAGGAGGCGAGGATATCAGCAGGGAAGGACCCCATGGGCCTGGCGGCCGCGGCGCTCTACGTCTCGTGCACGCTGGAGGGGGAGGACAAGACGCAGAGGGATGTCGCCGAGGCGGCAGGGGTGACCGAGGTAACGATCAGGAACAGGTACAAGGGCCTCAGGTCCGCCCTAGGAATCTGAGCACTCCTCTTCTCAAAATCTCTAATAAGAGTTAGAGAATACATAGAAATTTCATCGCAATATATAAGTAACCTGACCGCGGGTGCAGGGCGAAGGACAGCAATGAGTCTAGAAAGGACCGCCGAGACAGGGGAAGAGGAAAGCTCCAACATTAAGACTGGACAGCTGGCAAAACTGATCACCGAAGTGGGACCCAACATCTCCGAGATCGCGCGGCGGCTCGGCCAGTACAAGGAGTCGGTCCGCTACCGCTACAAGGAGAAGCTGCTCAACAAGGGCTTCGCCGTGAGGGTCGCAGTCGACCACGAGAAGCTCGGGCTGCGGCGCATAATCATGCTGATGGACTTCGCAGACGGGTACAGGGACGTCGCGGAGCTCATGCTCACCATAATGAGCTACGAAGGATACATCGTCGCCTTCGAGAAGGTGCTGCCCGACGGCAGGTTCCTCGTGCACGCCTCTGTGCCCGACGAGAAGGTGGAGGCTTACCGCGAGTTCTTCGGCGGCCTCAAGGAGCAGGGCTACTTCAGGTCATTCGAGTTCTACACCTTCCACTGGTTCAGGAACGCGCCGATGAAGACCGAGATGTACGACTTCGACGAGGGCCTGTGGGACTTCGACTGGTCGACGGAGGCCAAGGTCGACCGTCAGGCGGCCTCGTACATGCCCTCGGCGAGGGAGAAGTTCGACGCGACCGACCTCAAGATCCTGAAACAGCTGCAGATGGACGGCAACAGGAGCTTGGCGGACATGGCGCAGACCCTCAAGATCAACTACAAGACGCTGACCTGGCACTACAGGAAGCACATCGAGGAGAGGAAGCTCATCAAGGGGTACGTGATCAACTGGATGGGGACCAAGTACGACTACAAGGCGGACAGGGCGCTCAACAAGAAGCACACCTACCTCGCCGTGTCGGTCCTATTCTCCGACCTGGACCAGGCCAAGAGGATAGACGTGATGTCCCGGCTCAACCAGCTGCCGTTCATCTGGTCGGAAGCGGTGGGCGACCGGTACGAGGCAGAGCTCATCTTCCCGATAGAGTCGATCACCGAGGGGCTCCAGCTCCTGGCCGAGGTCATCTCCGAGACTAAGACCAGCGCGAGATACTTCATCATCGACCAGCGCCACGCCCTCTCGTTCAGCATCATCCCCGAGCTCTACGACGAGACGAGGCAGGCATGGCAGTTCAACGAAGAGCTCCTGCTGCGCAGGTTCGAGAACCTCCTGCAGAAGGCAAAGGGCATACAGCAAGAGAGCGCTACGCCGAAGCAAAAGTCCAGCCAGTAGAACCGCGGGCGGCCCGTCACCTCGAGTCGAACGTCGAGCAGGAATGCTCACGATCGGATCCGGAAGCCCTAGGGGATAGACAAGAAACCGTATCCCCAGTGCAGGCCGGCTTTACAGCTCAAATGCTATTGCTTCAGTAGCTGGGTCCGAATCCACCGATTGGTTCGAGCGTGTAGCTGGGTCCAAACCCGCCTATCGGCTCCATCGAGTAGCTGGGTCCGAAGCCTCCGATTGGGTCTGCAAAATTGTTCATGCCATATGGCTAGTATGGCACTGAATTAAGCTTAGCGTTTTCTTGGTGTTACACTGTGATTTTCCATGAGAAGTCTAACTAGCTGTCAGCCTTCTTTGACGCGATTCTTCTTCATCTTCTTCAGCTCTTCTTCGGTAAAGAGGGCATTGAAGTGGGTCGAGAGTATCTTGACGTACGTCTCGGACTCCTTCTCGTTCATGTACTGGAACATGTAGTTCCCGCGGTACGGCGACGGTTCGCCGTCCCTTGAGATGAACTCGATGTGGATGAGCGGGTCGCCATGCCGGACAGTTATGGGCGCCCTCTCGTTGTTGAGGTTGACGAGCTCGAGGGCGAGCCTCCCGACGAATCCGCTGTGGACCTTGACCGAGTTCAGGAAGGAGAGCCCCATGCGCCCGAACCGGCTCTTGGCGGTGAGGTGGGCCACATAATTGGGGGGAGTGAAGATGACCTCCTTGGAGATCATGTTCCTGTGCTCGAGGTAATTGAGAGTCCTGTCCTCCCTCACCGTCAGCACGTAGCCGTCGCCGTCGAATCCCTCGGGCGAGGTCGGGGAGATAACCTTGTACTTATCGACTAGCTCTGTCAGGATCGATTTGCCGATTACTGTCATCCGCAGTGACCTGTCGCCTCGTGTTAATAACTCGCTTGAAGAAGAGGTTCGCGAAGTAGAGAAGCCCGGGCACCCCGACGAGGATGACGATGTCAAGGGTGGGAACGACGCTGTATACGCTGTTCGACGTCCATGAGACCCCGTATGCGGCCTGCCCGTAGAAGGCGAACGCGTTCGAGGCGAAGTCGACGGCCCAGTGGAAGATGATGCTCGCGTGCAGGCCGTATCTGACATAGAGGTAGGCGAGCGCGGCGCCGTCCAGCGCGGCCTCGCTGACCTTCCCTATGTCCCAACCCGAGCCCGAGAGGTAGTGGGCCAGCCCGAACAAGACTGAGCTCAGGGCGATCAGGAAGTAGACCAGCAGCCTCAGGAAGGTGTTCGCCGCCTCGTTAGGCTCCTCTCCGGCCCCGCCCTCCCACGCGGCCGAGGGTCGCCAGAGCGCCTTGAGCATTCGTCTCGCGCCCGACCTCGTTGCGAGCAGGACCAGGAAGAGAGGCACGCCGATGAGGAAGAACCTGAAGCCGACCTCCTCTATCAGCGGGGCCAACGTGAAGCTGACCAGAAGGCCGTACGGATCGCCCGAGAGCCCTCCCGCCGAGACGCCCACCGAGGTCTGGAAGAGGTCCAGCAGGATGGTCGCCAGCAGCGTAGCTCCGAGGATCATTATGGTCGCGGAGAGCGGGTTCTGGAGGAGTGCGCCCACACCGTCCCGGGATGCAGACCTGAGCGCCCGGACGAAACCCCCTCCCTGCACGAAGGCCAGCACGATGAAGAATGAGAACAGGGCGGTCAGCGAGACGAAGAGGACTCCGAAGGAGGGGTTGAGCGGGAGCGAGACCGCGAAGAGGCCGATGTAGACCGGCAGCGAGGCGATCTGGGTCTCATAGGTGTAGGGCGGGGTGCTCGTCGAGAGGTGCGGCGAGAAGATGGCGTAGGTCCCGTAGGGAATGGAGAGGACGAAGAGGACGAGGGTGAGCGCGATGATCGCGGAGTAGACCAGCCCGATAAAGTTGATTCTGCCCTGCTCCAAACGACTTCAGTCCGTGGCCTTTTGCGGGCCTTTCTCGTCCTTCGGCGTCTCCTCGAGGAAGGCGATGCCGTTGTATCCGCACTTTGGGCACAGATAGTTCTGCGGTATCAGCCACCCCCCTAGCTCGCCTATCTTCTGGAGAGGGGCGAGGCAGACCGGGCAGAGTCGTGGAGTCGTGGAGAAGACCTTGCGTCTGACGAGCCTCGGGGTGCCTGTCTCTTCGTCCTCCAAGTCTTTCGAGGTCGTAGTCAAACTCGGAGGCTTTAACGCTTTTCGCGTGGACCACTCAAGAGACCAGTATCGGCACGTAGACGGACCGAGACGTCAGGCCGTCGGTCACGGTCATCAGGAGGCGGTACTCGCCGAGAGGCGTCGAGGCCCCGACCCGCACCGTCACGCCGACGGTCACCGGCCCCCCAAGGGACGAGATGGACGCGACGGTCGGTGAGAACGAGATCTCCGTCGGGACCCCGCTGATCGACTCGGAGTCGGCGAACGTGATGTTCAGGGGCCTGGAGGAGGCTCCTGTGATCTGCAACTGGAACTGGGCCGACGAGCCCACCGCGATCGGTGTCGAAGTCGCGTTCGCAGGCGCGGAGACGTCGAACGATGGGACGATCGAGTCGTTGACGAACCCGACCTTGTTTGCCGTCCATGCGGTGAACCAGACGAGGTTCCTGTCGAGGGCGATGGTGAGAGCGTTCCCGATTCCCACCTCGTCGATGGGGATTGGAGACATGGCGTACTCGGTCAGGGTCGTCTCGTTGGTTATCACGGCGACCCTGTTCGCGTCGTGCTCGTTGAACCAGACCGAACTTCCGTTCGCGAGAAGATAGTAGGGGAGCGTCAGCGGGAGCTTCGGGTCAGTCGAGGTCGGGTAGAACGACCAGTCGCTTGAGAATATGCCATAGGACGCGACATAGGAAGCTTCGTGCTCTCCCACCCAGAGGGAGCCCTGCGAGACTGCCACGCTGTACGGCCCGAGCAGCGTCTGGTTCCCGCCCACCTGCTGGAAGACCGGGACGGGTGCGATCGGGTCGAAGGAGAAGACCTGGCCGTGGTTGTCCTCAGGGTTCACGGTCACCACGTAGGCGAGTGTGGCTTCCTGGAAGAGTATCGAGGTGGTGTACTCCCCCTTGTCGGAGGGGACCGAGTAGAAGGTCGGCTGCGCTGATTCGTTGCGGATCACCCCTATCTGGCCCGGAGGCGAGGTCTCGGTGAACCAGAGCTGGTCGTTGGGACCGATCGCGAGGAAGCGAGGCACGACGCTTGACGGCAGGTGCACGACCGTGAACGCCCCGCTAGTCTGGTTCATGCCCACCAGCTGGTTGTTGGCGGGGTCCGAGGCCCAGACGAGCCCGTTCCAGATGGTGACGCCCCAGATCTCCGAACGGTCGAAGCAGAGCGAAGCCGGGGTCGCGTTAGGGAAAGGCCACGGATATTCGACCAGCGTCCCGTTGAGGAAGAGGTGGGCGAGCCCGGGGACCGCGACCTCGCCGAACCAGACCGAGCCGTCTGGGGCCGAGGTGATCGAGTTGGGGCTCCTGAGCGGAGAGGGAAGGCTGAATGTCGTGACGCTGCCGAACTGTGACTCGTTCAGGACGACCCTGTTGACCGAGGAGAGGTCGGCGCATCCTGCCTCGGACGTCGAGGTGGAGGGCGCCGAGCTCTGGAGAAGGACGTAGGAACCTGCGACTATCGCCCCCGCGAGCAGGATCACGACTAGGACCGAAACGTACCTGGCTCGCACGCCTTCAGCGCGCCTCCAGGGACCGTTTTACGGGTTTCGCAGGATCACGCGACGACGTTGATCGATCCGTCCATCCAGATTGGGTGCCACTCACAGAAGTACGTGTACTTGCCAGGGGTGGTGAAGGTCACGCTGTTGCTGGAGCCGGGGAGGCTGTAGAACTGGAAGGGCTGGCCGTCCGTGGGCCACGCCGTCGACTCCAGTATGTGCTCCTGGTCGTCGTGGTTGATGAAGACGATGGTGTTGTTCACCCCGATCACAATCGTGATGTTGATGGGCTCGAACGAGACCTTGTTCGCAAGGTTCTCGATGCCGGGTGGGATAATCACTATGACCTCGCTCGCATTGGAGAAGGTCGAGGACGACGTCGTTGACCTTGAACTGGTGGGGCTCGTGGCGCTGGCGGAGGTGGTTGTGGTGTAGGAGCAGCCGATGCAGCTGGTCGAGGAGGTGCTGGTAAGGGAGGAGGCGGTGGAGGATCCCGTACTGCTGGCGGTATGGGACTGGCTGGCGGAGGTGACCGAGGAGGTGGTGAGCTGACCACCGGTCCCATCCGAGAACGCGAGGTAGGACGCGGTCCCGGCGAGAGCGAGAATGACGACCGTGATCACGACGGCGACGCGGGATGAGATTGCCGTTCGACCCGCGGATCGCTGCCCCATTGATTTCAAGAATAGACCCCTTTCACGATTTAAGGGTTCTTCAGATTTCTTCGATAAAGTCTTTAAGCATAGTGGCTCAATTCTAGAACGTTGCCCGAGCAGGTCTGCCACTGCGGCGCCAAGATGGTCGAGATTCAGATCTGCAAATACCGCTGCCCGGTTGATGGCATCCTGTGGGACTGCGAGGACGTCCTAGGCCTTCCCAAGTAGCCCAAGGGTTCGCGTTTATAACCAGAACGAGGTCGACTTACTGCAGTCATGAAGGCTGCTCTGATAGACCCATCGTACGGGCTGCAGGTCCTCGAGGTTCCGAAGCCGGAACCGAGGGAGGGTGAAGTATTAGTCAGGATGAAGTGCTGCGGCATATGCGGGACCGACGTCGAGAAGGTCCACGGCGAGGGGATAACGACCAGGATCCTCGGCCACGAAGAGGTGGGCGAGGTCGAGCAGCTCGGGTCCGGCGTGAGGGGGATCTCGGCCGGGGAGAGGGTCTTCGCCCACCACCACGTCGGCTGCGGCGAGTGCGCCCTCTGCGGGGCGGGGAAGAGCACGCTGTGCAGGGAGTACTCGAGGCACAACCTTGTCCCGTGTGGCCTGGCCGAGTTCTTCATCGTCCCGAGGTACAACGTCGACCGCGGAGCGGTCCTCAGGCTGCCTGACTCGCTGGGATACGAGGAGGCGAGCTTCATAGAGCCGCTGGCGTGCTGCATCCTCGGCCTCGAGCAGGCCGGGGCGAGGACCGCCTCGTCGGCGATGGTCTACGGCGCTGGTCCGGTCGGGCTAACGCACCTCAAGCTCCTCAGGTCATACGGAGTGAAGACGGTGGGCATCTCGGATGTCAGCGAGTACAGGGTCGCGCTCGCGAAGCGGATGGGCGCCGACGTCACGTTCAACCCCACGATCGAAGGGGACCGCGAGCGCGCCCTCGCGTCCTTCGAAGAGGGTCCGGAGCTGGTGGTGCTCGCGACCGGGAGCAGCGCGGCCCTCGAGGACGGCCTCAAGACGATCGCGAGGGGAGGGACGGTGCTCCTCTTCGGCGCGCCGCGGAAGGACGCCGTCGCGCGGCTCGAGATGGCACGCTTCTTTCTGAACGGGACGAGGCTCGTCACCAGCTACGCGGCGTCTGAGAGGGAGACCTCGGCCGCCCTCGCGCTACTGGCAGAGCACAGAATCGAGGTCGCGGACATGATCACGCACAGGTTCCCCCTCGAACGGACCGCGGATGCGTTCGCCGTCGCGTCGCAGCAGCAGTGCATGAAGGCGCTGGTCACGAACTGAGAGCCGGAACAGCCAGGCAGTCTCAGACGCCCAGGGGAGCGTTGGGCACCTGATGAAGGCCCGTCTCTTTGACCTCTCGCTGGTCCTGCTGATCTGCCTTATCTGGGCGTCGAACTACTTCGTGATCAAGGCGGTTCTTCCTTACGTCGACCCCATCACGTTCGCCTTCCTCCGGGCGGTCCTGGGCGGTGCCTTCGTTCTCGCCCTAGGAGGCCACGTGGTCAAGGGAATCAGGCGCGTCGACGTCCTCTGGCTGACGCTGCTGGGGCTCTTCAACATCGCACTCTTCCTGGTCTTCCTGAACTTCAGCCTCGTCACTGTAAACGCCGGGGTGGATTCCACCTTGGTGTACACCCAGCCGGTGATCGTCGCCGTACTGGCTCCGCTCGTGGGAGAGAGGTTCACACGGAAGAGGGTCGTCGGGATAACCGCCGCGTTCGCGGGCATCGTGGTGATTTTCCTGCCCAGCATCCTGTCATCGACCCTCGTCGTCGGCGACCTCTACGCGCTCCTTGCTTCGCTGTCGTGGGCCATAGCCATAATCCTGTTCAAGAGATGGAGGACGACGATCGATGCAAAGTCGGTCACGGCGATCCAGTCTCTGATTGGAGGTGCTTTCATCCTGCCTGTCCTCGCCTACGGCCACCCGTTCATCAACCCCGTGCCGCTCTTCTGGGTGCTCCTAGGCTACAACGTCGTGCTCGCGAGCGGGCTCGCTTACGTCCTCTTCTGGAGGGTGCTCTCCAGGATGCCGGCCGCCCAGTTCAGCTCGTACTTCTTCCTAGTGCCGGTCTTCGCCGTCACGATGGCGACCGTCCTCCAGTTAAGCGCACCTCCTCTCACCGAGATAGCCGGGACGGCCCTCGTCGCCCTCGGCATCATCGCCGTCAACAGGTAGCGGTTCAAGCTTATCTCCAAACGAAGCGAGTGCTCGGGCCGTGGAGCAGCCCCGGCACGAGACGGACGCGAGCGTGAAGAGCATCCTCCCGGCTCTCAAGACGTTCCCCACCAACGACATCGCGATAATCGGTTGTCACGCACTGAACCTGAGCAGGCGCTCCTGCGAATACGACCTTCTGGTCGTGAGCCGCGACCCGATCCCCGACAAGTTCACCAAGGTGGCCGACGTCTACGCCAGGATAATCTTCAGGAACGAGAGGGAGGTAAGGCAGCCGGACCCGGAGCTGGCCGTCACCCTCGCCTCCGCGGTCACCCTGAGAGACTCGTCCCTGCTCCTCGCCACAGCGACAGCAGACTGCAAACGGAGTTTCAGGGCGAATTGCAAGAAGGCGGCCGAGATTCACCTAGCCTCCTCCCTCAAGTCGCTGGCGAGGGTCGATGAGCTGCTCTCCCAGAAAGAGACGGCCGAGGCCGACTTCTCGCTGCTCTCGGCTGCCCGAGACTTCGCATGGGCCGACCTCCTTATGAACGGGGTAATGCCCTCCCCGAGCCACGTTCTGGGGCAGGTCAAGGCGCTGCCCAAGAAGAGGCCTTCGAGCTTCAAGGTATGGGCGGACGCGTCCGGCCTCGAGTTGGCGTCCAGGGTCTCGTGCGAGAACCGGCTTGAGGGCCTTTCAGTCGTCTATGACGTGCTCCGGACGAGCGGGATCGGCTCTGAGGCGGCACCCCAGCTCGGCAGATACCAGGAGATCGAGGCTGTGGAGGTGATGGAGATGAAGACGGCGGAGCTCCTCGACTCGATGCAGTCGGCAGAGTGCTTCTCGTACCTCGGGCAGGAGTCCGTGCAGAGCCTCTTCGACCTTTACGTCCTGCACGCCACGCGCGTCTCAAAGGAGAAGGACTACTCCAGGGTCATACGCGACCTAACGGTCGGTGACGACAGGCTGATCTCCGAAGAGGTCGTGAAACTTCTCGGGTTGGTTAGGGGTCCGGAGATCATCCGCGGCGCGACGCCGGGCCTCAGGACCGCGGTCTCGCTCCTGGCCAAGCGGATCTGAGTCGTATCCTGCCTTGGACGGACATCCGCCAGCACAACTAGTGCCCTAAGGACCCAAATGTATTTTTCAAAACTCAATATTGTTTTTCCGATGACAATATTCTGATTGGACCGCATATAGGAGAAACATTGATGGTCCCGCGGGGCAGAGCAAATCGTGCAATATTTGTCACTTAATTCGGAGTATTCCTATATTTTAATATCCATGCTTAAAGACAAGCGGTTTCTCCTATTCCTTGTAGAAAGTTGAGCGCAAACCACTCGGAGCCCGAGACGGTCAATGTCGTTTCGTGCAATTTCTGTAGCAAGTTGCTGGGCAAAGAGTACTATTTCCGCTGCCACGTCTGCGGCGCCACCTACTGCTACATCCACATGACGAAACACTCGAGGGCGCACAAGCCCCCGATGCCCTACCCCTTCAGCGGATAGACGTCCTACTTCCGCATTTCCTTGGCTGCTGCCCTCACGGAGGTTATGATGTTCTGATACCCCGTGCATCTGCAGAGATTGCCCGAGAGCCCCAGCTTTATCTCGTCATCGGTCGGGTTCGGGTTCTCCTTCAGCATCCAGTAGGCTTGCATTATCATCCCCGGGGTGCAGAAGCCGCACTGGAGGCCGTGGTTGTCCCAGAAGGCCCGCTGGATGGGGTGGAGCGCCCCGCCGTGGGTGAGCCCCTCGATCGTCTCCACCCGGGCCCCGTCCGCCTGGACGGCGAGCGCCGTGCAGGACTTTATCGATTTGCCGTTGAAGAGCACGGTGCAGGCGCCGCAATTTGAGGTCTCGCACCCCACGTGGGTCCCCGTAAGCCCGGCCACGTCGCGTATGAAGTGGACGAGGAGCAGCCTGGGCTCGACCTCCCTCCTGTAGTCGACCCCGTTGATGTTGACGGTGATGCTCCGGACCCCGGAGTCTGCCTTCTTCGGCTTGGCGGAGGCTCTCGCCATCAGCGTACGCCTCCCTTGGCACGGCTGACGGCGAGCTGCAGGCCGCGTCGAGTGTAGACCTTTGCCATCTCTCTCTTGTAATCTGCCGACCCTCTCAGTGGGTCTGAACTAGGCTGAGCGTCCTCGGACGCCGCCATCGCGGCCTCTTCTATGACCCTGGCTGTCAGGGGCTTGCCGAGGAGCGCTGCCTCGGCCTTTGCAGCCCTCAGGTTCTTGCTCCCCAGCGCCGTGAGGCCGATTCCGGCGTAGGTGCAGGCGCCGCTCCGGTCGATCCCCACCTGGGCTCCGACGGCGACGGTCGCGAAGTCGCCCGTGCGCCTCTCAAGCTTGACGTAGGCTCCGCCGCTGCCCGGAGGAGGGATCGGGATGCTGATCTCGATGAGGAGTTCGGTCGGGCGAAGCGCCGAGGTGAACGTGTCGACCAGAAAGTCGTCTATCTTCATCGTCCGCTCCTTCGACGGGCCCTTGATCCGCAAGGACCCCCTGAGGGCGATGACCGCCGCCCCCCAGTCGCCGCTCGGGTCGCAGTGCGAGAGGGAGCCGCCCATGGTCCCCATGTTCCGGATCTGCGGGTCGCCGATCGTGGCTGCGCATTCGGAGAGAAGGAAGGCCTTGTCCTTGATGAGCTTCGAACTCTCGATGGCGTGATGCCTCGTCCGCGCCCCGATCAGGACGTTGCCTGCCTGCGACTTGATGTACTCCATGCCGGGGATCCGGTTGATGTCGACGATGTATGCGGGCGAGCCGAGCCTCAGCTTCATCACGGGGAGCAGGCTCATTCCGCCGGAAAGGACCTTTGCGTCCGAGCCGTACTTCTTGAGCAGTGCGGTCGCGTCTCGGACGGACCTGGGGGCGAAATACTCGAACTTGCGAGGAACCATGTCGCGTGAACCGGCGAGTGCGATTTTGTAGATAAAGCTTCTGTTCGGCCAGAGCTAGGTCGTCGTCCGTCCGGGGCTCTCGCGGGCCGTCACCATCTTGTGCGGGAGGTGCTTCCCGCGCTTCGTCGCGGTCACGTCGGCCATGATGCTTAGCGCTATCTCTTCGGGCGAGACCGCCCCGATGTCGGAGCCTATCGGGCTGTGCAGGGAGTCGAGGAACTGCTGCGCGACCCCCCTCTTCTTGAGCTCCTCGATGTCGTCCGACGATCTCTGGCTGCTCGCCATGAGCCCGACGAATCTCACGCCCTTCTTCGCCAGGACCTCGAGGGTCTTGACGTCCCGCTCGCCCTTCGTCAGGACGACCACCGAGTCCGAGGTGGTGAACTGGAAGCTGTCGAGGTCGTAGTCGAGGTCCGTGATCAGCGTGTCCGGCTCCTCGGTCAGAACGGGGAGATGGTCGATGACTATCGTCTCGTAGCCCAGCATCTTCCCTAGCTTCACCAGGCCTTCCTCGACGTCGTCCTTGCCCCCCTGGCCCACCATGATGAGGCGGTCGCTGGGCAGGTATGGGTCCACGTATATCTCCATCATCCCTCCGCAGTTCACCTCGACATAAATCTCATCCGGATTCTTGTTCTTCAGCGTGCCGTCCAGGGCATCCCTCGCGTCCTCGAGGTAGACCTTCACGATCTTCGCCTTCCCGGAGTGCAGCGCCTCCAGGGCCATGGTCGCTATCGCGGACTCGGGACAGACCCCTCCGACGGTCCCTTGGATTATCCTCCCCTCCTTCGAGACGACTGCCTTGAAACCCGGCTTGCCTATGGATGAACCGTGGATCCTCACGACCGTTGCCAGCACGAACGGCTCCCTCTTCTCGACTAGGTCGTGCATGAAGCGGGTAAGGTCCCTGGTCTGCGGCATCTATCGGGAAAAACCCCGGCGCGAGTTATTTATCTTTGCCTAGGTTCAGGTTCTCTTAACTTGACGGTTGAATGCTCTCCGCGTTGGCCGTGTTATTGATAACGGCATAATTGTCT
>PLUF01000070.1 GCA_003164815.1 Candidatus Gagatemarchaeum stordalenia
TGGCTATTACACTTCAGTATACTATGGTGCTGCCACGGCGTCTGGAGTGGCGTCGTGGACCCTGTCCCCCAATACCTATCCCGACATCGGCTTCTTCCTCACCGCGGGATTCAGCGAGGGATCGTGCGCCATCGCCTCAGGCTACATCGTCTGCGTGGGGGGCTCCAACTCAGTCGGTACCGCGGACCAAGTCAACTATGCGGCGATCGGGTCGCCGGGAGTGGGTACCTGGAGTGCCTCGTCCAACTATCCGACCTACATCTCGGATGAATCTTGCGTCACAGACTCTGGATATATCTACTGCGTGGGCGGGTTCAATCCATACCTAACGATGTCTCCGTACACGACTTCCAACGTCGAGTACGGCCAGGTGACGGGATCGGGAGTGTCGTGGAGCTCGACCACATCCTATCCGGCGGCGGTCGACGGGGAGTCGTGTGCGGTCTACTCAGGCTACATCTACTGCGTGGCCGGCAACGCGGGGAATGCCGTCTACTACGCCCAGCTCTCATCAACGGGAGGAATAGTGGGTGCCTGGGGCACGGGCACGAGCTATCCCCTCATATCCGGCAGCGGCGTGACTAACCTGTCGTGCGTCACAGACAGCGGATACATCTACTGCATGGACGGCGGCATAAGCAGCGGCAGCACCGCCGACGCCTACTATGCGCCCGTCTCTTCGTCGGGAGTGGGCTCATGGACCCAAGCAACCAGTCCGACGTATGGTCTATGGGGCCTGTCGTGCGTAGACCCATCAAGCTATGTCTACTGCATCGGCGGCACCAACACTCTTGGCGGCAACGACAATGTGGTCCAGTACGCCCAGGTTCAGGTAGCTTCGTCTACCTCAAGTTCTTCCTCAACGACGAGTACCTCGTCGTCTTCCACCTCCACCAACTCGTCCACTTCGACCACCAGCTCCACTACGACATCTTCTAGCACTTCTACCTCCTCCCAATCCGTTCCAGTCTGTCCGAGCACCGCCGGGGGCGCCCTCATGCCGGTCGGCGCGACGTTCACAGACACCTTTGGAAACGTCTGGCTGGCTCCGAGCGGAATGCTCGGCGGAGGGACCCTGAGCAGCTACTTCTTCCCCGGGCCACAGAGCAACATTCCCCCTCCGATGCAGGGGGGTGGGGCGGCGACTACGGCACCTACAACGGCCAGCAGGGCTGGATAATCAGCTTCTTCTGCGCCTGACGGCGCCTCCTCGCATGGGTGGCGCGCCGTCTCCCATTATGAATCATCACCGTCGTATGTGCGCCGGGCGCTCTTCGCAGGTGCTCGGGATTCAGTTGGCGAGCCGCCAGATCGCCATCCGTTCCACCCTCTGGAGCCTAACCTCCTTGTCCGCGTCCACGCTCTCGAGCACTCTGTTCCTGACTCTCCGAAGCGTCTCTTCCGGAATCCCAGCTTGGTATCCGAAAGAACGGTTCTCGAAAAAAGAGAGGCGCTCTCTAATGGTCGTGACCACCTCTCTGTCTTCGACCGTGACCAGCTCGGTCGGCGGGTGGGAAGCAAGGAACTCCTTCTCCTTCCTGAATCCGTTCCACCAGCCACCCGGACGATCAGGCATCTGATAGCCAAGCTCGGCCGCGGCCTTTCGGAAGGTATCCCTGAGGCTCGCCCTCCCGTCATCCGTCGCCGACGCCCCGTCCCTATCTCTGACGAATATCACGATCTCCTTCGTCGCGACCCGGCGCAGGCTCTCGAAAGTCTCGGCAGGATCGTCGAGCAGGTGTATCACGTGAGCCATCAGGGCCGCGTCGAACTGTTTCGCCTTGAGCGGGAGACGGTTCGCGTCTGCGAGGATGAGGTCCTGGATTCCCTTCCCGCGCGCCTTTGTCATCATCTCTCTTGCGAGGTCGACTCCGACTATCTGAAGTCCTCTCTGCTGGAGCGGCAGGGCAATCCGTCCTGTGCCCACGCCGGCCTCCAGGATGCGCTGGACCCCGTCCCTGGACAGCACCGCGGCCACCTCGTCGAGGGCCTCAGACGTTAGAGGCTGCCTAGTTTCATCGTAGATACCTGATATTCGATTGAAACGGGCGGCGGTCTCCAACGGAGTAGTCATCGATCTTTCGAACCCGAATGGACAGTCGCGCCTTATGAACTTAGCCCGGAACGCGATCGCGACGCCGGACGCGCACATGCGCCGAGATCACGCTCAGCCTGCCTCTTCTCCTCCGCCGTCACCGATGGCCCGCGGCCGGCAGGACAGTCCGCCCCGTCCCTAACCTGAGAGCGAGGACAGGGACGCGTAGTATACCGCGTTGTTGTCACCCACAGAGCTGCTGTCGAAGCCTCCCACGCAGTAGATGTATCCCCCTGAGATGACACAGGCCGTCTGGACGCTCGTGGGGTACCCCGCCGCATCATGCCATGCCCCTATTCCTTCGGACGAGACCGAAGCATAGTAGGCGGCGCCGGTGTAGGTGCCGTCCGCCTCCTCACCGCCGACGCAGTAGATGTAGCCGGACGAGGCAGCGCAAGCCTGGCCGCTCGCCTGCACCGGGTAGGCCGTCGTCTGAGTCCAGGCCCCCACGCCCGACGAGGACAGGGGCGCGAAGAAGTCGGTGTTCACCGCGTTGTCGTTGCTGTCGGCTCCGCCCAGGCAGTAGATGTAACCGCCGGCCGAATAGCACGTCGGGAAATAGATTCCTCCGGGATAGGTCGTCGTCTGGCTCCAGGCTCCGATTCCCGAGGAGGACAGCTGCGCGTAGTAGACGGAGCTGCTCGAAACCGAGTCTGTGTTGCTGCCGTCGGTCTCATTGTTCCCCCCCACGCAGTAGATGTACCCTGACGATGTCACGCAGGATTGGCTGTCGATCGGGATTGGGTATGCCGTAGTCGAACCCCATGTGCCGACGGTCCCGCCACTGCCCAAGGACGCGAAATAGCCCGAAGCGACATCGTCGCCCCCGTCATCGTACGTCCCTCCGACGCAGTATACGTACCCTGAGAATGCCACGCAGGACTGACCGTTTATGTCCTGGGGGTACTGGTTGGAGTCCGACGTCCAGGTCGTGATGTTTACCGACGACTGAGTGATGGCAGAGGAGGTGTAGACCTCGTTGCGCGGTCCCCCGTTGGCGTCCTGTCCACCGACGCAGTATACATACGACGTGCTGTTGATGCACTGCTGTCCTGCGATCCCGAACGCCCCGCCCACCTGGACAGGATATCCGGCCGCGGTGCTCCACGTGCTGCTCTTCGCGGGCGCTGTGGGCGCGAGGACCACCTCGAACGCGTAGAGGGCGACGAGCGCGATCACGACCAAGACAGCGACCACGATCAAGATCCTCGTGGCCTTCATCTCAACACCCTCCCTGATGAAACCCGGCGGGGTTGAATCTCTGGAAGTCCTGAGGTCTGGGGCATCCTCGAGGGTGCTATGCTATCGGAGGGGCGCGTTTCGGTCATTGTGGATCACGAGAGGCCCATGCTGTTGATTACTCTGCCGGAGTTCGCGTCGATGACCAGGATGATCTTGTTCCCCTTGTGGTCGAAGCGTGCGAACCATATCGGCGCGTGGAGAAGCTCGACATCTCCCACGTCCGACTGGGTGTTCAGCTGCTGGATCATGTGGTATTTTGCGTGCGCCTTCGCCGATTGCAGCTGGTCGACCAGGGTCTTCGCCTGGGCCTTGGCGACGTCCTCGCTGATGTCACCGTTTAGGATCTTGATGTTCTTCGGGAGCTTGGTAATGTCGAACAGAGTCCTGCCCGAGAGGTCGAACTGGTAGTCCCGCGGCTGATACTCCGTCAGCGCCTTCAATGCCACCACGGGGAAGTTGTAGTTGGCGTCCATCTGCTCGGTCTTCCGCATGCCGCCGCCTCCGCCCATCCCCATGCCGAAGGCAGAGATTCGGCTGAGCATGAACCCGCTTGCCAGCGAGCCCATCATCCCGGTCCCTGCGAGGTCCAAGGCTCGTCTGCGGCCGCCCCCTCCCCCTCGTCCGCCTCCCCCGAACCCTCCGCCCATCCCCCCGAAGATGACCCCCATCAGAGCGGCGGTCGTGGCGGTCTGGCCGAGCTGCGCGGCTTCGTTCGTCGCGACCACGGTCGTGCGCGCCGAGACGCTGACGATCCAGTATGGCACGTAAGAGAGGCTCATCTCCTCCTGGGTCGAGTTCTCCTGAAGGTGCCTGTGCAGAAGGCCCTTGTCCATGAGCGGCCTGATTATCGCCTCCAGTCCGGCCGTGTCAGCTACCTTCACCGAGAGCATCGTCTGCTTCTGTATGTTGCTCCAACCCTGGGTTCCCAGGGTGATTCCGCTCCCGCAGTACTCGCAGGTAATCACCATCTCGCCGAACTTGGGGGAGATCGGGGCGCCGCAGTTGGGGCACTTTATCGACGTGACTCCGGAAGGTGCTATAATCTGCGCTGGCTTCTGGGAGGAGGCAGCGGCAGGCTGCTGGTTCCCATACGGTCCGCTCACGCCCTGGGGACCTCCGCTAGTAGTCGCGCCGATTCTGTTTCCGCACTTGTAGCAGAATAATGCGTCATCGGGCAGCTGCGCACCGCATGCTGGACAGATCATAATTCCGAATCCCCGTTCTCCTGCTAAAAAAGCTATGTTACCCCGCGTCTACCGCTTCGCGCCGCCGGGGTGATCAGGCGCGCCTGCGGCCGACGAACACCGTGTCCTTGAACGCCGCCGTGTTGCTCCCCCTCCTGAACGTCCAGTCTGAATAAGCCTCCGTGGACTTGAACCCCACCTCGTGCATGACCTGGAGGAAGACCTCGGGGACGAAGAGACCGAGCCGATGGACGTCGTTCCTAAGCGTGATCACCTTCCGGCCGTCCTTGATGAGGTACGTGAACGAGATCTCTCCCACGTCGCCGACGCGCTTCGACGTGCTCAGCCTGGCGACGATGACCTTCCCGTCGTCGAAGATGTCCTCCCCCCTGTAGCCATCCAGGAACCCCCTCTTTGTGAAGTGGGTGTCAAACGCCACGATCCCGTCGTCCTTCACGTGTTCGTAGAGCCCGCGGATCGTCTTCTTCAGGTCTGATCTGGTAAGGTTGTAGGATATCGTGCTGAACAGGCAGACGACCGCGTCGAACTTCCCTTCGACGGCCGAGTCCAGGTCCCTCATGTCTCCCTGAACGAAGGTCGCACCCCTCCTCACCTTCCTCTCTGCGATTCTCAAGACGTCCTCGCTCAGGTCGAGCGCTGTAACCCTGTATCCCCTCGCCACGAAAAGCTTCGTGTGGTTGCCCGTGCCGCAACCGACCTCCAGCAGCTGTCTCCCGGTCACTTCGTTCCTCTGAAAGAGCTTGGCCAGAAACCCGACCTCCTGATTGTAGTCCTTGCTCCAGTAGATCTTGTCGTAGTACTGCGCGAGCTGGGCGTAGAGGGCTCTCTTGTACACGTGTCCCGCGCGTCTCCGTGAGATATATTCCTACGCGAGCCTAGAAATGGGGCCGTCCCCTCGACGGCCGCCAGCTACATGGCTCCCACGGTCTCCGTGCCTGCGCGGTCCGGTCATCAATCCCATGCTCGGACGGGCGAAGACGACCGCGGGGCGGCTTGCCCCCGACCTGAATTTCATCTCCTCTTGTCTAGGAGGAACCTCGAGACGCACGCTCCGTATCTACCTCGAAGCTCAGGGCTCAGGTAGCTGTAGCTGCGGATCACCCTCCTGCACCCCTGAGCTCCGCACGAGCACTGCATGGTGAAACCGTCCCAACCGACGTTCGTCGAGTAGTCGAAGGTGACCTCGTCGCCCGGCTCGATCGTGCTGAGCGCGACGATCCTCGTCCTGCCGAGTATCACGCAGTTCGGTTCACACGAGTGGTTGAGGTACCATCCGAACGACCCCTTCTCGGGCACGATGTAGCGGTCGTAGTCCACCTGGAACGCGTACTGCCAGAGTTCTTCGGGGATCTCGGTGATCCACTCCTCCTTCCCCTCGTAGTCCCAGACCAGGTCCCCGGCCTCGAATCGCGCGACCGCGAAGACGCCCTTCCCCTTGGCGCCGGCGTCCGCCATGCGTAGTTTCTCCGACAACGGTCTTCGTTGCGGCTTCCAAACCTTCTCCTATGTAACGTTTATAGTCCTGTCTGGATTATCCAGCCTGCCTTGACAGCCCCGAGAACCCTGTACGTCGTCATAGTCGTCCTCCTTGCCGGGATGCTGATTTCGTCCACGTTCGCCGCGTTCTACCTCTACCAGTACAACCAAGCCGAGAGCAACGCGAATACCTACCTCTCCCAACTGAAGAGCGCCCAGCCGACCCAAGAGACTAGCATCCTCATCGACTTTGGGAATGGCACCCTCCTCTGGCGCAACGACACGCAGGTGCCGACCGGGGCGAACGCTTACGTGGCCACCATAATCGCCGCCCGCGGGATCGTGAACGCCACTTACTACCCGCCACCGTACGCCGAGCACATCGTGACCGGAATCGACAACGTCCAGGGCAATCAGCAGGAGTCTTGGTTCATCTGGACCTACAATGCCACCGCGCGCTGGCAGGTCGCACAGGTCGGCGCTGACGAACTTGCTGCCAGCGCCGGTTCGATTTTCGCATGGACCTATTGCACCTACAACCCCGCCACCGACATTCCTTCCTGTTCACCCTGATTACACTCCGCCACTTGGCCGGCGACAAAGAGACAAATATCTCGGGATGGCGAAGTTCGCCAGATGGTTCTGGAGACTCTCCGTGAAGTGCTCGACTCCGACTATCGGGGCCCCCGAGCCGTCTTCACGCAAGTGCACGTCCTGGAGGCGCTCATCGCCATCGGCAAGACAGGGTCAGTCGGGCGCGGAAAGCTTGGTACGGTGACCGGGCTCGGACAGGGAGAGGTGAGGACCCTGATCAAGAGGCTGAAGGACAACGACCTCATTGTCATCGAGGCGAACGGATGTGCCCTGAGCAAGAAGGGAGAGAGGGAGTACGCGAAGATCGTGTCTCTTCTCGCTTGGTCTTCTCCCGTGGATGCGAAGTCCCTGCACATCGGCATGAGGTGCTGGGCAGTCGCCGTCTCCGGAGCGGCGAAGAAGGTGCGCTACGGAATCGAGCAGAGGGACGCAGCGATCAAGGCGGGCGCCGACGGGGCCTTCACCGCCATCTTCAGGACGGGCCGATTCAGTGTCCCCGGAGAGGGGACCGATTGCGAGAAGAACGGGCCTGAGGAGCCCTGGACGACGGTCCGGACCGCGGGGCTGTCGGACGGTGACGCAGTGATCGTAACTGGATCTCACAGCGACGCAGACTCGGAGAACGGCGCTCTCGCCGCCTTCCTTACGCTCGTCTAGCGCCCATCGTTTAGGTTATAAGATTCTGGAATTCGAAGAGTGAAGCGTGTACACAAGCTCGGTCGTCGATGATGAGAAACACTGCCTCGCGGTCATGAAGCAGATGGAGGAGGAGTATGAGAACAAGAACGAGCAGTTCTTCGTGGACGTGCTCACCAACGAACCCAGCTTGGTCCTCCGAGTCCACGCGGTGACGATCCTCGCGGAGCTAGGGGGCGAGGCGGCCGTCCCGGTCCTCTCCGACGTCGTACTCCACGACCCGGACCCGCTCGTGAAGCACGAAGCCGCCTTTACTCTGGGTCAGATGGGGCTGGCCTCGGGAGTCCCTGCGCTAGAAGAGGCGGTCCGGCACGACAAGGAGCCTATAGTTCGCCATGAGTCTGCAGCGGCCCTCGGGTCCATCGGCAACCAGTCCGCGAGGCCTACTCTGGAGGCCGCGCTCAAGGACGAGGACGAGCTGGTGAGGAACTCGGCAGCGGCTTCGCTCTTTAACCTGAAGTTCCTGAAGGAGTACGCCATCGGCGGGACAGCGAAGGACCGGATGCCTAGACCCTAGGTCTCCGCCCTCCAAATTGGCGGTCGGCGCGTCATTCGCAAGTGACCGCTCAGACTTAGAGCTAGTCCGAAAAATAGTCGAGAGACATTCACAACTCGGTGTGGGCTTCTTCTCACGGCATGATACAGGCCGCGAGTTGTCTTGGCATCCTCGATGACGGTCAATTGCAATCTGCGGTTGAAGAGCATCTGGGCGTAGACCCGCTGTACCAGATCCCGGATGCACTCTGGGAGAGAATCGAGCCGCTCGTCCCTCCCCACGAGAAGAAGAGCAGGAGAGGCAGGCCGAGGATGGACGACAGGAAGGCGATGAACGGCATATTCTACGTCCTCAGGACGGGGTGCCAGTGGAAGGCGCTCCCGCATTCGTTGGGAAAGAAGAGCACCGTCCATGATAGATTTCAAGAATGGAGGAAGGCAGGCGTCTTCGAGGAAATGTGGAAGGAGAGCCTCCTCGAGTACGACGCGACGAAGAGGATAGAGTGGGAGTGGCAGTCGATGGACGCCGCGATGACGAAGGCCCCCCTCGGGGGGGAAAAGCACCGGGCCGAACCCGACAGATAGGGCCAAATCCGGAACGAAGAGGAGCCTGCTCGTCGACGAGTACGGCATACCCCTCGGGTTGGCCGTATCGGGGGCGAACAGGCACGACATCAAGCTCGCGGGGCCCACGCTCGAGAGCATACCGATAGAGAGACCCAAGCCGACTCGGCGGAAGCCTCAGGACATGTGCATGGACAAGGGCTACGATTTCCCCGAGATAGACGAGCTCGTCGACGAGTGGGGATACACCGGTCACATCTCGAGGAGGGGCGTCGACCAGTCGAAGAGGAAGAGGATACCAGGCTATTCGTGGCTGAATAGGTTCAGGAGGCTTCTAATCCGATGGGAGGAGAAGAAAAAGAACTACGTCGCGATGATACACTTCGCATGCGCGTGGATAACCTATCAATCAGCTGGACTCTTCGGGAGGAGATATTCTCTGCGTTACGATACTAAGTAGGTATGAGAATACTACTAAGTATATAAACCAGACTGGTATGACTGCTGGCTGAAAGATAGTTGTCAGGTCTCTTGGAGGTTCTCAACCCGTACGGGCCGGAACTCTTGCTGATACTGCGGATTGTCACGGGGGCAGGGTTGGTGATACACGGCTACGCTATCGCGAAGGGAGGGAGAGTGCAGGCAGGGCAGTCGATGAAAAACATGGGAATACCGCCGTTCACGGCGGACCTGGCGACGGTGCTAATGTTTCTCGGCGGGATCTTCCTTGTCATCGGCCTCTTGACCCCCCTCGTGGGCCTCTTCTTCGTAATTCAGTTCGGCGCGATCATCTTGATGAAAATTTCGAAGATGCACACCAAGTTCATCAGCACAGAGCAGGGGAAGCCGACGTACGAGATCGACGTCCTCTACCTGCTGCTGGCCCTTGTCTTCCTTGTCCTAGGAGCAGGACCCTACTCGCTGGACCACTTGCTCGGGCTGTAGGGATATTTTCCGGACTAGCTCTTAGTCGATTAGAGGGGCGAGCGATCAGTCCTGGGCGGCCTGATAGAGGCCGCCGATGGCGTCGATCTTCTTCAGCGCTTCGCCGATGTCGTCGTCAGGACTGATGATCCCCTTCCGAATCACGCTCTCCCAGAGCTGGACGTATATCTCCAGTGCCTCCCTCACCTGGTCGGGCTTCTCCTTGCGCGTCTTCCTTAGCTCCTTCAGATACCCGCTTACAAGCCTCGACTTCTGGGGCAAGTCTCTCTAGGATATACCCCGTTTCCAGTAATAAGGATAGATGAACCTTAGCCCCTCTTTACCCTGGCTTCTCTGCCGACCGATGACGACAGGGTGCGATAGCCGAGCCTGCTCATCGCCCGCTTGACCTTGGGCTCGTCTTCCTCGCTGGTGTTGATGAAGACCGACGGCCCCGTCTGCATCGAGAAGAACGCCTTCACGCTGTTCGAGCGGAGCTCCCTGACCTTGGTGATGACCCTGATCGTGTCGGGGCTCATCACGATCATGCGGTTCTCGCCGGTCATCGTAACACCGTGCAGCTCCATGGTGTCCTGCTCCACGAGCTCCCCGAGCTTGACTAGGTCGCCTCCCTTGATCGCTTTCTCGACCAAGTCGCACCTCTTGGCCGCCGACTCGATCCTCGCTTTGAAGAAGGGTGAGCTCTCCACCTCTTCGTGGGCCATCTCAGTGCTCACCGTCGACGGCAGTGGGACTATGACGGTCCTCAGAGGAAGGTCTCTCTCGTCGGCTATCTTCTCCGAGTAGGTCTCTTCGTCTCCCCGACCGGCGTACAGCCTCGAGTACCCTCCGACCATCGTGCGGGAGGCAGACGCAGCGAAGAGCCTGGAGACCCTCGAGAGGTCCTTCATGTCCGGCGGACCCTTGTTCAGCGCGCGGTTGATAGCGAACGTGAGCGCGGCGCCGGCCGACGAGGAGAAGCCCAGACCCTTCCCTTCGACGCCGGGCGTGTTCTTCGAGTCGATGGCGAGCCCTAGGTCTGCGAAGGGCTTTCCGGCCAGCCTCTGCGAAACGTGCTCGATCCTCCGGAGCGCGTCCTCGTTCCTCCTCCCGGCCACGAGGAGCCTGCCCTCTCCTCCCTCAGTGACCTTCACCTCGGAATAGAGCGAGGTCGTGTTTACCGATATGCTGTCGTGATAGGGAATCCTCAGCTCCCAGTTCTTCAGCCCGTGATACTTGACAAGGGCCTGCATGGTGTTCGCGACCACAGTGAATGGCATCATACCTGCACCTCTATCCTGAGTAGCCCCCGGCAGTCGGGGCTCCTTAGGCTTTCGACAATGCCCCTGGGGATGTCCTTCGCGGCGGCATCCGCCCGGATCGCTAGGGTCCTCGGGGAGACGAACTCGCTCTTCCTCAATACGATCTCGTGTGCATCCTCCAGCGAGAGCCTGCTGCTCCCAAAGGCTCTCACAACGAAACCCATAGAGGGGACCTCGAACGTGATGGTGAGCTGGCTCCCGTCGACCATTATGGAGTCCCTGACCTCCCCAGAGAGGTCCGCTAGACCCTTGTCGGCGCGGACTCCGATGATGCAGTCGCCTCTCAGCGTAAGCTCGGGGTCCCTCGTGACCTCTATCGTGTTGCGGTGCCTCGATCTGACCATGGGATGGCCGAAGAACTCGACCTCGTCTCTGTACGACTTCACTGCCAAGTGCTCCGATGCCACGGTTAATAATCTTGGATGGGCTGCGATCCTGCTCGGCAGACCCTGACGTCTTTATACGCGCCCTGACTTCTCGAGCCGTCCGCCTTGGCGACCGAGTACGAAGACCTTCTCAGCGAGATGCTCGCCGAAAGGAAGGCGAAGCTCGATCTGCTGGTGAAGCAGCTCGGCACCGAGAAGGCGCCCCAGGAGCTGTAGACCGAGCTCCGTTTCATCGAGGCGGAGCTCGAGCGCTACAGGAACGGCCTATCCCTCTTCAGGAGAAAGTCGGTCCCGAAGGTGGGTCGGTGGGGAAAGCCCGAGGATGCCAAGGAGCCTGCCGGACACTGACCCGACCGACGCCCCAACCCGGCCCTCTTCACCGTTCGAGCCGAAGCCGGTGTGCGCTCTGTGCCATCCCCGTTTCATCATCGTTTAAATACGGACAACAGGGCGGAGCCGAAGGTAAAACTTGCAGCGTCCCCTCTCGAGCGCGCTCATCGCTGAGGCCTACGGGACGTTCGTGCTTGCGCTACGCGGCGCGCTGGTCGCGGCAACCCTTTACAAGGCGATCTTCGGGGGCAAGCCCCAATGAAGGCCGGGCTCAGGATGGACAGGGAGAAGGCAAAGGAGCTCCTTGGCGAAGTGGAAGTTGCAGCCGCCTCCACGAACAGCGCCGAGGTGAGGCAGAAGGTCGTGAGACTGCTCAACCAGATGCCCACCTACAACTGGGTGGGAATCTATCTAGTGAAGGGTACTGACCTGAAGCTGGCGGCCTGGGCCGGCCCTGCGGCCACCGTCCACACGACAATCCCCATCGGCAAGGGCGTCTGCGGATGGGCCGCAAAGTCAGGGAGGACAGAGATAGTATCCGACGTCAGCAAGGACTCCCGGTACCTCGAGTGCTTCGCGAACACGAAGTCGGAGATCGTGGTCCCTGTGCTCTTAGAGGGGCGGGTGGTGGGCGAGATCGACATCGACAGCGACGAGCTCAACGCACATTCGTCAATCGACAGGGAGTTCCTGGAGGCCGTCGCCGCCAAGATTGCCAAACACTGCATCGCCTAGTTAGAGCCGGGTAGCTGTTGACCAACTTGACCATTAATGCATTATAATGGCTGTTATAATGCTTAAATATTCATGCACGCGACACTGGAATCGATTCTGAGTTGACTAAGCTGGAGATACGCGACCTCCACGTTTCCGTGGAAGGGAATGAGATCCTGAAGGGCGTCGATCTTACGATAAACCAGGGAGAGGTGCACGCTCTGATGGGCCCCAACGGGTCGGGCAAGAGCACCCTTGCCTTCACCCTGCTCGGGCACACGAAGTACAAGGTCACGAAGGGTGACATCCTTATCGACGGCCAGAGTATCCTCGGCTTCACCCCGGACAAGAGGGCGAAAAGCGGGCTCTTCCTCGCGTTCCAGTACCCCATAACGGTACCAGGCGTAACCATGTTCTCCTTCCTGCGGGCGGCATACAACTCGGTCCACACCGACGAGAAGAACCAGGCACCGACGCTCTTCGAGTTCAGGGAGGCCATGAACGAGAAGATGAAGCTCCTCGGGGTCGACGAGTCCTTCATGAACCGATACCTGAACGAGGGGTTCTCGGGAGGGGAGAAGAAGAGGGCGGAGATCCTCCAGCTCGCACTCATGAAGCCGAAGTTCGCGATCCTCGATGAGACCGACTCGGGTCTCGACATCGACGCCCTTCGGGTCGTGGCCGAGGGCGTGAGCAAGCTGGCGGGGAACGATCTGGGCGTCCTGATAATCACCCACTACCAGCGGATCCTGAAGTACATCAAGCCTAACTTTGTCCACGTGCTCTACGAGGGCAAGATAACCGCATCCGGAGGGGAGGAGCTTTCTCTGAAGCTCGAAGAGAAGGGCTACAGCTGGCTGAAGGAACGGGCCGGGGTCGTGGCCTAGGATGTCTCGAGAAGGGCTCTGTCAAGTCTCCGTCGGTTTAAAGGACCCTTGGAGAGGTGTAAAACTTCGTCGGGAAGACATATCTGGCCTTGTCGTTGAGTAGATTGTTAGGGATTTTGGGTAGGTATAACCTATATATGCATGTGAAATATCCATATATACGTGAGCGAAATGGACAAAATCCAACTGGTAGATGCGTTCGGTAGCGAAGCACGCCTGCTCATAATGGGAGCCATTTCTGACAAGCCTCGATACATCAGCCAGATTGTCGGTGACACGGGACTCACAAGACCCGCAGTTTGTTTTCATCTTGGGGTCTTGGAGAGGGTTGACCTCGTGTCTTCGACTTACGAAGTAATAGAACCTCCAAACTCTCCTGCGGGTCGAGCAGCGCGGGTCTACACCCTAAACAAGGACAAGTATCGCGAGGCGCGTGTCGCATTCGAGAAACTTGCCCCAGAGATCAAGTAACAGACTTCGCAACCGCGACTTCCGTAATGAGGTCGATTATTGACTTAACTCTCTCGTTCAATAATCGCAACCTCTCCTCCATCTTTTCTCTGTCTATTTCTCCTGATTCTTTCGCGTACAAATCATGGGGAAGATTTACGATATCGGGGAAGCATTCTACTTTCCAAGACATGTTATGATAATCGAGCTTGAAGCCCAAGGTTTCAAGCTCTATAGGGTGAGGAGTCAAGCCTTCCACGAGTAAGTGGTCGGAATCCATGAAGAAGCATTCTCCCTCTTCGTCCAGCATCCGCCTGAACTGTCCAATCGTCGTTACGAACACCATGCCCTCAGGAGACCCGTAAACCCATCGGTAAAAGGTAAGACTCCCGTTACATTTTATTCCGGCGGCTCCCAGTCCCATCTTGATTATGTGTATCATGGGACTGTCTTCGCTACTCAATTTTCCACGTTCCGTCCCACCCCTTCAACGGCATTTAAGTCTCTATCCTCTGAGTTTGGTCGGCTCGCGTTCTGTATGATAGTCAACCACTTGTTCTCTCCCTTGACCTCGATCCCCGCCTTCGCTGCGGGAGTCTGTCCGTCCAAGCCGGAGTGCGGTCTGATGAAGTTGTGGTGAATCTGCATCCCCTTCAGGATTGGGCTGTCTTGGGTCTTGAGAGAGCGCATGGTCTTCTCGCGGTCTCTTAGCTCTCCGTTGAACGACTCCATCTTGTTGTTGTTCCGGTCTCCGGCCAAGTGGATGTGCGAGATGTGGATTGGGGAATCCCTCCGGTTCGTCCTGAATTCCTTGTTGAACGCTTGGTGAAAGTTCGCCGCTCCGTCGGTGATGAATACCTCCGGCTTCTTCTCCGCGACCTCCATCCCGTCCTTGAGTAGCGGTCTGATGTCGCTCGTCCCCTTATAGTCCGCGACCTCTTGGGCAATCCAGAACCTTGTCTGGTCGTCCATCAGCGCGAAGAGATACTTCATGTTGCCCTTGACCTTGAGATAGAGTTCGTCCGCCCTCCAGACCGAGCCGACGTTAGGCGTGATTCGGTCGAGATACCTGTTCATCAGACCGACATACTTCGTTATCCAGTTGTGGATTGTCTGGTGGGAGACCTCCGCGCCCATGAGCCTCAACGATTCCGCCGTCTTCCGAAGGCTCTCGCCAGAGAAGTAGAGTTGCATCGCCGAAGTGATCGCTTGCGGGTTGTGCTTCATCTTCTCGAATCCAAGGTTTATCGTGAAATACTTCTTGCACTCAAGACAGTTGAACTTCTGGATGTCTCCGTGCTTGTTGCGCCTCAGTCCGTCCTTTACGATGTGCTTCGAGCCGCAGAAGATACAGGAGTCGGTATTGACTATCGGGGCGAGGATTTGGTTCTCGACCTCCGCCCTCACCTTGAGGGAAAGCTGAACCGCGAGGATGTGCTTACACTCGACGCTCCGAAACATCGCGTCGGGACATGAGCAGAGCCATCCAAGCTCCGTCTGGAGGACTTGGTAATCTCCCCCGCTCGACTGGGACTTTACCTTGTATTCGTTCTGGTCAATCCTCTTGATTGCATCGCCCTTCTCGAATATCATCCTTCCCCGGACTTCACGGAGGACTTGGACGGTAGCCATGCTTACCAGCCCCTGCTCATCCGTGTGTATCTTCGGCTTCGGCTTACGGATTTCCATTTTGCGGTTGTCATCTTCGCACCTATGGGTAGGTAGACGTATCACTATATAGATGTATCTACCTACGCTCAATCGCTTGAAAGCGTAGTGTTATATACCTACACATTAGGGTATGGATGTTATGAGCAATAGCTTGGAATCGAAGACTGCGGTAGCAAGACCTGACTCCAAGTCCCTTCGGGCGACAGTCCCAGAGGGGATAGTCGCGTTCCTCGGCCTCGCGTCGGGAGACACGCTCGACTGGAAGATGGAGTTCAGGAACAACGAAAGGATCGTAGAAGTAAGGAAGGCGAGGAAGAAATGAGTGATTCAGGGCCAGAGTGGCAAGATATCCCATTATGGAAAGAAGCAGAGGCGATCTATCAAAGATGGAAGAACGAGGAGTTCGACTTTGATGCCAAGAATCCAGATGCGAAAATGGTAATTGAACAGAGCTACATGGATGGCCCGTCGTATGGGCAGAAGGGGAAGACATACTCCAAGAAGAAGGGCACTCTTGTCAGTTTGTTCTCGGACGCGCTTGCCGAGTGGCCCAGTTTGAGAGTGATGAGTCCTCAGTGGGTTCTCCCTGCGCGTTATCTCATTAATGCATATGCGACCGCACGTTCTCACGGATGCATAGTTGCAGGGCCTTCTATCAAGAAGGAACTGGGAGAGCGAGAGCACCGAATCGTCCAACTTGATTCTGAGAATGAAGGACTGAAAGCAAAGTTGGCGGAGTGGGAAGGCAAATACCAGAAATGTTTCGAACATGCTAACGGGCTCGAAATCAAACTAGCAGAAATCGAGAACTCGAAGGACGCTCAAAGGCAAGCTGACATAAGGGATTCAATGAGGTCGGGGGGCGGTACAAACCAGAGCGAGGTAAAACCCAATGACGACTGAATTCATCGGCCTTCCGAATCCGGTTCAGGAGATAGTAGTTGATTTCACCTACGAGACGGAAAACGAGGATGGGGACAAGACCATTCACGCCTATTCAATTGATGGGCGAATCCTCCTCATCACCAAGCCAAACCCCACCAAATTAGCTAGACTCGTGGAGGCCGAGACGATGCTAAAGAGACCCGACGAAACTTTACAACAGAAAAACCACAGAGACTCCGCCGGAGACTTGACAGACCCTCGAGAAGCAATTGTTATATAGTTATAACATTAGTAATAATGTGAACTATGTATGACATCTGCCTCCGAGATTGTAACTGACGATTATCAGGCGAAGTACGGGTTCGCCGACTCGACCGCCTATCTCGACCACAGCCACAAGGGGATTAACGAGGACGTCGTGAAGGAGATCTCACGGATTCGCGACGAGCCGATATGGATGGAGGAGTTCAGGCTCAGGGCGCTGAAGAACTTCCTCGCGCGCCCAGTCCCGGAGTGGGGAGTCGACCTCTCTCCGATACACTTCCAGGACTTCTACTACTACGCCCAGCCTGCAAAGGAGACGGCGAAGAAGTGGGAGGACGTCCCACCGGAGATCCGGAACACGTTCGAGAAGCTGGGCATCCCAGAGGCCGAGCGCAAGTTCCTCGCGGGTGTCGGAGCGATATACGAGAGCCAGGAGGTCTACAACAGCCTTCAGAAGGATCTCACGGCGCAGGGCGTGATCTTCACGAGCGTCGGGAACGCGGTGAAGGAGTACCCCGACCTGATCAAGAAGTACATGGGTTCGATCATCCCGGCGAGCGACAACAAGTTCGCGGCGCTCAACAGCGCAGTCTGGAGCGACGGCCCGTTCATCTACATCCCAGAGGGGGTCAAGATTGCGATGCCCCTACAGTCCTACTTCAGGATCAACGCACAGGGGATGGGCCAGTTCGAGAGGACGCTGATAGTCGCCGAGCCCAACAGCGAGGTCCAGTACATTGAGGGCTGCACCGCCGCCATGTACCAAAAGTCGATGCTCCACGCTGCGGTCGTCGAGCTCATGGCAAAGAAGGGCGCCAAGATCAAGTACATCACGATTCAGAACTGGAGTAAGAACGTCTACAACCTCGTGACGAAGCGGGCGCACGCCTACGAGGACGCGAGCGTCACCTGGCTGAACGGCGAGGTGGGATCGGGAAGGAACATGAAGTATCCTTCGATCTACCTCCTCGGACGCCACGCGAGGGCCGAGATACTCTCGATGGCCTACGCCGGCGCGAACCAGATCCAGGACACGGGCGGGAAGGTCGTCCACCTCGCCTCGGATACATCATCCAAGATCATATCGAAGTCGGTCTCCAAGGATGGAGGGATCGCGGTCTACAGGGGCCTGCTCCACATCGCGAGAGGCGCGCACAACGTAAAGTCCACCGTCAGATGTGACGCTCTGCTCCTTGACGAGCAGTCGAAGACCTCGACCTTCCCATACATGGAGGTCATGGCCGAGGACGCGACCCTCACCCACGAAGCAAGCGTAGGCAAGGTCGGCGAGGACCAGATCTTCTACCTTATGGCGCGAGGGATTAGCGAGAGGGACGCGCTCAGCATGATCGTCAACGGGTTCGTCGAACCGTTCACCAAGGAGCTGCCCATGATTTACGCGATCGAGCTCAACAGGCTGATGGCGCTCGAGATGACGGGCGCGGTAGGTTAAACAACCATACCCGGTGCGGGTGTTCCCATGGCCCAGCAAACGATGGGCGCGTTCACCGAGGACAAGGTCGACGCACTTTCAAGAACCCTGAAGGAGCCGGAGTGGCTCAGGTCATTCCGGATCGGCGCTCTAGGCGAGTTCCTCAAGCTCCCCCTGGAGCTTTCGCCGCTCTACACCAAGTACACCGGTGTCTCGCAGTTCGACCCGGCCCAGTTCCCGGTCGCGCCTCCGAACGAGGTCCTCGACCTCCGCTCTCACTTCGAGGGCCACCTCACCGGCAAGGAGACGAACATAATCCTCCAGGGGAACTCCAACACCATCCACGTGGACCTCGACGAATCGCTCGCCAAGAGCGGGCTCGAGGTCATGACGATTCACGAGGCCATCTCCAGGAAGGAGGGCCTGATGCGCGGCCTGTTTGAGGACAAGCTGGCCAAGTCGAGCGGGGAGAAGTTTGCGGCATTCAACAACGCCTTCTTCAACACGGGGACTTTCATCCACGTTCCTCAGGGCGTCGAGATATCCTCGCCTCTCCGGAAGATGCTGATTGTCAAGAACCCCGGGACCAGCGTCATCGACCAGTCGATGATCTACGCCGAGGATACCTCAAGGATGAACTTCCTGGAGGAGCTCTACACCGGAGCCGCCGAGAAGGACTACCTGGTCAGCTCTCTGCTTGAGGTGAGGGCTGGGAAGTCATCGCACGTCGACGTCAGCTCGCTTCAGCTCCTTGATGAGAAGGGGACCTACCTGACCAACAAGAAGGTCGACGCCGCGAGCGATTCGCACGTCAACATCACCTCAATCTTCCTGGGCTCGACCATCTCGCGCTCCCGGATGGACATGGTGATGTCCGGGAGGGGCTCGATCGTCGAAGGGTTCGAGGTCTTCTTCTGCAACCGGAAGCAGCGGTTCGACCTCGAGTCCAACCTAATCCACAACGCCCCGGACACGACTGCCGCTCTCCACGCGAGAGGGGTGCTGAAGGATCAGTCGCAGTCAATATTCAAGGGGATGATAAAGATCAACCACGTCGCGAAGAACGCCAGTTCCTACCTGGCGCACCACGCGATGATCCTGGACAAGGGCGCCCGCTCCGACGGAATCCCGGGGCTGGACATCGAGACCAACGAGGTCAAGGCGACTCACTCGGCCTCGGTGGCCCAGGTCGACGAGGACCAGATCTTCTACCTGAGGGCGAGGGGCCTGCCCGAGGACGAGGCCAAGAAGATGATAATCCTCGGTTTCTTCGAGCCGGTCGTCTCTAGGATACCGGTCGAGATGGCCCGGGAAGGCGCGAAGTTCATCATCGAGGGCAAGTGGTACGGAGAGAGGCGCAGGCTCATCGACACGGAGGCCCTCATGGCGATAACGGGCGAGGCGCCGGTCGAGGTCAAGCAGTCCGGGGATATCTTCGAAAGGCACTACAAGTACAGAGGGTGAAAGGCGACGGGTCACTTTGTGCGGGCCCTGCCTCTTTCAGAGCTGCAGCCCGGTACGATGGCCGGGGTGGAGCTCGAGGGGGTGAAGGTCCTTCTCTCCAACCTCGAGGGGGAGGTCCACGCGGTCTCGGGCGTCTGTACCCACGAGGATTACGACCTCTCCGAAGGGTTCATCCTGGACGGCGTGGTCGTCTGCACGCTCCATCTCTCCCAGTTCGACCTCAAGACGGGCGAGGTCTACAACCCTCCCGCGACGGTCCCGCTGAGAGTCCTCAATGTTAAAATACAGGAAGATGCCATTTTTGTCGAGGTCTAGGCCGTTGGGTGATCACATTTGTTGAAGTCCCAGTCGCTCGATGTCGAGCAGGTGAGGAAGGACTTCCCAATACTGAAGCGGAAGATCCACGGCAAGCGCCTCGTCTATCTTGACAACGCCGCCACTACCCAGAAGCCGAGATCTGTCATAAGATCGATGGTGGATTTCTACAGCAAGCACAACGCGAACCCCCACAGGGGCGTTCACCAGCTCAGCATCGAGTCCACCGAGGCGTTCGACGCCGGGAGGAAGAAGGTCGTGTCGTTCATCAATGCATCCGCTTTCGAGGAGATAGTCTACACGAGGGGGGCGACCGAGTCGCTGAACCTCGTTAGGTACGCCTGGGGGAGCCGCCACATCAAGAAGGGAGACCTCATCGTGCTCACGATAATGGAGCACCACAGCAACATCGTCCCCTGGCAGCTCCTGGCCCGGGAGGTCGGTGCTCGGATAGAGTACGTTGGAGTAACCCCCGACGGTTCCCTGAGATTCGAGGAGCTGGAGGCGCTAATGGGCCAATCCCCCGCTCTGGTAGCCTTCACCCAGTCCTCGAACGTCCTCGGGACGATAAATGACGCCCAGAAGATCTGCTCGATGGGCCGCCGGGCCGGCGCCACGACGGTCGTCGACGCGGCGCAGTCTGTTCCCCATATGCAGGTCGACGTCCAGAAGATTGGTTGCGATTTCCTGGCCTTCTCAGGCCACAAGATGCTCGGGCCTACCGGGATCGGGGTGCTCTACGGCCGGAAGGAGATTCTCGCGGAGATGGAGCCGTTCCTCAGCGGCGGGGACATGATAAAGGAGGTCCACATCTCGGGAGCCAGATGGAACGACCTGCCCTACAAGTTCGAGGCCGGGACGCAGAACGTCGAGGGCGCCGTGGGGCTCGGAGCGGCCATCGACTATCTCAACTCGCTCGGGATGGACAAGGTGAGGAGCCATGAAGAGCAACTCGCGGCCTACGCGCTGGAACAGATGGGGAGCGTCCCCGGGATAACCGTCTACGGTCCGAAGGACGTCTCGCTCAGAGGCGGTGTCGTCTCCTTCAACCTCGGAGACATCCACCCGCACGACCTCGCATCCATCCTAGACGAAGAGGGGGTAGCGATCCGCTCAGGCATGCACTGCGCACAGCCGCTCCTGGAGAGCATGGGGCTCTCAGCCACGAGCAGGGCCAGCTTCTACGTCTACAACTCCTACGACGACGTCGATGCGCTTATGGGCGCTCTCTCAAAGGCACGGAGGATCTTCTGCCTATGAGCAGCAGCGACATCTACAGGGAACTGATACTCGACTACTACCGGAACCCCCGCAACTTCGGTAAGCTTGACCCTCACGATATCGAGGCGAGGGACTCCAACCCGCTCTGCGGCGACGAGATCGAGATACAGGTGAAGGTCTCTGCAGACCAGAAGATAGAGGACATCCACTTCCTCGGAAAGGGGTGCGCCATCAGTCAGGCCTCCGCGTCGATGCTTACGGAGCTCGCAAAGGGGAAGCCGCTCGAGTGGGTGAAGGAGCTCTCGAAGGGTGACATCCTGAAGATGCTCGGCACGTCCGACCTTGGGCCCGCGAGGATAAAGTGCGCCCTCCTCTCGATGAAGGTCCTGAAGACGGGCGTCTATGGCTACCTCGGGGCCGCCCTGGACGAGCCTGCGGACCACTAGGCCCCCGACCTTCTTTGCCGAGCCGACCACCAGTACGTCGCATGAACTCGTCTCATACGGGACATCTTCGATCGCGATCTCCTTCGCAGAAAAGACCTTGGTCCACAATTCCGGCGGGTTCAGCCCTTGGAGTAACGGGCGACGCGGACACTATCAGTCTGATGAGCCAGACGCACGGCGGTTTCGACCGCCCAGGGCGCCCTCAGGAGGCGATATTGCCCGTTTCGACCTCGCAAAGTATTTATGCTGTTCAGAAATCGAGCGTGGTTTACGGAAGCCGGTAGTTGCCTCAATTCAAGTACAGTTTCAAGGCATTTGACCCAGCGATTCATGTCAGGGCTAGCGGGAGGGAGGTTGACATCTCCCCCAAGGCGGCTCGCGAGATCTGCAACACTATTCGAATGATGACGCTGACGAAGGCGATCGCGCTCCTCGAGAGGGTTGAAGAAATGAAGAGTCCAATCCCTTTCAGGCGACACAAGCTCAAGGTCGGCCACAGGAGCGAGCTGGTCGGTTTCCCAACGGGGTCATATCCGGTAAAGCCGGCGAAGGCCATCCTCTCGATTTTGCGCAACCTGCAGGCGAACTGTGAGTTCAAGGGGTTAGACCCCGATAGGGTCCGTCTGATCCATTCATCCGCGTTAGCGGGAAGGGTCCTGAAAGATTTCGTTCCTAGGGCGCACGGAAGCAGCAGCCCCAACTTCCACATCCTGGTCCATGTCGAGTTCGTCGGGAGAGAACTCTGATGTCTGCCTCCGAGAAGAGCGCAGTGAAGAGTATCCTCGCGATGCACCGCACCTATGCGGAGATCGACGAGTATCTCGAGAAGGAACTCAGAGAGGCGGGCTATGCAGGCGTTGATATTCAGAAGAATCCTATCGGTTCAAGAATCACGGTCTACGTAACCCGTCCGGGCCTCGCCATAGGCCGGCGCGGCACCGGCATCAAGGACCTGACAGAGCGAGTCGCGGCGAAGTTCCCGCTCCCCAACCCTCAAATCGCGGTCTCCGAGGTCGAACAACCAGAGCTCAACCCGCGCATTATGGCTGCCCGGACTGCCCAGATCGTCGCCCGTGGCACTGCGTTCAGGCGTGCTGCCACTTGGACCATGAACTCGATAATGGCAGCGGGTGCGTCAGGGGTCGAGATCGGCGTCGCTGGCAAGCTGAGGAGCGACAGGTCGCACAGTGAGAAGTACAGGATGGGCGTGGTCCCGAAGAGCGGCGAGGCATCCAAGCGGGTCGTCCGCGAGGCCACCACCGACGTCCTGCTCAAGCTCGGACTTTATGGTATTCAGGTCAAGATAGCGCTGAAGGACCTCGTTCCTCCGATGGTCGAGTACGTGGAGCAGGCCGTCGAAGCGCCTCCTGCGCCCGAGGCACCTGCAGCCCCCCAGGCTCCACAGGCTACAGAGGCCCCGACGGTGGCCGAGCCCGCGGTCGTAGCCGCGGAGGCTCCAGCCGTGAAGACTGAGGCGCCCCAGGAAGAGGTGAAGCCTGCCCTTCACACCAAGACCCGCCGAAGGCAGCCGAAGGCGGAACCAAAGACGGAGCCGGTCGAGGACCAGCCAGTAGAGGCGAAGCCCGAGGAAGCGGCGACGGTACAGACGGAAGTGAAGGCTGAGGAAAAGGAAGAAGCGGCGGTCGAAGCTCCTGAGGAAGCGACGGTAGCGCCAGCAGAGGCGGCCGTGGCGGAGAAGGCAGAGGAACCAGAAGCTGTAGAAACGGTGGAACAAGTTGCCAAGAGTGAAAGCAAAGAATCTTAGGGAACAGGACTCGGACCAGCTCCGGGACCGGCTGTTCGAGCTCAGAGGAGAGCTCATGAAGCTAAGTGGCCTGGCAGCGCGAGGGATGATCCAGAAGCAGTCAGGGAAGATCCCACGGATACGAAAGGACATCGCCCGGGTTCTGACGATAATGAAGGAGAAGGGTATTACCGAATGATTCAGCTCCTCGGAAAGGAAGTTGCGATCGTACAGAGCGCAAACCCGCTCCTTGTCGGAGTCCGCGGAACGCTCGCCCTGGAGAGCATGCGGGTGATAACGATTGTCTCAGGAACGAAGAAGATCACGGTAGCGAAGACCGGCACGGTGCTCCAGCTGCAAGAAAGCGGCAAGGTTGTGCTAGGGGATGAGATGAACGGAAGGATTGAAGACAGGCTCTCGAGGGGGTCAAAGGTATGAGTTCTGCCGGACTGATGGTCCCTCCTCCCAAGAAGACCTGCGGCGACTCACGCTGCCCCTTCCATGGACACGTGAAGGTCCGCGGCAAGATCCTCACGGGCAGAGTGGTCTCGATCTCAGACAAGCAGACGGTCGTCATCCAGAGAGAGTTCCTCTACAAGATTCAGAAGTACAACAGGTACGAAAGGCGGAGAGGGAAGGTCCACGCGCATATGTCTCCCTGCATGGAGGTAAAGGAGGGTGACGTGGTCACGATCGCCGAGTGCAGGCCTCTCTCCAAGACGATCTCGTTCGTGGTCGTGCAGGCAGGGAGCGGCGAGTAGACATGTCAACCAAGTCAAGGGCCGTATCTGCGAAGGGAGTCGAGGAATTCAAGACCTACATCACGAGAGCTCTTCCGCTCAACGCCGTAATTACGTGCGCAGACAACACGGGCGCCAAGACCCTCAGGATAATCATGGTGTCGAAGGCCAAGACCAGGCTCAGCAGGTATCCTGCCGCCTCGGTCGGCGATCACGTCCTCGTCGTGGTGAAGAGGGGCCCTCCAGATCTCAGGAAACAGACCTTCGGCGCCGTGATCGTGAGACAGAAGTATGCCGTCCGGCGAGTGAGCGGTCTGCGGGTATGCTTCGAGGATAACGCGGCCGTACTGGTAACTCCGGAAGGCGAGATGAAGGGTACCGATATAAAGGGACCCGTGGCGAGCGAGGCAGCTGAGAAGTGGCCAAGGCTTGCTAACATCGCCTCGATAGTTGTATAGGTGATTATGAAGTGAAATTTGGCTCTCCGTTATCTGAAGAATTGAAGCTCAAGTACAAGAAGAAGACCATCAGGCCAAGGAAAGGCGACTCGGTCAAGATAGTACGGGGAGGTTTCAAGGGCATCGAAGGGAAGGTCTCTCGCGTGGACGGCCAGAAGGGGAAGCTCTTCGTGGAAGGGGTCAACCGGGAGAAGATTGCGGGAGGGACCGCTCTCGCCCCGATAGACGCCTCGAAGGTAGTAGTCACCAGTGTGGATCTCGACGACAAGCTCAGGAAGCGCAGGATACAGGGAGAGTAGAGTCTGAATGGCAAAGAAGAGCGGTAGTAAGAGTCTCAAGCGCCTGAGCGCCCCGCGCTCGTGGGACATAGAGAGGAAATCCAGCCGCTTCATCATCAGGCCCTCACCGGGTCCGTACTCGATCGAGCGCTCGTATTCGCTGGGCGTGGCCATCCGTGACCTTCTTCACCTGGTCCAGAACAAGAGGGAGATTGACAACGTCCTCTCGCACTCGCAGGTGCTCGTCGACGGGGTTGCACGCAAGAACGCCTCGTTCCCAGTCGGCCTCTTCAACGTGATAACGGTGCCCAAGGAGGGGGTTTCGTTCAGGCTCATCCCTTCGTCCGACGGCCTCAAGGCCCGCAAGGTCGGGAAGGACCAGTCGAACCTGAAACTCTGCAGGATCAGCTCGAAGTCCAAGACTTCAGGCGGTCGCATTCAGTATGGATTCCACGACGGCCGGTCGATGCTCAACGACGCCCTGGCTCTCTCTCCAGGGGACGCTGTCCTGATGAAGGTCCCGGAGCAGAGCGTCGTCTCAAGCGTCAAGCTGAGCAAAGGGTCGCTCGGTCTGATCCTCTCGGGCGAGAGGGCAGGCCTGGTCGGCAAGATCTCCGACGTCAAGAAGGGCACCGTCTCGAGGGAGAAGATGGTCACGATATCACTCCCTGCGGGAGAGACAGAGCTCCCTGCCCGGCTGATCTTCCCCGTCGGGACCGAGACCCCGGCGATAGAGGTGCAAGAGTAGAATGAGTCAGACTGAGACCGTGGCCAGCCCTATGCGAGAGATTACGGTGGGCAAGATAGTGGTTAACATCGGCGTTGGCAAGTCGGGGGAGGCCGTGGAGCGCGCCAGAAAAGTCCTGGAGCTGATCACGGGGCAGAAGCCGAACTCGCGCAAGTCCAAGAAGTCAATTAGGGAGTTCGGGATTCACAAGGGCGAGCCCATAGGGCTGGTCGTCACGATTAGGGGCGCGGGGACTAACGAGCTGATCGCCCGTCTCCTGGCAGCCCGCGAGAAGAAGATATCCGAATCGAGCTTCGACGATAGGGGAAGCGTCTCCTTCGGTCTCAAGGAGCACATAGAGATCCCGGGAATCAGGTACGACCCGGAGATAGGTATCTGGGGGATGAACGTCTCGGTCCTGCTCGAGAGGCCGGGCGGAAGGGTCTCGAGAAGGCTGCACAAGCCCGGGCGCATCGGGAAAGGCCACGTGGTAAGCAAGATGGAAGCGATTGAGTACTTCAAGAATCAGTTCGGGGTGACCTTGCTGTGAAGGAACGACATCCTAAGGTCAGAAAGTACGGCAAGTCGACGCGATACTGCAGGCGCTGCGGCCAGTACGGCGCGGTCATACGGAGCTACGACCTGATCCTTTGCAGGCAGTGCTTCCGCGAGGTCGCTGAGAAGCTCGGCTTCAGGAAATACGACTAGGAGAGATGGTTAATTGACAGTCACCAACATACTCGCAAACCTCTTCGCCTCGCTCCAGAACGCCGAGATGCGGAGGAAGAAGGAGGCCGTGATAATCCCGGCCTCGAACCTGGCGAGCGAGGTCATGCGCGTCCTCCAGAAGAAGCGGTACATCGGAGAGTTCGAGTTCGTCGACGACGGCGTCTCCGGGAAGCTGAGGGTCCAGCTGCTGGGGCGCATCAACAAGTGCGGAGCGATAATCCCGCGGTACCCCATCAAGGCGAAGGACTACACCAAGTGGGAGAGCCGCTACCTGCCGGCCGTCGGGGTTGGGATGCTTATCGTCTCGACGCCCGAAGGAGTCCTGTCGCACACAGAGGCACAAGAGAAGAACGTTGGAGGGAGATTGCTTGGCTACGTCTACTAAGGGTCCCGCGGTCCACGCTGTGGACCTGATCAAGGGCGTGACCGCCTCGGTCGACGGGAGAGTCCTCTCGGTGAAGGGACCACTCGGGACCGTGAAGAAGAACTTCAACAAGATTCACGTCAACATCGGTCTCGATTCGGGCAAAGTTCAGATCACCTCGTTCTCGGGAAAGAAGAAGGACGTGGTCTCATCCAACACAGTCTCGTCGCTCGTGAGGAACATGGTCACGGGCGTGACCGAGGGCTACCTCTACAAGATGAAGGTCGTCTTCGCCCACTTCCCTGTCACGGTCAAGGTGAAGGGGAACACCGTGGTGGTCGAGAACTTCATGGGAGAGCGCTCCGCCCGGGTCACCAAGATCGTCGGTGACTGCAAGGTGACCATAGACGGGGACGATATTATTATTAAGGGTGTCTCGCTCGAGGACGTTGGACAGACTTCTGCTAATCTAGAACAGGCCACCAAGATCAAGCGCAAGGACCAAAGGATCTTCTTGGATGGCGTCTACGTCTACGAGAAGAAGAAAGGCTGGTAAAAAATGCCCAAGAAATCCGCAAAAAAGATGGACACAGAGGCCCCCAAACTCGAGAAGCTCCTCGAGGTCAGGAGAACCATAGCGGAGCATAGGCCGGTGTTCTTGAGACCAGAGAGCTGGCGGTACGTCCGCATCCATCCGGAGTGGAGGAAGCCGAAGGGGATGGACAATAAGATCAGAAAGTCGTTCAAGGGCTATCCCAAGAGGGTCAAGGTTGGCTACAGGGGCCCGCACGAGGTAAGGGGCTACCATTCGAGCGGTCACACCGAGGTTCTGGTATACAACACGCACGACTTGATGAAGGTCGTCCCGGAGAAGGACGTCGTCAGGATAGGCCGCACCGTAGGCGGGAGGAAGCGGGTGGAGATCCTGAAGAGGGCATCCGAGCTGGGACTCAGGGTCCTGAACCCACAAAGGTTGAGAATAATTGAACCTAAGAAGTAAGAGAAGGCTCGCGGCCGATGTCCTCGGCGTCGGCAAGGACCGGATTATATTCGACCCGGAGGCGCAGGACCTCATCCAGGACGCGATTACCAGGAGCACCATCCGCGGTCTCGCCGGCATGGGCGGGATCAAGGTAGCGCCGGTCCAGGGCATCTCCAGAGGGAGGACCCGGACGAAGCACAAGAAGGGCAAGTCACGCGGACAAGGCTCTATGAGGGGCACCAAGACCGCGAGGACGGCGCGGAAGACTGTCTGGGTCATGAAGGTCAGGGCACTCAGGTGGAGGCTCAAGGTCGCCCGCGACAGGAACGAGATATCCAAGGACCAGTACCGGAAGCTCTACAGGCAGGTCAAGGGCGGCCAGGTCAGGGGAGTCAAGCACCTGTACGAGATAATGAAGGAGACACGGCGATAGAGATGGGAGATTACGTCCCGATGTACCGCAGGCGGAGGAGCGGCGCCACGAACTACGGCGCCCGAAGGAAGGCAATCTCATCCAGGGGTACGCTGCTCGCGGTAAGGGTATCCAACAAGAACGTGTCCGCCCAGTTCCTCAGCCCGACCGTCACGGGCGACCTGGTGCTCGCGTCGGCGCACTCTCACGCTCTAAGAAAGCTCGGATGGACGGGGTCGCTAAAGTCGCTCCCGGCTTGCTACCTGCTCGGCCTCTGGGCTGGACGGAACGCAAAGTCCAAGGGGGTGGAGAGCGCCTTCCTCTACAACGGCGTGGCGCCGTTCGTCAAGGGTTCGAGGATCTCGGCGTTCGTGAAGGGAGTCATCGACGGCGGCGTCCAGATACCATTCTCCGAGGAGGCGATGCCCTCCGAGGACAGGCTGAAGGGAGAGAACATCGCCAAGTACGCTACGGAGCTGGCCAAGGACAAGGAGGCATACGACAAGCGGTTCTCCGGGCTGCTCAAGAAGGGGTTCCGGCCTGAAGATTACGCTAAGAACTACACTCGCACCAAAGATGCGATAGTGGGGGCCAAGTAATGTCGGACCGTAGAAGGCGAGACGACAGAGAAGAGGCACCCTGGGTCCCGCGCACCAAGCTCGGCAAGATGGTCCAAGAGGGCAAGATGACCTCGCTGGACGAGATATTCCAGCTGGGTCTTAAGCTGAGGGAGCCCGAGATCGTCAAGACGCTGGTACCAGACCTCAAGTCCGAGGTCGTCAGTGTCGGCATCGTCCAGAAGCAGACCGACGCGGGTGAACTCACCCGGTTTGGGGCGGTCGTGGCCGTCGGGAACGGTAACGGTTTCTTCGGAGTCGGCAAGGGCAAGGCCGCGCAGATGAAGTCGGCGATCGACAAGGCGACGAACGATGCCCTCTTGAACGTGATTCCCGTCCAGATTGGATGCGGGAGCTGGGAGTGCAGGTGCGGAACGAAGCACTCGGTCCCATACAGGATAGTCGGGAAGGCGGGGAGCGTGCGCGTCGAGCTCCTGCCCGCCCCGAGGTCTCTCGGGACAGTCGCAGGGCCCGCTCTCGCGAACCTGCTGGCGCTCGCAGGGATAAAGGACGTATGGGCTAGGACCTTCGGCTCCACCGACACGCTTTCGTCCCTCGCGAACGCAGTCTACGACGCGTTCTCAAAGTCCAGAGGATTGAATGTGTGAGTGAATGAAAAAATGACTAGCCTTATCGTAGTGAACCTTCACGGCCTGATAAACACACGGGCGGAGGTCCGCACCACCCTCATCGAACTGGGCATCGGGAAGCGCTTCGCCGCGACGGTAGTCGTGGACGACCCCTCGACGGTGGGGGCGCTTCACCTCTGCAAGGACTACATCGCGTGGAGCGAGGTCGACGCTCAGATGCTGGAGTCGCTCCTCAAGACCAGGGGACGCGTCAGCAACTCCAAGACCCTCGACGAGGAGTCGCTCAAACTGATGGGATACAAGGACCACTCAGACCTCGCCTCCAAGATGATCAAGGGCGCTTCAATCCTGTCCTCGGTCCCCGGGCTGAAGCCGTACTTCGGGCTCTCACCACCCCGTGGTGGATTCAAGCGCTCCTCGAGGCGGCAGTTCAGGGAAGGAGGAATCCTCGGAGAGAACCCCACCCTGCCCGACCTTGTCCGGAGGATGATGTAGGCGATGCCGACCAGACTTCGCAAGATGAGGAGGATGAGGGGATCGAGGACGATGGGTTACGGTCAGATAGGTCAGCACAGGCACTCTGGAAAGCAGGGTGGGCACGGGAACGCCGGACTCCACAAGCACAAGTGGTCGTGGCTGAACATCAACGACCCTGACCACTTCGGGAGAGACCCGTTCTTTGTCCCCGGCGCCCGCAAGGTCGCAAAGTGGCTGAACGTGGGCGACCTCGAGGCGATTGCCGAGCAGGGTACGGAGAGCCCCATCTCCCTGGACCTAGCGGCCATGGGTGTCGAGAAGCTACTGGGCTCTGGCAGTGTGAAGCGGGCCTTCAACGTGAAGGTCGACCTGTTCACAGAGAGAGCAAAGACAAAGCTTGAAGAAGCCGGTGGTAAGATAGTAGCCTAGACCGGAGTTTGCTTCTTTGGCTTCTATGAGAGATTTCGTCAAGAGCGCGGCGACGATTCTACCCGAGGTTCCGAAGCCGAAGCAGAAGCCCGGCCTCTCTGAGAAGTTCATCTGGACCGGCCTCGCCCTGGTCCTCTACCTGGTGATGGCGATCACCCCTCTCTACGACTATGGCAACAAGACCGACCAGTTCGCGTTCCTCAGGATAATCTTCGCCTCCAGCCAAGGGACCCTAATGGAGCTCGGGATCGGCCCCATCGTGACGGCCGGGCTGATTCTCCAGCTGCTGCAGGGGAGCGATCTGCTCAAGCTCGACCTCGGCAATCCCGACGACAGGGCGATCTTCGGCTCATCAACCAAGATACTCACGTTCGTAGTGATCGCGGTCGAGGCCGGCGCGTACATCCTCGGAGGGGCCCTGGGCGCCCTCGGGTCCAACCAAGCCATCGTCATCTTCTTCCAGCTCTTCCTTGCGAGCATAGTGGTCCTCCTGCTCGACGAGATGATCCAGAAGGGCTGGGGCATAGGCAGCGGGATCAGCCTCTTCATCCTCGGCGGCGTCGCGCAGACGTTCATGTGGTACACGTTCTCGCCTCAGCTGGTCAGCACGACCAACACGACCGGAGGACCGACTGTCATCTTCGGTTTCGTTCCGGCGTTCATCAGCGCGGCGTTCAACCACAACCTGGGGAGCATCGTGCTCCGACCGAACCAATACCCTGACCTGGTCACATTCATGCTAAGCATCGCGGTGATACTGTTCATCATCTACATCGAGGGGATGAGGGTGGAGGTCCCGATCACCTCAGTCAAGTTCAAGGGGTTCCAGGGCGTCTACCCCATCAAGCTGCTCTACGTCTCCAACATCCCGGTGATCCTGGTCTCCGCGCTCACCGCGAACGTGGCCTTCGTGGCGCGCCTCGTCTACAACGACGCGGGTAACGCATCATGGGTCCACTACCTGGTATCGGGCTACGACTCTAGCGGCAACCCGACGGGAGGCATCATCTACTACATCTCGCCGCCCCAGGGCCTCGCCGCCACCGCCGCCGACCCTCTGAGAGCGGTGATCTTCATCGCCTTCCTGGTATGCTTCGCAGTCCTCTTCGCCCGGATCTGGGTCGAGATAGGCGGCCTTTCGTCGAGAGCCGTCGCGAAGAACCTGATGAACGCAGACGTCCAGGTGCCCGGATTCAGGCGTTCCGGACTTTCACTGGAACAGGTGCTCAACCGCTACATCCCGCCGATCACTATAATCGGGGGCCTGATCATCGGCCTCGTCGCGTCGATCTCGGACTGCTTCGGGGTCTTCGGCACCGGCATAGGCCTCCTGCTCATGGTTGACATCATACTCCAGTACTACCAGATGCTCGTCAAGGAGCAGCTGGAGGAGTTCTCGCCGAGGCTGGCTGGAGTCCTAGGACAGACCTGATGCCCATGGGTCTCCGCATAGTCGTCGTCGGGATCGCGGGTGTCGGGAAGAGCACCGTCGTGCAAAAGTCGGTCGACTCCATCAAGGGCGCCTCTCTGGCCGTCTTCGGGACTGCAATGTTCGACGCGGCCAAGGAGCTGCACTGGGTCAAGCACAGGGACGAGATGAGGAAGCTCCCGGTCGAGAAGCAGAAGCGGCTCCAGACGATCGCGGCCAGGAAGATCAGCCGCGGCAGAGGAAAGGTCGTCTTCGTCGACACACACCTCTTCATCAGGACCCCCGAGGGGTTCTGGCCTGGCCTCCCGCTGGCCGTGATCCAGTCGCTGAAGCCCACCCACCTCCTGCTAATCGAGGCCGATGCGGCGGAGGTCGTGTCGAGGAGGGAGAACGACAAGACTCGTTACAGGGACAAGGTCACCGAAGCCGAGGTCTCAGCGGAACTGACGCTCGCGAGGACCTTCCTCTCGGCCGCCTCGCTCGTGAGCGGCGCCCCGATTTCATTCATCCGGAACCAGGAAGGGAAAGCCGATGAAGCGGCGGAACAGATACGCAAGATCGTGGGGAGCGCGACGGCATGAGCCTGGGCATCGGCATCCCCGAGACCACCCTGATAGTCACTCTCACCGCGATCGGGCTGGGCTTCGCATCCAACATCGCCACCAGGCTGCTCGTAGACCTGAAGAAGGAGAAGAGGCTCAGGGCCGAGACGTCCGCCTTCGACAAGGAACTGAGGCAGGCGATACAGAAGAAGGACAAGGCGAAGGAGGACAAGCTGAAGAAGCTGAAGCCCCAGATGGATCAGATGAAACTGAAGGCCTCGACCGGCCGCTTCAAGGTCCTGATCGTCACCTGGGTCCCGTTCATCCTCGTCTACTACTTCATGGCCGGAGAGCTGGGCGGACTAAGCACCGTCGTGGCCCACTCGCCCCTGCCAATCCCGTTCATCGTCTCGGGCACCGGGACGATGGTCCTGATCTGGTGGTATTTTCTCTCCTCGCTGACGTTCGGCACGCTGCTCAGCAAGCTCCTCGGCACCTCGCCGACGTGATGGGTCTTGGACGCCATCATAATGTGCGGAATGCCCGCCGTGGGTAAGACGACCGTCGCCAAGACGATCGCGTCGAAGCTGAACGTGCCCCTGGTCGGCGGCGGGGACATACTCAAGGAGATCGCCCTGGAACAGGGCTACCGCGCCTCGGGGGACGACTGGTGGGACACCGCCGAGGGGATGCAGTTCCTCGAGAAGAGGAAGGGCTCTTCCAAGTTCGACAAGGAGGTCGACGCCCGCCTTCTGAAGAAGGTCGAGAAGGGCAACGTAGTGATCACCAGCTACACGGTACCCTGGCTGACGAAGAAGGGGATCAAGGTCTGGCTGTCCGGCAACCCGGAGAGCCGGTCCGTGAGGATGGCCAAGAGGGACTCGTCCACGCCGGAGGAGTCGCTCAGGATCATTGCCAAGAGGGACGAGGAGAACTACTCGCTGTACAAGAACCTCTACGGGATCGAGTTCGGAAGGGACCTATCGCCGTTCCAGCTCGTCGTCGGGACAGACGGGATCGCCGCGGACAAGGTCGCCAAAGAGATCATGGACTACATCGCAGCGATACGCTCTTGACATCGCAGGAAATGATCACGGTAGCAGAGGAGTCGACGGACAGCAGCCACGGCTTCGAACCCTCGAAGAGGCCAATCTCGCTCTACCTCAACTACGGACTGATCCCCCTGGACAAGACGAGGGGCCCTACCAGCCACGAGGTCGTCGCGTGGGTGAGGAGGATGATGGGGATTGAGAAGGCCGGGCACAGCGGGACGCTCGACCCGGGTGTCTCGGGAGTCCTACCGATAGGGCTCGGCCACGCCACCAAAGCCCTTTCGCTGCTCCTGCTCTTCCCGAAGGAGTACGTGGCCGTGATGAGGATCCACTCCTCCGTGCCCCGCGCCGAGGTCGACCGCATCGTCAAGGAGTTCACGGACGAGATCTTCCAGAAGCCTCCCCAGCGCTCCTCCGTTAAGCGCCAGGTCCGGAGCAGGAGGATCCACGAGATGGAGATACTCGAGCAGCAGGGAAACCTCTTCCTAGTACGGGTCGTCTGCCAGTCCGGGACTTACATCAGGAAGCTGATCTACGACATGGGGGAGGTGCTCGCAGTGGGAGCGACCATGGTCGAGCTCCGTCGCACCAAGGTCGGCCCCCTGACGGAGGAGAAGGGCCTCGTCACCCTCCACGACCTCTATGACGCGGTCTGCAGGATGAAGGAGGGCGACGAGACGAGGATACGGTCGCTCGTCATGCCGGTCGAGAACACGATCACCGGGGTCAAGAAAGTCGTGATCAAGGACGCCGCGGTGGACGCCATCTGTCACGGGGCCATGCTCGCAGTGCCCGGGATACTCTCCATCTCCCCTGGGATCACTAAGGGCGAGACGGTCGTTCTGCTGTCCGCCAAGGGTGAGCTCGTCGCGATCGCCGAGGCGAAGATGAGCACGGACGAGATAATGGTAACAAAGAAAGGGATCGCCTTCCCCGTGAAGAGAGTCGTGATGGATCAGGGGACCTATCCGAAGATGTGGAAAAAGGCGGCGGAGCACAAGGAGTCTGCCGAGTCGGAAGACGACGATATCCCCGAAGGATTCTGAGTTCAGGTCCGCAGCCGTGCGCTCGCTCGTGCGCAGCCATGCCGGCGACCCAGGAGCCATGAACTCCCGGAGACGAGCCGAGCTGGCGAGGAACTCATATAACGTGAGGGATGGGAGAACGATCGAAGAAAGTGGCACCCTTTCATCGCACCATGACTGCGGGCGAAACAACCTGAGCGTCTCGCGACAACAGAGTGCACCGGCCATAACGCTCGTGGAGTACGGAAACGCGAAGACGTGCAGAGACTGTCCGACGCACTCCTGCTGCAGGATCTACGCCACAGACGAACACGGCAACAGCGACAAGTCTTCTTGGTTCGAGGAATGGGCGCGAGGCTTCCATGATCACCCCGAGGAGTACGGCGTGGAGCCGCTGTTTGACCCGTTGGAAGTCCACCTGCGTGGTCACGAAGCGGAATGGGGCGCTCTCCTTGCAAAGGGCATAGACCCTGAGTGGTGTCAATATTACAATCCTCAATCCGGCTGCATGATCGAACGGGAGAGGAGACCTACCCAGTGTAGGCAATTCAACTGCGGGCGACTCACTGAGACTGACGACAGAATCGACATCGTCCTAGAGGTCGCTGACGATTGAACCCCGGGACAACTTGGGGAACGACGAGAGGGCGGGACAGCTGCTGAAGAAGCTGAGACCGTAGAAACTTTCCAGACGCGTCCGGGCCTTTATCGTGAAGACCAGGTACAACCGAGTGAGGTTCTCTCCGTTTCGTCTTCGACCGCCGCGAACGGGACGACCGTAACCATCATACCCCCCAGACATTTAAGCCGAGGCTGTCAGGGGGGCTCCTGCCGGGGTCGCCTAGCCTGGGAGGGCGCAGTTCAGCAGGTGCGTAAGCCTGGAAGCTTTCAAGCTAGTGAGCCTGTCTCCTTTAGTGGGGTCGTGGGTTCAAATCCCACTCCCGGCGCCTTCTTACCAATAATTCTCGTTCTCCCACAAGGACACCGACCCCGGGTTGGCCTATTCGGGGCGGCGCCGGGGTAAAGCGCGATCCCCGTCTGCACTCCACTAACCGAAGGGGCGAACGGGTGCATTAATGGGTCGGTGGTTTGACAGCATGCGCAAGGTTGTCCTTTGCCGAAGGCTCGGTTCGACACCATCATCCTTCCCGCATATGCGCACCCCCTAACAATCTACCCGTAGACGGTAATATCCTAGGCTCGCTAAGAAACAAGAGAACATGTCACAGCAATCCCAGAAGCAGAGGGCCGCCGATGCGACGGCAAAGAACCAGGCGATTGGGAGAGGTCAGAAGAAAGTTGACACTGCAGGCTCCAAGATGCCTGATGCCGGCTATCGAGAGCCGATGACACTGTCGAGCAAATGGGATGAAGAGGCTGACGTGGTCGTCGTCGGCTACGGCTTCGCCGGCAGCGCGGCTGCGATCGCCGCCCACGATGCTGGAGCAAAAGTGCTTATCCTGGAGAAGGCGCCTGAGGAGGACAAGGGCGGCAACAGCCGGGTCGACGCCCAGATCCTCTTCTGGCCCAATGACATCGAGAAGGCCAAGACCTACTTCAAGGCCCTGACCGGCCCCTACATGGACAACATCTCCGACGAGATGGTCCAAGTGTGGGCGACCGAGATGCATGCCAACCGGGCGTATCTGGAGAACCTCGGCATGAGGCCGGTCGTGGTCGGTCCCGCCGAATTCCCAGAACTAGCCGGCTCAGACTGCGTGCAGATGCTGGTGCACAGCGACTCCAAGGCCGCACAGAGCGGTGAGACCTCCTTCTCTCTCAGGCAGAAGAACTCCCCGCTCGGCGGGGAGCGCCTGTGGAAGGGCGTAACCGAACCTGCCCTGGCGGCGCGCAAGATTCGGGCATTGTACGAGACGGCGGCGGTGAGCCTCGTGAAGAGCAACGGCGACGTCATCGGGGTCCTCGCGAACCAGCGGGGAAAGCGCATCGCCGTCAGGGCGAACCGCGCGGTCGTGCTCACGTGCGGCGGCTTTGAGAACAACCCGACGATGATCCACACCTATCTGGCAGGAGTCCCACGCATCTACCCGGCAGGGACGCCTTACAACACTGGCGACGGCATCCGCATGGGCCTCGAGGTCAGCGCCGACCTTTGGCACATGGCCAGCATGGCTGCCCCGGAATTCTTCTTCAAGGCGCCGGAGATTCAGGTCTCCCGATGGATCAACCTTGCGCACGTCAACAGCTACATATTCGTGGCCGGTGACGGCACGCGCTTCATGGCCGAAGGCGAGGCGTGCATGGGAGCAGATAGGCACGGAAAGATCAACTACCACGGGATGTGGATGCAACAGCCTGCGCCGGTCCCCATTCACCTGGTCTTCGACGAGAGCTTCCGCAAGGCCGGTTCCATCGGCGAGTCGTTCGCCTGCTGGGATGTCAGCCATGGCAATCTCTACGACTGGAGCGAGGACAACCTTCGGGAAGTGGCCAAGGGCTGGATCGAGAGGGCCGACACGGTGCGCGGTCTCGCTGCCCTGATCAACATTCCACCGGATGCGCTTGAGGCCACGGTTGCGCGCTACAACTCATTCGCAAAAGATGGCACGGACGTCGATTACGGCCGGCGTCCCGACAGGATCGCGGCGATACAGAAGCCACCATACTATGCCATGGAACTGACGCCGAGCTTCGTCAACACCCAAGGCGGGCCCCGGCGCAACAAGGACGCTCAGGTGATCGGCATCGACGGCAAGCCCATACCGCGGCTCTATTCGGCCGGCGAGCTCGGCTCCATCTACGCCTTCAACTACAATGCGGGTGGAAATGTCGGCGAATGCTTCGCCTTCGGTCGCATCGCCGGCAGAAACGCCGCGCAAGAAAAGCCTGCAAAGATCGCAGTCGCCGCTAGGTAACCCGTTGGCCGCCGGATAGCTAAACCCGTCGGGCGCCCCATTCATCGACCAACCAGAGATCTCGCACCCTACAGTCGCAATCGAAGGGAAGGAAGCCCATACAAGGCGCGATCCAGCAGGAGATCCTCGAGCGTCAGTCAGCACGCCATCATGACAGCGGCCACACTGCGCGCGGACGGTCAGCCGTAGTAGTACATCAGGTTCCCCGACGCCACCATCCCAAGGGCGCCAAGGACGGTGCTAGCGAAGAGGATCCAGTCCTCGGTCTGGAGCTGCTGCTCGGCCAATCGCCAGTTTAATCTATCTCAGGAGATTTAAGGTTGACTTGGAACAGCGACCGCACCTCGGCATCACCTCCTCCGATCTGGGAAAAGGCTCATCGACCCTCAGGGCGCGGTTTCCTCATGGCTGAGTCTCTCCCTCCGGAAGATTCGCATCCGCTCGAACAGGTCCGACAGGCACCCGGTGCCCAGTTACCACGCGCAGGTCCCCTCCAGAGGGCGTTCTCGTTCCTGAGACGCCACCCGATCCTCTGCCTGCTCTTGCTCACACCGGGAATCCCGGAATACCTCTCCAGCTCGAGCCCCCTCTACGCGATCGTCCTCAACCCGGCGCAGTTCATCTTCCAGCTCACCGCGAACTTCGGTTTGTACGGCCCCGGCGTCCTCCTCATCCGTGAGGCCATGATCAGGTGGAATAAGGGCTGGGCGTCGGTCCTGCTCCTCGGGGCGGCCTACGGGATACTTGAGGAAGGGGTCGCGCTCAGTACCCTATTCGACCCGAAGGCCGCTCCGGTGGGACAGCTCGGGTACTTCGGGCACTGGGCGGGCGTCAACTGGATCTGGTCGGCCACCATCATCCCGGTCCATATGCTCTTCAGCATCTCTATCCCGATACTCGTCCTCGGGCTCGCCCTGCCGTCAACCAGGGGGAGGAGCCTGCTCTCGAAGAGAGGCATCAAGGCGGTCGTCGTGATACTCGTGGCCGACATCGCATCGCTCATGCTGCTCATAATCCTCGGCGAGCACTTCTGGATGGGAGATCCGGTCTTCGTCGCGAGCCTCGCGGCCATCGCGTTCCTCGTCTGGTTGGCTCGGAGGGCGCCTTCGGATGTCCCGCTCGCCAGGACCGACTCGCCGCGGGCCTCTCCCAGGAGGATGGCGATACTGGGGATCATCTTCTATCCGTCCACACTGCTCGTCAGCGGCGTCGGGATGTCAGAAGGCGCACCCGCTCTCGTGGTCCTACTCCTCGTCATACTAACGCAGGGCCTCTTCCTCGTATACGTCCTACGGGTTGCCGGCTCCTCCAACAACGAGCCCCAGGTCATCGCCCTCTCCTTCGGATTGATCATCCCGATTGCGGCCATCGGGCTGATCGCGACGATAACCGTCCCCGCCGCGCTCGTCGGTGACCTTGCGATGGTCCTCTTCTTCAGGATGCTCTGGAGAAGATACCGTATCAGGCCAAATGCCCCTGTCGCCGCGGAACCAGGCGAGCGAGGCAAAGGTTTATCATAAATCTAGGGGGACTTTGCTAGGTTGTCCCGGATCTTCGACGCCCACGTGCACCTCTCGGAGGATTCGCGCGACGAGCTCATCCCATACGCTAAGGTCAACGGCCTGGAGTACAACCTCGAAGAGCTGCTTCGCCTTATGCGGGAGAACGGCATCACCGGTGGCCTTCTGTTGAGCCCCCCGATCAAGGGCGGAGCCCCTCTCCCCAACGAACGTATCCTGGATCTCTGCGGGAGGAGCGGTGGCCTCCTCTCTCCGATTCTGACCGTCGAGCACTCGTCTTCCAGCGTGGTGGACGCGGTGGACCTCGCAAGACGGAACAAAGAGGCGGTGAAGGGATTCAAGATCCGGCTGGGCTACCTCAAGGTCTTCGCGGACGACCCCGCCTACGACCGGCTCTACGACTATGCAGAGTCGGAGGACCTGCCCGTTATGTTCCATACCGGAGACACGGCGAGCCAAGACGGTAGCCTCGAGCACTCCCACCCTCTTACGCTCGATAGACTCGCGAACGAACGGGCCGGCCTGAAGTTGGTCGCGTGCCACTTCGGCAACCCATGGATCGCGGACGTCGGGGAGCTGATCTACAAACACCCGAACTTCTACGCTGACATCTCCGGGCTGGTGGTGAGCGGATCAAAGTACGAGACCGGATACCTCGAATCGGTGGCCGAGCAGGTCACGCGAGCCATCTACTTCGCAGGGGGAGCCGAGAAGGTGATCTTCGGGACGGACTACCCCGTATCGACGCCCGCTCTCGCGCTCGCCCTGCTGGATAAGCTCCGAATCGATGCCGACGACAAGCCGAAGATCCTCTGGAGGAACGCGGCCAAGGTGTTTCGAGTCTGAGCCCAGAAGCGCCAGGGATCTCGCTCAGGGACGTGCCCCCAAGCGAGAGGGAATCGTTGGTGCCCATCCTCGAGGCGAGCTTCACGGGGATCTACCTTAGGCACGCCAAGAGGATTATGGGCGAGGTGGAGACCGTCAGGGTGGCGATGCTGGGTGAGGAGGCGGCCGGCCTCGCAATGCTGAAGCCGCTCGGCGAGGCGGCGGGGTACGTCTACTACATCGCGGTGGTCCCGAACCTGCGGGGACGGGGAATCGGCGGCCGCCTCGTGAACGACTCGCTTGCGTACTTCGCACGGGCGGGGGCCAAAGAGGTCTATGCGAGCGTGGGGGAGGACAACTTAGAGTCGAACGCCCTCTTCGCTGGCCAGGGCTTCGCGAGGACCGACTTTGGCAGGGTCTCGAAGAAGTACGGCGCCTTCAAGGCGCTCTCGATGTACAGGAGCATGTGGGTCGTCCCTGGAGAGGTGATTCTCGTAAGGGGGACGGCAGACGCACCTGTGTCAGAGACTCCCGGTCCGGCCTGACGCGGCGTCCGCTACCTGCGGGACTGCTTCCTTGCCAGCTCGGATAGGAGCGCGTTCCCCTCGGTGAACTTGAGGTTGAACCTGAACATGTCTACCTTCCAACCACCCCCCTCCTTGCCCAGGTGGATGTCGTAGGTCCCCACGAACGTCCTCGTCTCGTTGCCGGTGGGGTTCGGGAAGTAGTGCGTGGCCGTGGCGTAGCAGAACGCGCTCGCCTCTCCACCCTCGACACTGACGAGCATGTTCCCTATCTGGTGATGAACCGCGGTGAGACCCTTCAGGCCGGACTCCCACTGGTCGACGATCTTCCTAGGGCTCACCCTGGAGGGCTTGGCCCCCGACAGTGACGACATGTCGAAGAGCACCTTGGGGGCGAAGCAGTCGGCGACGCCCTCCCAGTTCCTCTCGTCCGTGTTGATGAACAGCCTGGTCACAGTGTCCGCGACCTCGGCTCGGTCGATCAGCGAATCCGGTTCGCTCTCCATGAATCTTGGTCTCCTTCGATGCTCAATAAACCTTGGGCACCGGGTGCGGCCGGGTTCTGTTCCAGGACGCGCACTTCTGGCGGCAGTTCTCCGCAAATATTGCAACTATCTAGCCAGGAAGTGAATTTGGGCGGGATTTGGGTGTAATCTCGGCCTAACTATAAAGACGGTTATACGGTCTTTTTGGTCCATGTCTATTTATCTGTCCAGAAGAGATGCCATCAAAGGTGCGATGGCTGCCACGGCGGCGCTCGCCGCGGCTCCGTATCTTGGGAACCTCTCCGTGGGGGCCCAGGCAAGTCCGGTGCAGAACGCCCCGGCCAGTCCGACGGCAGCTACGGCAGCCGCGGGTGCGACCGCCGAGAACGCCGCAGGAACCACCGTGCTCGTCATCAAGGGGGACGTGGTGAGCAGCTACAGCGGCCTCCAGTCGATCAAGGTACAGGACGCAGCCCTCGCCTCGAAGCTGAGGAGCGCGGTTCTAGCGAGGTTCGACTGAGATGACCTCCCACAGAGAAGCCCCCGGCATATCCTCCGACCCCGCCGCTGACAACACCGACGTCTACGCGTTCGTCAGCCCAGACAAGCCCTCGACAGTGACCCTGATCTCGAACTTCATCCCTCTCCAGGGTGCAGCCGCGGGACCCAACTTCTACCGGTTCGACCCGAGCGTCCTCTACGAGATAATGATCGACAACAACGGGGACGGCATCGAGGAGGTCACCTACCAGTTCCGCTTCCAGACGAACGTCGGCAGCGGCGCGACCTTCCTCTACAACACTGGTCAGGTCTCATACAACTCCAGCACTAACAGCTTCACCAACCTGAACGTCCAGCAGACCTACAGCGTGATCAAGGTGATCGGGCCAAGACGCAACCCGGCCGAGACGGCCAACACTGTGCTCGCCACGGGGCTGCTCGTCCCGCCTCCTGACATCGGGCCCCGCTCGACACCCAACTACGACACCGCGATCTTCCCCAACACCGTCTACACCCTGAAGAGCGGTGAGACCGTCTTTGCGGGACCCAGGGCGGACGGGTTCTACGTCGACCTCGGTTCCATCTTCGACCTCGGCACGCTCAGGCCGGTTGAGAGCCTCCACCTCATCCCGACTCTCCCGAACGCCCCCGGCGTCGACGGCACGAGCGGGTTCAACGTCCACTCGATCGCGATCCAGGTTCCCATCACCGAGCTGACCAGCACGGGCAAGCTCCCGAGCGGAGTGGCAGACCCCACAGCCACGATAGGCGTCTGGAGCACTGCCTCCAGACAGCAGGTGAGGGTCCTAGAGACCAACCAGTACAACCAGCCCATCGCGGAGCTGGCGGGTGCTTGGTACCAGGTGTCGCGGCTCGGCAACCCGTTGATCAACGAGGTCATGATACCTCTGAGCCAGAAGGACTACTGGAACCAGCAGTCCCCGGCCGGCGACTCGCAGTTCGTGGCCTCCTACAACGCCCCACAGCTCCAGGGCTTGATCCCATTCCTCTATCCTGGAGTCTTCCCCAACCTCGCGGCCTACGCCGCGGCCAACACCACAAGGGCTGACATCGTCGCAATCCTGCTGACGGGCATACCCACCGGACTGGTCCCCGGCTTCCAGAACTACACGGGCGCGGTCCAGGCGGACGAGCTCCGGCTGAACGTGGCCATCCCTCCTGCCATCACGACGACCAACCCCACCGCCAACGCGACGAACAGGCTCGGGCTCCTCGGAGGAGACGCCTCGGGCTTCCCGAACGGCCGCAGGGTCTTCGACAACGTCACGGCGATAGAGCTGCAGGCCATCGGAGGCGCGGTCCTGAGCCTCGTGGCCCCCAAGTTCGTGCCCGACGCCGCAGTCTCGGCACTGAACGACGGCACCACCAACGCGGTCTCGTACCTGGGCAGCTTCCCGTACCTAGGCCACCCGTACCAGGGCTATCTGGCGAACACCGCGGAGGCGCTCCAGAACTAGGAAGGCCGGGCGTTGGAGCCTAACGGCTCCTCCGCCACAATTCTTTTCTAAGACAGACCAAAGTGACGAGATATGGGACGAGACTCCGACTCGGCCATGGGCCTCTCCGGCGGGGAGAAGGTCAGGATCGTGCTTCTTTATGGCATAATCGTCGCCGTGACGGTCTTCGGGTTCCTGATGTCATTCGCCATAGGGCGCATTGCGATAGTGCTTGCCGGGCTCGGACTCGTCTCCTACGTATTCGGCCTCCGTCACGGAGTCGACGCCGATCACATCGCTGCCATAGACAACACTACGAGGAAGCTACTGCAGGAGAAGAAGCGTCCCCTTGCGGTCGGGACGTGGTTCTCCCTGGGACATTCCACCATAGTCGTCGGCCTCATAATAGCGCTCGTCTTTGCCACCCGCGCCGTCAGCGCTACCGTGCCCGAGCTTCAGGCCGCGGGCAACGTCTTCGGCACGCTGATATCGGGAGGCTTCCTCTGGATTATCGGCCTCGTGAACGTGATAATCGTGGTCGGGGTCTACAGGATCTTCAAGACGATGAAGGAAGGGAAGGCCGACCAGGCGGAGCTCGACAGGCTAATGGAGAACCGCGGATTCCTGAACCGTTACTTCCATCCCCTGTTCAAGATCGTCAAGAAGCCATGGCAGATCTACCCGATCGGGGTCCTCTTCGGCCTCGGCTTCGACACCGCCACCGAGGTCGCCCTTATCGCGATCAGCGTCGGGGTCGGAGTCTCGACCAGCATACCGGTGTACTACATACTGGTCCTGCCCCTGATGTTCACATGCGGGATGGTCCTCGTAGACACCACAGACGGCCTCTTGATGAGGGTCGCCTACGGGTGGGCCTTCCTCCATCCGCTGAGGAAGGTCTACTACAATCTCACTGTGACGATAATCTCGGTGATGGTCGCGTGGGTCGTCGGTTCGATCGAGCTCCTCCAGGTCCTCTCGACGGAACTCAACCTTACGGGTGGTTTCTGGATCTGGGTCCAGGGCCTAGACTTTGAGGCCATCGGCTATGGGATCGTCGGTCTCTTCGTGGTATCGTGGGTCGTATCCATGGCCTACTGGCGGTTGAACAGGTTCGAGCAGAAGTACTCCGTCGTCGCGGCCGGGTCGGCGCCTACCGGTGTCTCTATGACCACGGCGTCCTAGGTGCGGGGCATGGGAAAGAACGGAGTCACCGGGATAATACTGCCCCTCGAGGGCGAGACGATCAACAGGATCCTTCACCACAGGCCGATCATCGCCTTGTTCGTAGACGAATTTCCGTCGGACCTCGAACCTGGGGACAGGGCCTTCCTCTACGTCACTGGGGGTCAGAGGGTCCTAGACGTCGAGGGCGGGATTCTGACCGTGGCCCGTGTGCCGGCAAGTGAAGTCCGAGGGTATGGCAACGAACTCTCCGTCTCGCCTCAGGAGCTTGACATGTACATCGGCAGGGCCGGCAAGTCCGTGGATGACGAAATGCTCGTCCTGAAGCTGGAGGCGCCGACGAAATACATCAAGCCTATGAAATGCAGCAAGCAGATCCCGAAGGACGGAACCTACATGACCGTCGAGACGTTCTTCAGCATCCTCGGCGAGAACCAGTAGGGACAGACCAGCGGAAAGACCGCGCTCGGCTCAGCCGCCGGTGCCGAACTCGACTGCCGGCGGATGAAAGACTACGAGCACAAAGATTGCCGCGATCGCCCCGAAGAGCAGGGGGAGGGCTAGGGCGAGCAGCACAGCCTTGACGCCGGGCCTGCGTGACCAGGCGATGGGTGTGACACAGTACGCCGGCAGATAGACCATCAGCCCGTAGACCATTATCCAGAGGCCGCCGTCCTGGATGTTCTGGAGCCCGAAGGAAACGCTCTCAGCGAGCAGCCCTGTGACGCCGTAGATCAGCATCACGGCCTTCTGGTCGAAATTGTACCTCCCCAGCAGGAACGCCCATGCAGCGAACATCGGGACGATCACCACGGCGCTGTGAAGGAGGATCACGTACAGGTAGTTTGCCGAGGCAGTGATGTAGGCCTGTCCAACCTTGACGCCAAACTCGGGTGCGAGGTTCGTCATCCCCGTCGTCACCGCTTCCTCGACGAGGACGAGAGCGGTCGCAAGAAGGAAGAACTTCGTCCTCGGCCCCAAGTCGACCCTGGCGAGAGCAGACCTCGTCCGGTCGCGCAGAAGGTACATGGCGCCTCCGCCGGTCATCACCCACAGCAGGACCAGCCCCCACGTCATGTCTACGTCGGCCCGGGTGACAGGGTTCTCCATGCTCGGGTTTACCGCGGTCCCGAGGGTCTCCAGCGCCACTATCAGGAGCAGCCAGACCACGCAGACGACGATAACCCGCGGAGGTAGTTCATACTGCTGCACTCCGTCTAAGCCGTCTGGTGGAGTCTGGCGACGTCGTCCTTCAACTTCTCGAAGTAGGAGTACCCGTCGCCCCCGTACCTCTTCGCTATGCCCTCCAAGAACGGCTTCATCGAATTCCAGGCGACCTCGGGGAGGAACATGTCTTCCACGGTCGAGAGAGAGACGATCTCTTTCTTCGCGAGCACCCCGAGCGACTCGAAGAGCGATGCTACCTGAAAGAACGCGACCTGCTCGTCCTTTTTCAGGCTCTCGAACTCCTCGTACGACTCCAAGTTCGAGTTCAGCACGGTCAGCCAGGACGTCTGGAAGTCCCTCGTGTTTGCGAACTCGTACAGCCTCATGATCATGTCCATGTCGGCGATCTCGTTCGTCTGCCTCATCTGATCCGTGCTCGCTTTTGCCTGCTGGGTGGCGGCCTTCGCCTGCTCGGTCGCGGCCGCGACCATCCTCTTGTTGTCCCTCAGTTCTATGACCACGAAGAGGGCGCCCAGTATGATGGCCACCGAGCTGACGAACGTGACCACCGTGTCTGCCTCGCCGAAGTTGAAGACGCCGAGCGCGGGGATCACGGTCGCCGAGATTCCGCTCTTCCTGCTTAAGAGCGTGGCGCCCTTGCCCGAGGCTCGTCCCTCGTCGCGCGGACGGGGCTACTCGTGGTGGTGGTAGTCTTCGCCGGTCTCGAGCCCGAGGTGGCCCAGCATGTGATGGTAGTCGCGGGGAGGGACCAGGGAGAGGAAGGCGCGCTCGACGACCTCGCTCAGCGCAGGGTGTATGTGCATGGCCCGGTTCACCACGGACGCGCTCTGGTCTGGGGTGTACATCACGTTCACGATCTCCTGGATGAGGACCGACGCCTGGGGTCCGACGATCTGGGCCCCCAGGATCTTCATGGTACTCCGCTGGACGACGGCCTTCACGAAGTACTCCTTGGCATCCATCGCCTCGCCCTTCGCTGTGTTCTCGTACAGGTAGAACCCAATCGCGACGTCGTCCTCCCCGAGCTCCTCGATCGCCTCTTTCTCGGTCTGCCCGACCCCGGCGATCTCGGGGTAGGTGAAGACCGCGTGGGGCACTGCGTGGTAGTCCGTCTTCAGCTTCTTCTTCAGCACCGCGTTGTAGTAGACCACCTGCGACTCGTAGTTCGCGACGTGCTTGAAGAGATACCTCCCGTCAGCGTCGCCCAGCGCCCAGATGTTAGGCTGGTTCGTTTGGAGGTGCTCGTCGACGGCGATCCAGCCTCCGGCGCCGGTCTTGATTCCTGCCCTCTCGGGGTGGAGGATGTCGTTGAGCGGCTCCCTGCCTACCGCAATCAGGACCTGCTCCGCCTCCACCTCCGAGGTCTCCCCGCTCTCTCTGTTCCGCGCTGTCAGGACCTTCATCCGGTCCTTCTCGCCAATCTCGACCACCTCGCAGTTCGTTGCTATCGTCATGTGCCGCTCGAGTTCCCGCCGGGCGACCAGGGCCACCTCGGGCTCGTATCCCGGTAGGAACTGCTTGTTCCTCCCAATGATGCTGACCCTCGAGCCCATGCTCGAGAAGAAGTGTCCGTACTCCGCGGCGATGTATCCCCCACCGATGATGACTATGCTCGCGGGAAGACTCGTGAGACCCAACACGCTGTCGCTGGTCAGATATCCGACCTTCTCGATGTTCTTGATCGGCGGGATGGTCGTCCGTGATCCGGTGCAGAGGAAGAACTGCTTCGCCGTCATCGTCTCGTCCGCGACCTGCAGGGTATACGGGGCGACGAACTCGGCGCTCGAGTGGTAGTAGTCGACGTTCGGGCTGGTGGATAGCCCTTCCCTAATCGAGCTGATGTCGGCGTCGATAAGCGTCCGCATCCGCTTCATTATCTTCGGGAAGTCGACCTTGACTTCGGCAGAGACCCCGATGTCTCTCCCCTTCTCCGCCGTCCTGACGATCTCCGCAGGATAGAGGAGCAGCTTCGAGGGGATGCAGCCGCGGGTGAGGCAGATCCCTCCGGGTTCGTCCTTGTCGATGACCGCTATCCTGATCTTGGGGTTCTCCTGGATCATCGGGTCGAGTAGGTTCATCGCGGAACCCGTTCCAATGACTATGAGGTCGTACTCCTTCATCGAGAGGTCGGGGTTGGCGGAAAAATTAAGGCTATTGGCGACGCCGGCCCCTCGCGCCGCTATCGGCTCGGGGTCACCCTCCGGCGCCGTGTGGTAATCTGGACCTGACCAGCTAAGCTCACCTTTACCTACTTGGTAGCAGAGAACTACCAACTATATTACCCGGAGTTCCTTCACCGACTTCGATGAAGATTCGATCGGAACCGTGCCTCTTCAGCGAGAGGGAAGCCGTCTTCCTGTGCCACGGGGGTCTTGCCAGGGTGGCGACGGTCTCCCAGGACGGCCAGCCGCACGTGGTCCCGGTCGCGTTCGAATTCGACGGGAGGTACATCTACTTCAGCGGGAGGCAGCTGGTGAGGAGCCTGAAGTTCCGTCACCTCCTTCGGAACGACAAGGTCGCGATAGTCGTAGACGAGGTCGTCTCGATGGACCCGTGGACAGCACGCGGGATCGAGGTGAGGGGCGTCGCCGAGCTCCTCGTCGCGAACGGGCACCCGTACGTGAAGATCTGCCCCCTCTCCAAGGCCAGCTGGGGTCTCTAGCCACCCGGAGACGGCGCCCTCCTGCACCAGAATCTGACTCGCGCTCCGGATACAGTTAAATGCGGTCTGGCCCAACACGTGGTATGTGCGCAACCTCTGCATCGTAGGCCTCCAGTGGGGCGACGAAGGCAAGGGGAAGATTGTAGATTATTACGCTGACAGATTCCACGCGGTGGTGAGGTTCAACGGGGGCAGCAACGCCGGCCACACGATCGTCCACAACGGCAGGACCTTCGTCTTCCACCTTCTACCCTCCGGGCTTCTCAAGAAGAAGAGGCTGCTCATCGGTCCCGGCGTCGCGCTCGACCCGCTCACCCTGAACGAGGAGCTTGGCATGCTCGCGAAGGAGGGAGGCGAGGCCGACCTGATGGTCGACGAACGATGCACCCTGGTCACTCCGCTCGAGAAGGAGCTCGACTCTTTCATCGAGGGCCTCAGGGGTGCGAAGCCCATAGGGACGACCAAGCGCGGGATAGGCCCCTCGTACGCGATGCGGGCGCTCCGTCTGACCCCGCGGGCGGGTGACCTCGCCAAGGGCGACTTCGACCTGAGCTCGGCGATTGCGTTCTACAGGACGTTCCTGAAGGAGATCCCGGACCTGAGCGGCTGGACCGAGAATTCGAAGAAGATACTCGCAGGGAGGACAGGGGATGTCGGCGGGGAGATCATGGCGCTCAACGACGCCGGGCACTCGGTGATGTTCGAGGGCGCGCAGGGAACGCTTCTAGACCTTATCTTCGGGACCTATCCATTCGTCACGGGAGCCCACACGATAGCCAGCTACGTTCCAGCGGGCCTCGGGATACCCAACGGTGCGCTCGGCGATGTGATGGGGGTCGCCAAGGCGTACACCACCCGCGTCGGGGGCGGGCCGTTCCCCACGGAGATACCCGGCGAGACGGGGGAGCAGATCCGGAAAGAAGGCAAGGAGTACGGGGCCACGACGGGAAGGCCGCGCAGGGTCGGCTGGCTCGACATCGTCGGATTGAAGTATGCCGTGAGGCTGAACGGGGTCTCAGAGCTCGCCCTCACAAAGGTCGACATACTCACGAAGATCAGGGAGATGAAGGTCTGCGTCGGCTACTCGATCGACGGCGAAGAGACCGGGGACTTCTCCAAGGCGCTGCCCAGGCTCGCCGAGGCGAAGCCGGTCTACCGTACGATGCCGTCCTTCTACGGCCTCGAGCTGAGGGAGAACCACCTACCGCAGGCCGCGGAGCAACTCGTCGAGTTCCTAGAGGAGGAGCTGAAGGTGAAGGTGACCCTCGTCTCGACGGGGGAGGAGAGGTCGGCCACCATGCAGAGGCACGCCTAGCGGTTCTCCTATGTCGCTCAGCTGA
>PLUF01000094.1 GCA_003164815.1 Candidatus Gagatemarchaeum stordalenia
CGAAATTATGCCGATATCAATAACTCACGGTTGATGGGTGCGGCGCAGATAGACCTCCGTCACGATGACGGAGGCAAGGACCAGCGCAGAGCTGACTCCAAGGACATAGTTTGTCAGCCAGACCGGAGCAGAATCGGTGAAGTGAACATTGAAACTTGACCTGTCGAAGAAGTAGACGATGGTTGAGAGCTCCAGAAGCAAGAATGAAGCCAATGTGGTGGAGTTGAGGAAAGCCAGAAGTCTTGAGCCCTTTGAGAGAAGAAAGACTGATAGAAATGCAATGACAAGTGCTGCCAAACAGACGAAGTCGAGAAATTGAGAAACATGGATAAAGCCTAGGAAAAGGCCCGGGCCTGAGTCGTTTCTAAGCACCATCGCGATGAACACGACTCCATCATAGGGCGTGCTGAGGAGCGGATAGGTCAACGGCAGATTGACTATCCACAGAAACGCTCCTTCAAGGAAAGTCACAGACGAGATGGCAAGCACGATGCGTCCAATATGAGATCTGAACGCAGTCAGAATCAGCGCTGCTAGCTCGAGGAATAGAGCAACGATGATGTAACCGTCTGCGGCAAAGCCGTCGTCAACAAGAGTTGGAGACAGAGGTGTAGTCGAGACAGCGTATATTCTGACTAACTTGTAGACTCCGATACAGAGAACGACAAACCCTATTGCTCTGAGGATGTTGGCAATCAAAGGCACGACCGCTCTCAGATTCATGTTGGCCAGGTTCACCATTCCTATCATATGAACTTCACCCGCCCGGGGTTTTCATGCCTCCGGGATTACGAGCTTGCGCTCAAACTTCACAATCAAAATCGGAAGGTCTTGTCGGCTACTTCTTCAGAAAGAAAGTTCCGATTGAATCAACCGTGAGTTAACACGGCCAACGCGGAGAGCATTCAACCGTCAAGTTAAGAGAACCCTAGGTTCACCACCTCCCGATCGGCCTCGTCAGGGTCGAAGTCGAGCGGTGACGGCAATCAGCGACAAGGTCCTCGTCGGGTTAGAGCCTCAGGACTTCCTTGGCGTTCGCGTAGAAGACCTTCTCGAGCTGAGCCTGAGAGAGCCCGGAGGCGCACACCCGCGCGATCTCCACGCCTGGGTCGTGGAACGGGACGTCGGAGCCATACATGACCCTCTCCTCTCCTATTACCTCGACGGCCTCCTTGATCTTCGTGTGCATCGGCATCCCGCTGGTCTCGAGGTAGACGTTGTCGTACCGCTTGGCGACGCTGAGAGCGGCCTGGATGTAGACTCCGTGCCCGTGCCCCATGTGGAGCATGACGATGGTAACGTCCCTGAAGTTCTCGGCGAGCTCCCCTATGCTCCAGGGCAGCGAGAAGGGCGGATGTCCCGAATGGATCAGGACGGGGACCCTCGCCTTCCTGGCCTCCTCCATTATGGGGTAGACGATCTCGTCGTTCGGGAGGAATGCGTGGATGAGAGGGTGCAGCTTGACCCCCTTGAAGTGCCAGTCGGTCAGGGCCCGGTGGACCAGGTCTCGGGCACCCCTCTGCCGCGGGTCCGGCCACACGATGCCGGTGATCTTTCGCGGGTGCTCGACCGCGGCCCTGTGCACCATGGCGTTGTCCCAGTAGAAGACGCACGACCTCTCGACGTTGTGGAGCCGCATCAGGGCGAGGAGCTCGTCGGGGTCGCAGGCGACGTTCGCCCAGCCGCCAAATTCGCCTATGTGGGCGTGCGCGTCGATCTTCACACCTTCGTAGAGCTTCACCGGCTTCAGCCGGGGCCTCTCCCTAGTCGCGGCGAATCACCAGCCACCCACTACTCGGGTGGGAGCTCCCCAGTGATAAGGCTGAGGTCGAAGCCCCTGCTCCTGTTGTAGTAGTACGAGACGGCGTAGATGACCATCGGAACCAGGATGACTGCGAGGATGACGAGCCTGGCGCTCTCGGCGCTGGGGCCAATGGCAGGGTTGGTGAAGGCGTTGTAGCTGAAGTAGCCCAGGACCCCCACCGAGACAAGCCCTATCCAGGAGAGTACGGGGAGGCCCAGGAACTTGGACCTCGCGTCGGACATCTGGAAGATCGCCTTCCTGCGCAAGGGGAGGACCACCGCGGCCACCGCAGAGATGAGCCACGCGACCGTGAAGAGGAAGACGCCGTTGAGCTGGGTGCTGATGAAGGAAGTGAAGAAGATCAAATACATCGGGATGGTGGAGAGGAGGACGGTCAGCATTATCGAGAAGGTGGGGGTGTGGAACCTGTCGCTCACGTGGGCGAGCCCGGTGGGGACCACCCTGTCGAACGCCCAGGCCATCGGGATCCGGCTCGCGAAGACTAGCGCCAGCCACCACCAGCCGATGTTCCCGACGAAGAGCCCGATCGTTATCACCCAGAGGAGGATCACGTTCGGGTAGAAGACCATGGCGAGGGCCGAAGGGACGGTCGAAGACCCCCCGCCGACCGAAAGGGTCCAGGCCTCAAGGAAGGAGATGCCTATTGAGTGGTCGAAGAGGAAGGTCATGAGAAGAAAGACGGCTATCGAGGCGAACTCAGCGCCCACTGCGCCCAGCAGGAGCGACCTCTTGGGGTTGTTAATCTCGCCTCCGACCATCTGCATGGTCGGATATGGTCCGAGGCTGACGAAGATGACCGGGATTATCAGACCTAGAGAGGCGAGGCTGTAGCCGGGACTATACCCTGCATTCCCGAGAGCGCTCGCGTAGACACCGGGGACGCCTCCGGGGAAATACTTCGCGTAGTCGGCTGCGAATGTCGTCTGGTTGTTCAGGGCGAACATCGCCATGACGACGACGAGGACTATCGCCCCGTACGCGAAGAAGCCATAGATCATCGTTCGGAAGACTCTTCCGCCTAGTATCACCCCGACTGCTCCGACGAGGAGCAGAATGGCGCTGAACGCGAAGAGGGTGATCGGACTGGAGGTTGTGAACGGGCTTAGGAATGTGCCTAGGTTCGTGATGCCCGGGTTGTTGAGGATCTGCCCCGCGAAGGAGAGCTGAAGCCCCGCCTCCGAGAACCCCCAGAAGGCCCCTGTAGAGCCAGGGTCGGCGAGGAGCGCGACGTAGAAGACGAATGACGCGACGAAGCCGACCGAACCGGCGATCGCCCTTGAGACGAAGACGTAGTCGCCTCCCGACCTCGGCATCGCGGTGGTGAGCTGCCAGTAGAGGACGACCACGACGAGGGCCGTGAGGGCCCAGACCCCAAGGGAGAGGTAGTAGTTCACGTTCTGATAGTAGTCGGGCGTGACCCAGAAGAGCCCCGACCAGCTCGTGAGCCAGGGAAAGAAGATGATGCTCCAGACGAAGACGTCTATCCAGGAGAGCTGCTTGACGAGTCCCGTCGCTTCGCGGACGAACCCCGTCTTTCCGGCGGCTCCTTCTGGCAAAGGTCGTGAAATTGCCCGCGACGTTATTTAAAGTTAGTAACACGGTCGGGGCTCTCGCAGGCTATGGAGGCGCCCCCGGGCAAGACCGCGGAGCGAGACCGCGATGCAGAGCTCGAATGACTAAATAGACCGACGCGCCCCGGCAGTACGAATGAGCCATATCCGGTCCAGGGACCAAGAGGAGCCGCGGCTCGGGTACTGGTCGGCACAGGAGCAGTACACGATGAGCGACCTGCTTGACTTCGCGGTGGAGGCAGAGAGAGGCGGCTTCCGCTCGATGATGGCGAGCGACCACTTCCACCCCTGGTTTCACACCGGCGGGTTCGGGAACTTCACCTGGGTCTGGATGGCCGCCGCGGCCGAGCGGACGAAGAGGATGAGCTTCTTCACGGGTGTCACCTGCCCAATCTTCCGTTACACCCCTGGCGTGGTCGCTCAGGCGTTCGCGAGCCTCGACGACCTCTATCCTGGCAGGATAGGGCTCGGGGTAGGGACCGGGGAGGCGATGAACGAGGTCCCCAACGGTTTCGAGTGGGGGACCCAGGCGGAGAGGCTGGAGAGGACGAAGGAGGCGATCGAGATCATCAAGGCGCTCTGGGAGGGCGGGAACGGGTTCCTCGACTACCGGGGAACATACTACAGGACCGACAGGGCGCGGCTCTACACGCCGCCGAAGGGTCACATCCCGCTGTACATGGCCGCGGTCGGGAAGAACTCGACGAGGACGGCCGCGAAGTACTCGGACGGGCTCATAACCTTCCTCAAGGGCGTCGAGCTCGAACAACAGATCTCGGCGTTCAAGAGCGCGGTGGTGAAGGAGGGAAGGGACCCAGAATCGCTCGAGGTCGTCGCCGAGTACAAGCTCTCCTACGACCCCGACTACGACAGGGCATTCGATTCGGTCAAGCGCTGGAGGCCCACCAGGCTCCAGGGGGTGCTGATGTCGGAGATCCACGACCCGAGGGAGCTCGAGAAGAAGGCGGAAGAGGAGGTCTCCGACGAGAGCCTGAAGGAGTCCTGGGAGGTGGTCACATCCATAGAAGCGTCTGCAGATTCGATCGACCGGTACTTCAAGGCCGGGTTCACCAAGGTCTACGTCCACAGCTCAAGTCCCGACGAGCACGGGTTCATCCGGGCGTTCACGTCCAAGGTGCTGCCCCACTTCGCGTCCGGAGGCTGAAGGAACCTGTGACGAGAGTGGCTCGCGGCGGAAGAGGCCCCTCTGAGGATCACGGGGTCTCGGCGATCCTGCTCGCGGCGGGGCTCTCCACCCGCTTCGGGAAGACCAAGCAGCTGGCGGACCTCGACGGCACGACGCTAGTCAGGCGGGCCTACTCGACGCTCCGGCAGACGCTCGTCGGAGATGTCGTCGTCGTTGTGGGGCACAGGGCGAGCCGGGTAGCGAGCGAACTGCGGGGGACGAGCGCGAGGGTCGTGGTTAACGAGGGGTATGGTACGGGAATCGGCTCGTCGCTCAGGGTCGGCGTCTCGGCCCTCGGCGACGAGAGCCGGGCGGTCGTGGTCTGTCTTGCGGACCAGCCGTTCGTCACCTCTGGGCTCATCAATCGGATCATCGCGAGGCATCGCAGGACTGGGGCCGAGGTAGTTGCCTCTGTCTCCGGGGACCTCGTCAGCCCGCCGGTGCTCTTCGGCAGGAGGCTCTACGGCGAGCTGGCGGGACTGAGCGGAGACAAGGGCGCCAAGTCGGTGATCACGAGGCACGCGGGGTTCGAGAAGGTCAGGGTAAGGCCAGACGTCCTCCTCGACGTGGACTCGGAGGAGGACCTCGAGAGGGCGCGGAGGATCCTGAAGGCCGGCGGCGTCACAGGGACGACAGGCCGGCCAGTCGGTGGACCCTGACCAGCTCCCCGTTCTTCAGCGCGGTGGTCGCTTCCCCCACAATCAGGTACCCGTCGCTCTGCGTGAGGAATGTGATCTTCTCTGTCTCGCCTATCGAGGGTTCGACGATGACCTCCTCCCCCTCGGTCTTCATCCTAACGTAGACGACCTTCGTGAAGTCGCGGTACCGCTTCCCCACGTCCCAGTCGCTCCCCACCCTCGCAGGGATTGAGGGGGGCGACTCGAACCCCCTCCCAAGGAGCGCTCGTATCAGAGGGTACACCATCACCACGAAGGCGTTCACCGCGCCCTGAATCGGACCGGGGAGGATCACCACGGCCTTGCCGCGTGCCACCCCGAACCCCATGACGCGGCCGCGGTGGACCTTCATCCCGTGGACCAAGACGCCGGGCCTCCCCGCGCCGTCGATCGCCTGGTCTGCCAGGTCGGTGTCGCTGACCGACGAGCCGGCGACCGTGAGGACGACATCGGCGACGCTGAGTCCGACGCTGATGCTCTGTCCTATCTCGCCCGCGTCGTCGCGGACTATGGGCATGTGCACGGGGATCGCGCCCGCGCCCTCCACCAGCTTTGAGAGCAGGAGCGTGTGCGTCTCCGCCACCTTCCCCGGTTCGGTGTCGCCGATGGACTCGCTGAGCTCGTTGCCCGTTGGGATTATCGCCACCCTCGGTTTTGCGTACACGGGAATCGTCTCCATGTGCAGAGAACCAAGGAGGACCAGGTCGGGCCCTCTCAGCGTCCGACCCGCGTCCAGTACCGTGTCCCCCTTCTTGACGTCGCGACCCCTGGGGTAGACGAACTCTCCCTTGGCCGCGGGGTTCGGGACCTCGACCGCACCAGGGCTCACCTTGACCCTCTCGACCTGGACCACAGCGTCGGCGCCAGCCGGGAGGAACCCACCCGTGAGGATCGAGTGTGCGTCGCCTTTCTTCAGGACGCGGTTCGGTATCTCGCCGAGCGCGCTCCCCTCCACCCTCCGAAGGCGCACCGGGCTCGAGGGGGACGCGGCGGCTAGGTCCGAAGACCTCACAGCGAATCCGTCCATGTGCGAGCTGTCCCTAGTGGGTATGTCATACCTCGAGAGGACGTCGCCGTAGAGCACGCGCCCATAGGCCCGCCCGAGGGGGACCGTCTCGCGCCTCGGTGCGACCTTCGCGTTCTTCTTCAGCAGTGCCATCGCCGCCTCGAGCGACGTGTAGCTTGTGAATTCTCGGACCAACTGAGAACCCTCCGCTAGGGAGATCCCTGCCGTCCACCGCGGCTCGAGCCCATGGTCCTGCCATCGACCCACCTCTCCTGGCCATCGGCGAGGCGCTCCTTCTTCCAGATGGGTACGTCGTGCTTTATGCTCTCTATGGCGCGCCTGCAGGCTTCGAAGGCCTCGGCGCGGTGGGGGGCGGAGACCGCGACTGCGACGCTCACCTCTCCCACGCTCAGCTCCCCGATCCTGTGCTGCATGGCGACCTTCCCGGGGTGCAGAGAGCGCCTCACATCCTCCTCGATCTCGAGCATCCTCTTCTCGGCCATCGGGACGTAGGCGTCGTAGACTATCCTGTCCACGCTCCCGGCTTCGCTGTTGTTCCTCACCGTGCCGACGAAGAGCACTGCCCCGCCGGAACTGGGGTCGTCCGTCTCGGCCAGGATTGCCTGGACGTCTATACGCGAATTGGTTACCCTCTCTGCGTTCTTCAATCTCAACCACCTGCGACGGGAGGAAGCAGCGCGACGACGTCTCCGTCACGGAGCAACTGGCCTGGCTCGGCGATCTCCTCGTTGACGGCAGCCTGCATCGACCCTCTCAACTTCTGGATCTGAGAGTGCGCCAGCGACGACCTTTCGACTAGATTGTCCACCGACGAGCCGTCCGGGAGCACGTAGTCCTCCTCTCCCTTGCCCGCGGCGTCCCGCGCCTGCCCGAAGTAGAGCAGCCTGACGTGGATCGGCAAACCTCTACCCGCCGATGGTGTACATTGGCCGCACGTGCTTGAGCTCCGCGCCTCCCTTCAGCATGCTCTCGACCCCCTCTGACTTTAGCATGAAAGTGCTGCGCAGGTATCTGGAGATCTCCTCGTCGCCCGCCCCTCCCCTGAGCAGCGGCTTTAGCTCGTACTCTGCCTTGCTGAAGAGGCACGGGACCATCCTCCCGTCCGCCATCAGCCGGATCCTGTCGCAGTCTGAGCAGAACGGCTTCGTCATGGAGGCGATGATGCCGATCTCTCCCCGGGAGCCGTCGGCGAACCTGTGGTGCACCGCGGTCGCGCCGTGCTCGCGTTCGAGTGGGATGAGCTCGTACTTCTCCTCGATACGCCGGATGATCTCCTCCCCGCTCACGACCCTCTCAGGGTCCCAGACCTTCGTCCCGTCGAAGGGCATGTACTCGATGAAGCGGACGGAGACGCCGGCGTCGTGCGCCATCTTCGCGAACTCGGGTATCTCGTCCTCGTTGCAGCCTCTCGTCACCACGCAGTTCACCTTCACCCTCTCGAATCCGACGGCCCGAGCCTCTTCGAGCCCCTCCATGACCCGCCAGAACATGTCCTTCGTCCCCGTTATGGCATCGTAGCGTTCCGGTTTGAGGCTGTGGAGGCTGACGGTCACGCAGTGCAGCCCGCTCTCCTTCAACGCCCGCGCCTTCTGCTTCAGAAGCGCCCCGTTGGTGGTAAGCGCCACGACCTTGATCCCGGGGACCTCGACCAGCATCTTCACGAGCGTCTCCAGGTCCTTCCTGACCAGAGGCTCCCCGCCGCTCAAGCGGATCGAGCTGACGCCCATCCTGGCGGTAATCGTGGACACCCTGGCGATCTCCTCGAAGGTGAGGACCTCCTTCTGGTCGAGCCAGACGGGGGTGGTAGGCATGCAAAAGTCACATCTGAAGTTGCAGCGGTCGGTAACCGAGAGACGGAGCTTCCGAGCGTGGCGGCCGAAGGAGTCGGCGAGCCTTTCGGAATCAAAAGCCTGGGAAGCAGGAGCCAAGAACGACGCCTAGGCGGAAACGCTTACACGGGCACTTAAGTCTATCCACGAGGCCCTCGTGGAGGCACTTGCGCGCAGCCGCCTGGCGGCCCGCCAGCCTCGGGCCGACCGGAGGTCCAGCCGGAGCCGTGAGGGAGCTGGAGGTGGCCTACGCCATCTCAAAGTATATCAAACACGATATATGTATATAATACCGCTGGATGGCCCATCTCGATACGATTGTCAACAAAGGAAGAAGTCGAGCGGGGCCTCGCTCACCCGCAGGGAGCCCCTAGAGGGCTGCTCCTGCACTATATGCTTCACAAGATCTCGAAGAATCCCTGCCATGGGTACGAGATCCTCCAGGAGATTGACGCCAAGACCGAGGGTGCGTGGAGACCCGGCGCAGGTTCGATCTACCCCATACTCAAGAAGCTTCTGGAGAACGGCTACATCCAGTCCGACCAGAAGACGGGCGCCGACAGGAGGATCTACTCGATAACCACGAAGGGAGTGGAGACACTCAAGGAGGATGAGAAGACGTTCCTGTTCTCCGGACAGAAGTGGATGGCCATGAGGAGGCTCTTCATCGAGCTGATCGAGCCCGACCAGTTGGTTCGGTTCCTCAGCGACGGGACGAGGGGGCAATTCGAGATGGCTCAGGAGATTATCCGGACCAAGTCGAACGAGATCCCGCCGAAGGACCTCGAGTACCTGCTGAAGGAGTACAAACTCACCCTGGAGCGGCAGCTCGACTGGGCGGCCCAGACCCTGACCGAGCTCGAACCCGTCGCAGGCACGAAGACGAAGAGGAAGTGAGTCGATAGAGTTGACATCTGAGCTGGAGACGCGCTACAACGAATCCTCCCCGATCGTGAGGGTGGAGGGACTCGTGAAGAGCTACGACGGAGGCAAGACCAGGGCGGTGGACGGGGTCAGCTTCGAGGTCAAGCAGGGAGAGATCTTCGGGTTCCTCGGGCCGAACGGCGCGGGCAAGAGCACGACCATCAACATGCTCACAACCCTGCTCCCCCCGACATCGGGCATGGCCGAGGTCTGCGGGCTCGACGTGCACAAGCACGCGAACGAGGTCCGGAGGAGCGTGGGGGTCGTCCCCCAGGACTACACGGCCGACGAGGACATGACGGGGTTCGAGAACATACTCCTCTGCGCCGACCTGTACGGCCTCCCCCGGAGCGACTCGACGCGCCACGCCCAGGAGCTCCTGCAGCTTGTAGAGCTCCAGGACGCCGCGAAGAGGAAGGTGAGCACATTCTCCGGAGGGATGCGGAGGAGGCTCGAGCTCGCCTGCGGCCTGATCAACTACCCAAGGCTGCTCTTCCTGGACGAGCCGACGCTCGGACTCGACGTGCAGACGCGAGCCGCCGTCTGGAAGTACATTCGGCAGCTCAAGAAGGACTACAACATGACGCTCTTCCTGACGACCCACTATCTCGAGGAGGCCGACTCCCTCTGCGACAGGATAGCCATCATCGACCACGGCCACATCGTGAAGATTGGCACTCCCGAGGAGCTGAAGGCCACGGTCGGAGGGGACGTGATCGTGGTGGGCGTCAAGGAGTCCGAACCGGACCTATCTGCCGACATCGCGAAGATAGGGCTTGTCACGGCCGTCACGAAGACCGGCAACGACTATAGGATAAAGGCCGACGCGGGGGAGGAGGCCTCCCCGGCGATCATCGACCTGATCCGCTCGAAGGGGATGCACGTCACGAAGATCTCCCTAACGAGACCGACCCTGGACGAAGCCTACCTCGAGCTGACCGGGAGGACGCTGCGCGAGGAGGAGACCAACCGGTGGGCGACGATGAGCGCGAGAAGGACGATGAGGACGGCGAGGTCCTAGAGGGAGAGGATTGAGTTGGACAACAACCCGCACTCGAACATAGACGAAGCGGCGAAGCAGGACTCCGCCCTGCGCGAGCCCGAAGCGGCAGCTCCTTACCAGGTTGCTCCCGGGATGCCGAACCCGAAGGTCAACAAGAGCCCGACCCACGGCCTGTGGGCCTTGACGAGGAGAGACCTCAGGAAGTGGTACACTAATCCCTACCAGCTGATAATCTCGCTCATACAGCCGGTGATCTGGATGGGGCTCTTCGGGAAGGCCCTCAACTTCAGCTCCTTCATCACGGCCGGCGCCGGGGCGGGCGCCAGTACTGCCGCGATAGACCAGACTCTCATTGGCTTTTTTGGCACGGACAGCTACTTCTCGTACCTGGTGTGCGGGATGCTGGTCTTCATCATACTCTTCAGCTCCTCGTTTGCGGGAATGTCGGTGGTCTGGGACAGGCGGTTCGGGTTCATGAACAAGGCCCTCAGCACACCCGTCAGCCGCGGGACGATAGTCATGGCCAAGATCCTGCAGAGCGTGGCCCGTTCGCTCATCCAAGCCGCGGTGGTCGTGGTTATCGGCGTGGCGCTCGGCATGGAGACTGGCGACTTCTCGGTCCTGGGAATCACAGGGACGTTCGTGATCATATTCCTGGTCGCGATGGGCCTCTCGGGCCTCTTCGTCATGCTCTCCCTTAGGTCGAGCAACTGGCAGACGCAGATGGCGATCATCAACCTGCTCAACCTGCCCCTCCTCTTCGCGAGCAACGCCCTCTTCCCGGTGAAGATAATGCCCGGGTGGTTGCAGGACGTCGTGAAGGTCAACCCTGTCAGCTACGCCATCGACGGGATACGCCAGCTCCTGATAGGGGCGACCGGGACCTATGCGCTCTGGCTGGACTTCACCGTTGTCATCGGGTTCGCGGCCTTCTTCTCCATAGTGGGGATAGTCGCGTCGTGGAGACTCCTCAGCAAGTAGCCGCGGACAAGTCTTTTATCGCAGCCGCGGCCGTAAAGGCTAGGTGAGCGGGTCTACGCCAAGAGAAGACTCCGGCCGGAGCAAGCCGAGCTCCACTCTGGCGCTGGTCGGGAAGAAGTGCCCGAACTGCGGGCTCGAGCTCCACGTCCTCGAGAACCCCCCGGTGATAGTCCCGGACGACCTCGGCGAGCTCGAGTGGGACTACGTCAAGAACCTCTCGCTGGTGCCCAAGGTGCTCGCGATCTGCCTGAAGTGCGGCTTCGTCGCCGTCGAGTGCCTCACGCCGGTGGAGGCGCGGGAAACCTACGCAGGGACCTGAAATCGGATTCCCTAGAGATTTGGGAACGATTCCGGAAATCCGCTATATACCAATCCGTATGCCTTGAATACATGGCTTGTGGCGGGAGAGAGGGGGGGCTGGACAAGTCGTCTTGACACGTAACCACCTGAAGAAATTCGATGGACCTCGCGACGGTCTCCAAAAAGCAAGGAGTGGCCGCATTTGAAGGCCTTGTCAAGAAATTCGTTGCTTCCCGTGGTCGTGCTGCTCCTGGCCTTGACGGCCATGACGCCGGGACTAACGGCCGCCGTGACTCCCCGGCCGGCGCTCGTGACGACCCACGTCGTCTCACCGGCTGACTCTGCGGTCTCCGCAGGATCTGCGACCGTTGCACAGGGTTCCCCCCCTTTCAGGGGCCATCCTCCTCCAGCCGGGACTGCCTATGACGAACAGCTCGGCATGACATTCACCCAGGACTTCACGTCCATGGAGTACAACGTCACGGCGGTGGAGCAGGTCGACCCGACCCTCGGGACCGGCCCCGGCTATCTCCTGAGCGGGGTTTCTACCACAGGATACTGGTATCAGGTGGGTCTCTCCTGGGACTGGAGCACCGGCACAGGGTTCCAGATGAGCTACGAGGTCTTCGATTCCCAGGGCAACTCGATCTTTCCGTCGGGCGGCGGTGGCGGATTGGCGGCCTTCTCCGGCACGGTGAACGAGGGCGACATCGTGACCCTCAACCTCTACTTCAACGGCGCAGGCCAGGTCGTGCTCCTGGCCATGGACACGGCCACCGGGGCGTCCGCCCAGATGGAATACTCGACGGTGGGGAGCACGTACTTCGTGGGGCAGCCGACAGGCGATGCGAACTTCAATGGCTACTTCACAGGCCTGATGACCGAATGGTACCATGGAGCGCCGTACTACGGCAATGTCCAGCAGGTGATCTACACGTCAAACTTCTCGCTCTCTTCGGCGTGGCTTTGGATGGACGAGTTCAACGCGAACACGTTGCAGATCGTCTTCGCGACCAACTCATCCACGCTCTACACATTCAGCTCAAACCCCTTCCTGCTGCAGGGGCTCTCCTACGGCAGCATAACCGAGTACTGCGACGCCCAGCAGTTCATCACGGGCCCCCAGACGAACTCCACCACGACCTCCTCTTCGTCGTCTAGCTCGACCTCGAGTGTTACCTCTACCAGGGTGGTGACGTCAACGGAGGTGATCACCACCACCGTCCCGGTCACGGTGACCCAGACCTCGACGGCGACAGCCACGGTGACCCAGGCGGTCACCACCACGGTGACATCGACCCAGCCCACCACGGTCACGTACACCTCGACGTCGACTTCGACCTCCACCGCGACGTCGACCCTCCCTGCGAGCACGACCACGACGACCCAGACGGTGACCCAGACGGCGACGGCGTTCAGCTCCCTCCCCGGCTGGTCCTACGCGCTCATGGCAGTCCTTCTGCTGGCCGGGCTGGGTCTGGGGTACGTCCTGAAGAGGGCGCCCGTCGGTCCCATAGCTCCTGGCGCTCCGCCTCAAAGCACCCCGTGAACGTCCGGGAGCCTGCGCCGCCACTCTGAGCGCGAGGTCGAGGACCGGGCGGAAAGAGCGGTCTTCTGGGAGAAACAACCCGCCAAGGCATAAATAGAATCCGGGGTCCGGACTGCCGCATTCATGAAAAGCGAAGACGAGCTGGGAGACTGGCGGAGGACCCACTACTCCTCTCAGGTGACCCCAGACCTCGACGGGAAGGAGGTCACCGTCTTCGGCTGGGTCAGCAGCGTCAGGACCCAGGGCGGCATCACCTTCCTCATCGTCAACGACAAGGAGGGGATCTTCCAGGTCACGACCATCAGGGGCAAGTCCAGCGACGCGCTCGTCGAGAAGATGGGGACGATAGCCGAGCAGACGAGCATCGGCGTCAGGGGGATCGTCAAGAAGATCGCAAAGGCCCCCAACGGGGCGGAGGTAATCCCCACGGAGATCAAGATACTCAACCCGGCCAAGAAGAAGCCGCCCTTCAGCGTCTTCGGGGGCGCGCTCCCCTCAATCGACAAGCGCCTGGACATCAGGGCCGTCGACCTCCGGAGGGAGAAGGCGCAGGCGATCTTCAGGATCCAGAGCGTCCTCCTGCGGAGCCTCAGGGAGTTCTTCATGGAGAGGGGGTACTTCGAGGTCAGGACGCCGAAGCTGATCTCGACCGCGACCGAGGGAGGGGCGTCCCTGTTCTCGGTGCTGTACTACAACCGGCCTTCCTTCCTGACCCAGAGCCCGCAGCTCTACAAGGAGGAGCTGGTCATGCCGTTCGAGAAGGTCTTCGAGATCGGGCCGGCGTTCAGGGCCGAGGAGTCGCGGACTCAGAAGCACCTGAGCGAGATCACCTCGATCGACATCGAGGAGGCATACGTGGACTATCAGGACATAATGGCGACGCTCGAGGCGCTGATCCGCAAGGCTGCCGGGGATGTCGCCGACTCGTGCTCCAAGGAGTTCGAGAAGCTCAAGAGGGCTCCCGTCGAGGTCCCGGGCCGCTTCGACCGCCTGACCTACGGCGCTGTGATAAAGGAGATCACAAAGAGGAGGGATGGGATTGCGTGGGGGGATGACGTCACGGGCCCTGACGGAGAGGAGCTCGCAAAGTCGCACCCTGGCTTCTACTTCATAACCGATTGGCCCACCTCCTCGAAGCCGTTCTACATCAAGCCGAAGACCGCCGAACCCAAGGTGAGCGAGTCGTTCGACCTCATGCACGGGTCCCTGGAGCTCGCGTCGGGTGGGACCAGGGTCACCTCGAAGAGCGCACTAGTGAAGAGGCTGAAGGACCAGAAGCTGAAGCCGCAGGCGTTCGAGTACCACCTCGACGCGTTCGACTATGGCATGCCGCCGCATGCGGGGTTCGGGCTCGGTCTCGAGAGGCTGATGATGACGCTCACGGGTGAGGAGAACATCAGAGAGGTGACGCTCTTCCCGAGGGATAAACTCCGGCTTGTCCCGTAGAACCAGGACAACGGTGACGCCGGAGGAGGTCCGGCGGCTTGCGAGCCTATCCAAGCTCTCGATGACGAGGCAGGAGGAGGAGCGGCTGCGGGAGGAACTCACTTCGATTCTCGATTACTTCAGGGTGGTGGACGGAGTCCCGGCGACCGGCGGCGGAGTTCGGCAGCGGCAGAGCGCCGAGACCCTCAGGGAGGACGAGGTGAGGCCATCCGACCCAGAGGGGGTCCTCGGAGGGGTCCCCCGCAAGAAGGGGCGCCTCGTCAGGGCGCCGAGGGTCTTCTGAGGTCATCGGAGTTGGGAAGGCTCGCTCCCTCGGCGGCGGAGGTCGCCCGGAGGATTGCGGATCAGGAGATCAGCTGCGAGGATAGGGTCGCCTCGAGGCTCGACCGTATCCCTAGGATGGACAAGGACGTCCACGCGTTCCTCTCCGTGGCGAAGGACGAAGCACTCGAGAAGGCGAGGGAGATAGACAAGCGCGTCAGGCGCGGGGAGAAAGTCGGAAGGCTGGCAGGGATAACGATCGCAGTCAAGGACAACATCTGCGTCCGAGGCATGCCCGCGACCTGCGGGTCGAAGATACTCGAGGGCTTCCGGCCGCCTTACGACGCCACCGTCATCGAGCGGATAAAGGCCCAGGACGGGATAATCGTAGGCAAGACCAACATGGACGAGTTTGCCATGGGGAACACGACGCAGTCTGGTGCATACGGGCCGACGAGGAACCCTTGGAACCTGGAGAGGGTGCCTGGAGGGTCCTCGGGGGGGAGCGCCGCGGCCGTCGCAGGGGGCATGGTCACCCTCGCGCTCGGGTCGGACACCGGTGGGTCGGTGAGGTGCCCGGCCAGCTTCTGCTCCATACTGGGTCTCAAGCCCACGTACGGCGCCGTGAGCAGATACGGGCTGATCCCGTACGCGAACAGCCTTGAGCAGGTCGGGCCGATGGCGAGGCGAGTCGAGGACCTGTCCCTCCTCTACGAGATCATCTCGGGACACGACCCCAAGGACTCCACGACGTCGAGGCGTACCGCCCCCCACGGAAGGCGACCCGCCGGCGTGAAGGGCTTGAGGATTGGGGTGGTCAAGGAGCTCTTCGGCGAGGGAACCCAGAAGGACGTAAGCAGGCTGGTCCTCGACGCCACCGGCGAGCTCGAGGCCCTTGGCGCCGTTGTCGGAGACGCCCGGGTGGGGAACCTGGGCTACGCCCTCGCGGCCTACTACATCGTCGCGATGGCGGAGGCCAGCTCGAACCTGTCGAGGTACGACGGGGTCCGGTACGGGGCCTCCGTGGAGAAGGGCAATGCGGACTGGAATGAGGCGTTTGCCGCGACGAGGACGGAGTGCTTCGGCGCGGAGGTGAAGAGGCGGATCATTCTCGGGACGTTCGTTCTTTCGGCAGGATACTACGAGGCCTACTATCTCAAGGCCGAGAAGGCTAGGGACCTCATCCGAAGGGAGTTCGAGCGCGCGTTCAAGAAGTTCGACGTCCTTCTCGGGCCGACGATGCCGGTGCTGCCCCCAAAGATAGGTGAGAAGGTGACCCCGCTCGAGGACTACATGATCGACGTCAACACCGTCCCGGCCAACCTCGCAGGATTCCCCGCGCTCTCGTTACCCGTGGGATTCGCCGAGGGGCTCCCGGTCGGCATGCAGCTCATGGCGCCGCACTTCGAGGAGGAGAGGCTCTTCACGGTCGCCGCTTCGTACGAGGTCAGAGCATGAAGGGCCGAGATGACGCGGCAGCAGGGGTGACGATCGGGCTCGAGATACACTGCCAGCTCACCGCCCTGAAGACCAAGCTCTTCTGCGGTTGCTCCTCCGACTACCGCGGCAGAGAGCCGAACGAACTGATCTGCCCTGTCTGCTTCGGTCTTCCAGGCACGCTCCCTGTCTTGAACGCCAAGGCCGTCGAGTACGCCATCAGGATAGCGGACGCGCTCGGGTGCAAAGTCGCGGCCGAGACCACTTTCTACAGGAAGAACTACTTCTATCCTGACCTCTCGAAGAACTTCCAGATCAGCCAGTACGACAAGGCCGGCGGCGTGCCGATCGCCTCCGGTGGCTCCGTCCAAGTCGGTGGGAAGAAGGTAAGGGTCCGCAGGATCCAGCTCGAGGAGGACCCGGGGAAGCTTACCTACGAGGGGACGATCGAGAAGTCGTCCTACAGCCTTGTGGACTACAACAGGGCTGGGATCGCGCTCGTCGAGATAGTGACCGAGCCGGACTTCGGGTCCGCCAAGGAGGCGAAGGTCTTCCTCGAGACGCTCAGGTCCACCGTGGAGGCGCTGGGGGTCTCGGACGGGGAGCTGGAGGGTGCGATGCGGTGCGACGCCAACGTCTCGGTCTCGGGAGGCGGTCGTGTCGAGGTCAAGAACATCTCCTCGTTCAAGGAGGTGGAGAAGGCCCTGAACTACGAGGTGCTGAGGCAGGGGACCTTCGCCGGGACCGGACCGGGGGCGCCCAACGAGACCCGACACTGGGACGAGAGGCGCAGCATCACAATCTCGCTCAGGCTCAAGGAGGGGGAGCAGGACTATCGTTACTTTCCAGAACCGGACCTTCCCGCGGTATCGATAGGCGCGGAGTTCCTCGAGACGGTCAGGAGGGCCACCCCGGAGGTTCAGGGCTTGAGGGCGGAACGCTACGCCCGGGACTACCACCTGAAACCCCAGGTAGCCGGGGAGCTTTCCAGAGACGAGGCGCTATCGAGATTCTTCGAGGAGACCTGGAAGACCTTTGATAAGCCGACTGAGATCGCTAACTGGCTGATCGGGGAGGTCCGAGGCGCGGTCCGTTCCAGGCTCGTGGGCGAGTCGCCGCCTGTCACGCCAGCGGGGCTCTCAGAGCTCCTCGCGATGCTCGATGGGGGCGAGCTCACCCGCCCCCAGGCCAGGGAGCTCTTCAGGGAGATGGTCTCGACCGGGAGGCGGCCCTCCGAGCTGACGAAGGGGAAAGCAGGACCGGCGATCGACGAGGGCTCGATCGCCAAGGTCGTCTCGAGGCTCTTGAGCGAGGGCGGCGCGGCGAGCGACGCGAAGAAGAACCCCAAGGCGTTCAACTACCTCATAGGGCAGGTGCTCAGGCTTGAGCCTGGCGCTGACCCTAAGGTCGTCGCAAAGACGCTTGCACGGATGCTTAAGCAGGAGTGATCGAGCCAAGGCTCCGAAGAGGTGGCCGAGGCTCGAGCTAGAGATAGCCCCAGGCGAAGAGCATGTCTGAGTCCTTGGACCACCTGCGACCAATGTCGTCCCGGTAGAACATGTTCGGGAGCATCACGTTCTTCACAGACTGGTAGGCTTGGGAGATTGCCTCCTGCATCGTCATGCCAGACCCTGTAACGACCAGAGAGTATCCTGACCTCCCTGCCAGTTTCCAATCACCCTCCTCAAGCTTGACCTCCCCGATGTGGATTCCGTTGAGGTTTGGCTTCCTGAAGAGGATCGTCGCGTCCTCGGAGTACTTCCTGAAGGCCTTCTCGTCCTCGAACGGGAAGGGCGGGACCGCGATCACGACGCCGATCTGGTAGCCCCGCTTGCACTTTAGCTGGGTCGGCTTTCCGCGGGCGATGTCGCTGAGAAACGTTCCCCATTCGCTCAGTACGCCTTCCATGTGAATCGATATGGTCGGATATCCAAATCTCGTCGTGAACTCGAGAGGGAAGACTCCCTTGCCGTTGGCTATGCAGTTGATGTCGATGTAGCCCACGTACTTCGAGGCCCGAAGCTGTTCCTTCATCCTGCCCAGCGTAAGATCGAAGATCTGGTTCGGCTTAGACCACAACATCGAGGTATTCCCGCACCAGTACGGCTTTCCGTTTCTGCGCACATACATTATGTGGTTCTTCACGGTTGCACAGTAGACTGTTCCGTCGTAGTCGATGGTGTGTGTGTCTCTTTTGTCTATCCAGGAATCGAGCTTCCTAACACACTCGTGAACTTCGTATTGCAGCCCTGATGCGTCGGCATCGTGATCTCCAATCCTTATCCTCCCGCTTCTCTTCCGCTCTTTTACGATGCCGATCCTCCCGACCTTCAGAAGCAACTCCTGGACACCGTCGGCAAGGTTCGGTGAGGCAGTGTAGAAGATTCGGAACCCCTTCTCCATCAGGGTCCCATCACCCAAAGAGTACCAGTCGAGGAAAGTGGCTATTTGTCTGGGCGAGGCCTCCTTCACGAATCGTGGAACATATTTTTCTCGAGCGCCTCCGAACTCATCCAGGAATGTGCCCAGCTGTTTGTCGTAGCAGTAGAACTCACCCTCTCCTCTTGTGAACCTGAAGGGGAGGCTAGATAGCAGGCTTGCTATCCTCTCGGATTTCTCTCCTGTCTTCTGCGCCACATCTATCCTGAAACTCTCGTGGCTCCTGCTCACAGAACCGTCAGCGAGCCAGATTCCGAAGAACGCAAGCCAGTCATCCATCGGCAATTGCCTCTCGCCGCTCCCGTGCATCACCACCTGGCGCCCTTCGTAATGTCCGATTGAGACCGAGGGCAGGGTGAAGACGGCACACTCGGAACCCGTCCAAGCTGCGGTCCTCTTGATGCGCGATTGGGTCTGCAGATCTTTGGCCTTTACGAATTTGAAGGAATTGCGATGTTTCTTCGCGTCTTGTTGGGATTCGACGTACATGTTATGGTCCGGAGTTACCATTATGTCCAGGGCGCGGTTCTGAATCGAGATCAGCTTCTTGTGGTGCGTGAAAGACACTAGGCCACTGGGCCTCTCGTACTCAATGGTATTGTTCGACGGGTTTAGTGTACAGATCTCATCGTCCGAGCATAACTCCTTGAAGAACTTCCAGCCTTGCATAGTCAGGACCTCCGTCTTATCGTCGTAGCATCCCATCTCGCCGGTGCTCGGTCCGATGTCGTTCGGGAAGAGACGTTTGTGCTCGAAGTTGACGTTGACCGGCTCCACGAAATCGGTGCCGTTGAAGAAGGCGCCGACCGCTATCTCGACGCCTTGAGCATACTTCTGAAGCAGGAAAACCTTGATCTTGCTCGACCACTTCTTCTTGTAGTGCTCGAGGACCTGCTCGACGTCTTTCCCGTCCTCCTCCTGTCCGACGAAGAGCAGCTCCTTCTCGTTCTGCGCCTTGCCGCTGGGCTTTATCACGTAGCGGTCCGGGTTCAGCTTGATGAACGCAATGGCCTCGTCGAAGGAGGTGAAATTCCAGCTCGGGAGTATCGGCACCCCGGCCCTCTTCAGCTCTTCCTGGCCGAACTCCCTGTCATCCTCGAGCCGGTCGGTGTACGCGGTTCCCCCCACGACGAACTTCCCTTCGGCCCTGAGCTTCTCTGCGGTCGCGGCGAACCCGATGTCGTCGAAGATTATCACGTCGGCCCAGTCCTTTTGGGGCTCCCACTGGTCGACCTTCTGCACGAAGCCGTCCCCCACGTCCTTTTCGCTCGCGTCCTGGACGAAGAAGTTGACTTCATGGCCTTCCTTCTTTAGCTGCCACGCCAGGTCTACCGAGAGCGCCTCACGCGTGACGAAGAGGAACTTCAACTGGCCGCAGAGAGCTAGTGCTTCATATTAGGTCTATCTGAATCTGGATCGTAGTCCGCCTTCCGACGACAACTCTTTATCGGCGCAGAGAGACTCGTTGTCCCTTCGTTGTCTCGACCGAGAGAGAGCCTTGCGAATCCGAGGGTCTTCAAGCGCGGCTACGACCACATCAGGAAGCGCGACCCCGTGCTAGGGAAGGTGCTTGAGAAGCACGGCCCGCTCAAGTTCAGCGCGGAGGGGGACATCTTCGAGGCCCTCGTCGAGTCGATTCTCTCACAGCAGCTCGCGGGCGCAGCTGCGAACTCGATAATCAGGAAGGTCCGGGCGATCTACCCCGAGGGCAGGCTGGAGGCGGGGACGATGTACAGGACGCCGACGAAGAAGCTCCGCTCCGCCGGAGTCTCTCCCCAGAAGCTCACGTACCTCAAGGACCTCTCGAAGAGGGTCTCGAAAGGCGAGATCGACCTGGAGTCGCTGAGGGCGATGGATGACGACGAGATTATCCGGATACTCGACGAGGTGAGGGGCATCGGTCCCTGGACGGTCCAGATGCTCCTGATCTTCACGCTGGGGAGGACCGACGTCTTTCCGACGGACGACCTCGGGGTCAAGAGGGGGGTACAGGGGGTCTACTCCCTCGCCGAGCCGCCCGACAAGGCTGCGATGGAGGAGCTCGCGCTGAGCTGGCACCCCTACAGGACGGTGGGTTCGCTCTACCTCTGGCGGCACAAGGACACCAAGGAGCGATGAGAGGCTTGGCCGAAAAGAACTACAAAGGATACCCGGACCCGTCACACGTCGTCTCGGTCGAGGAGGCCTCGAGGCTCGTCGAGGACAAGAAGGTCGTCTTCGTCGACACCCGGAACTACTGGAAGTATGCCAAGGGGCACGTGCCTGGCGCCGTGAACCTGGAGCTCTACGCGTTCCACTGGTTCGACACCTCCAAGGAGGGCCTGGAGATATTCGCCCGAGAGATGGCACGTCTCTTCGGCGCCTACGGGATCGATGAGAAGAAGCAGGTTGTGTTCTATCAGAACGACAGCGGATACGACGCCGCGCGGGGAGTCTGGCTGCTCGAGTTCCTCGGGAACAGGCGGGGACGGATGCTGGACGGCGGCCTGAGGGCGTGGAAGAGGAGGGGGTTGCGGCTCTCGAAGACCGACCCAGACGTCGCGAGGGTCCGGTTCGAGTCCAAGCCAAACCTGAGAGTCGTGTGTGGGTTAGAAGAGCTTGCCGGGAGTATCGGACGCGCAGGCCTGAGGATAGTAGACGCGCGCGCGCCCGGAGAGTACGACGGCACGTTCAAGCGGGCGCTCAAGGCCGGGCACGTGCCTGGCGCCGTGAATATCGAGTGGAAACGGGCGATGCGCAGGGATGGGACCCTCAAGAACGCCAGGCAGCTGGCGGCGCTGTACGGTGGACTGCCCATCCAAGAGAAGGTCGTTACGTACTGCCAGAGCGGATTCCGCGCCGCGCACTCGTGGCTGGTCCTGAGGCTTCTCGGGTACGAAAAGGCGAGGAACTATCTGGGCTCATGGTACGAGTGGGGCAACGCCGCCAAAACATCCGTCGAGAAATAGAGTCGGGCTTGTCGACACCGCATCGCTCAAGGTCATTAGCCCAATCATCGGCTCGGCGTGACGCCGGCCGCGACAAAGGCTAAATCCGCTGCCGTAAGGATGTGCGGCATGGATATCAGACAGGCGGACATATCGGCGAAGCCGGTCTTGTTCCGGGAGGCCACGGCCTGGGGCCGAATAATGCTCAAACCGGAGACGGTGAAGCGGATCAAAGAGGGCAGGCTGGAGAAGGGCGACGCCCTCGCCATCTCCAAGACGATGGCGGTCGTTGCGGCGAAGTCCACGCCCGACATGCTCGCGCTCTGCCATCCCCTGAGGATCGAGAGCACGCGGGTGGAGACCAAGCTGAACAGGGACTCGATCGAGGTCACCGTTGAGGTGTCGGCCCACGAGAAGACGGGGGTAGAGATGGAGGCCCTGACGGGTGTGGGCATCGCCCTCCTGAACATCTGGGACGTCGTGAAGGCCTACGAGAAGGACGACGAGGGGCAGTATCCCTCGACGAGGATAGAGGAGATACGCGTCCTGAGGAAGGCGAAGCACGAATGAAGGCGCAGGACTCACACAGGGACGCGGCGCCGAAGCAGCTCGGATTCTACATCGTCACGGTAAGCTCGAGCAGGTACGCAAAGAAGGAACGCGGCAGCAGGTTCCGGGACGAGTCGGGCGACATTGCCGAGAAGCTCGTCGAGAAGGCGGGGCACAGGCTCGCCGGGAGGGAGCTGATATCGGACGACAAGGCGATGCTCGAGGGCTCCCTTGTGAAGGCCCTGGCCAACAACGAGGCTGACGTCGCGATCTTCACCGGCGGGACAGGCGTCTCGCCGCGCGACATCACCGTCGAGGCCATCCAACCCCACTTCGAGAAGGAGCTCGAGGGGTTCGGCGAGCTGCTCCGCTCGATCAGCTACGCGAAGATAGGCGCGCCGGGAGTGCTGACGCGGGCCACCGCCGGACTCATAGGCGGGAAGCTCATATTCTGCCTGCCCGGCTCGCCCGACGCGGTCGAGACCGCGCTGAACATCTTCATGGGCGACATCCCGCACGTGATCTACATAGCTCGGAAGAGCCCCTAGGCGGCCATCCTTCAGCGGTCCAGGCCTTCCTGTACGGGCCGCGTCTGCTCTTCCTCGTCTTCTTCGAGGCGTCGTCCCTATCGAGGAGCGGACATTCCTCAGCCAAGGCTACTGGCCCTGATTGTAGGCGACCATGCTTATCATCCCGGCGACCCTGAAGGCTACTTCCTTGAACGCGAGGCTCTCGGGAGAGTCCGGCGCGGCGATTACCATCGGCACTCCCAGGTCGGACTGTTCGCGGATGCGCGGGTGGAGCGGGATGTCGCCGAGGAACTGCACGTCGAGCGCGGCCGCGGCCTTCCTCCCGCCGCCGGAGGAGAAGATGAACGACTTCTCTCCGCAATTGTGCACCACTTGATATGGTGTGCAGTAACTATTGTCCTCCTCGACACGGAGATTGTAGACCTTGCCCGAATATGGGAACCGCCTAACATTCTTGACTCTCAAGTACACGTAGTCATTGTCGAAGCGAGTTCTCTTGGACAGGGTGAATCCAACCCTGAATATCCTATTCGCCCGAACCCTTCGACCCTGAATTATCGCGCTGCCTCTGCGCACTGTGATGGAGGGAACGTATCCAAGTTTAAGCCCAATCTCCCGGAAAGCCGCGGCAAGCTGCAACGAGATTGTTGTGGCACTCGACTCAATCTCCGTTCGGTGCCCGTCTCCGTTAAGGTAGCTCTCAAAAAGCCAATGGAGTTTCTGAGGAGGCAAAAGCCTAACCCAAAGAGGAATACGCTTAGACTTGGCACCCCTTCCAAATTCAAGCGCGAGCCATCTAGCGAGAACTACCGAAGATATCTCCACTCTCCAGCCGGATTCTCCCTTGTAGAGATTAGGTCGGAAACCCAATCTTGAGGAGGCGGCAGTGAGTTCCATCGCGAAGCGAAGCTCCTTTTCAACCTTCCCAAATGTGAATCTCACCGCACAAACGCCTCGATTCTTCCGTTCGGCGATGGACCCCTCCGCCAGGTAGTACCCGAGCAGAATCATGAAATCTGGGCCAACGGGAAGGCTGACTTTCTTTTCCCTGTGATAATAGGGGGCGCTGAATTCCAATCGCTCCATATCCTCAATCTGGACAGTTCGTGGAAAAGCGATGAGATCCGTTGATCCACCTTCCTTCGCTACTTGGATCCTCGCGGCCTCCTCCCACATGAGTTCAGTCAAGAAGTTTCCAGCCATCCTATGTGAAAGATGTCTCGTCAGGATAGGATGATCTTCCGTGAGAGTTAGCTGGAATTCTGGAGTTCTTGCTGATTTCGTGCCAATCTCCACCATTTGACCAGTGAAATCGCGTTCGAACTTTTCAGCAACGCGTCTGTATCTTCCCTTATGCGTCGCGACCAGATCCCCAACATTTACTTCTGAAATCGGGACTAGACCATTCGCTGTTACGATTCTCTGATGGGGCGGAAGACAGTGGGGGCAGACGAAGTAGCTCATGTTCTCCACCATCCCGAGGATCGGGACGTTCAGCTTCCTGAACATCCCCACAGCCTTGGTGGCGATGTTGAGGGCGGCCTCCTGCGGGGTGGTCACTATCACGACTCCTCCGAGGGGGACGGTCTGTGCGAGCGTCAGTCCGCTGTCCCCCGTGTTGTGGACCACGAAACCGTTAGCTACGAAATTCTCAAATTCCTCCACCTGCAGGTCGTAGGTCTCCACTTCTCCCGCGGGTTCAATTGCAGTTACTCGTGCTATCTTGAAAGGTCGTGGATCGAGTTTCATCGAGCACTGGAAGGCGTATGACGTCACATTGTAGCACTCTCTCCCTCTAGGGAGCTTCTTGACTTCATCAGACGACTCTAGCACGTTACCGGCTCGGAGGCCGCTCATCGCACAGAGCTCGTGCATCTGACGAACGAGTAGTTCGTTCGTGCTCTCCATTTGCACCGTCTCCTGGACGATTGTCACTACCCGTTGCAGCCCACGCCAATCGGGCAACGATTTCGTCGTCTCCCTGTGCCGAATGGTCGCGTCCGCTTCAGAGTATCCTCGAATGAACGCCAGTCTCTGGTCTAGGGGAAGCCCGAAAATCCAATCCGGGACCCTCTTGGCCGCTGCCTTGTGATTCAAATCAAGGGCGGTGAACATCTTCGCGAGAGGTGCGGAACCTATCGCGAACTTCTGGCCACCGTTGTCGTCGAATGTCTTGCAGGCAAAGACCTTCCTGTAAAGAGATTCATAGGTCTCTCTGAACTTGCTCCCTCTGGGCTCGCAGATTCGGATCCCTACCGGGTCCTTCTTTCCCTTCTGGACTTTGAAACCCTCCCCTACGAAATGTCCGACGACGCGCATGAAATCAGGGGTCGTCTTGGCAGGGAGGCTGATGAATCGAGAGTCGTGGTCTGTCTTCGGAAGAGTGAGCGGTTGTCCGCCTTCGATGCAATTTGCGACAATCACCCTGTCTCGGATCTTGAGTTGACCGACACTCCTCCACGTCAACTTTCTATGGTACTTGAGGAAGGGGTGGTTCCCGCTCGCAAGAATCGTCCTGTTGGGCGTCCTTATTCTGTAGACTCGTTGCTTCCCCTGCGGAATCACTCCGACCACCCGCCGCGGTACGAGCTTCTCGCCATCATGGCTCAGCACAAATTCTCCAACCCTGATTTGCTCGATCGGCTTTGGAACATTATTGGCGGTAAGTACGAAAGTTCCCGCGGGAAGACAACCAGGGGGGAGATCGACTACCAGGTAGTCGAGGTCGCCCCAGTCGACCTGGGTGAGGAGCTGCCTGACGGCCCCCGCGACCATGGGCCCCCTCCAGACCAGAGGCGTCTCGTCCTTGTAGAAGAACCCGAGTGAGGCCACCTTGAGGCCGTGGGCCACTGGGGGTATGATCGTCTCACCCCTTATCTCCGGGCGTCCGCTGACTCCCATCATCAGCGGTATGCTCGGGCCGTAGACGTCCGCGTCGAGGATGCCCACTTTGGCTCCTGACCCCGCCAGGGCCAGGGCAAGATTCACCGTTACGGTAGACTTGCCGACCCCTCCCTTGCCGCTCGCCACGGCGATGATGTTCTTCACACCCTTCAGGATCTCCTTGTCTCCGGAGGGGTGGGTCGCGGCGACCTGCGCCCCGACCTTCATCTCGACCGTCCTTACGCCCTTCACGGACGCCGCCGCCGCCCGAGCCTCCTGCTCAATCTTCGCCCTGAGCGGACAGGCCGGCGTTGTGAGATTGAGTGTAAAGGCAACCTTGTCGCCATCGATGCTTATGTCCTGCACCATGTTGAGCTCCACGAGGTCCTTTCGAAGCTCCGGGTCGGTCACTGACCGGAGCGCCTCGAGAACTTCCTCCTTCGAGACCATCGGAAAAAACCATTCGGGCCCCGATTAAAGCTTTGGCCCCGGCCCGCTGACCTGAGGCGAAGTGACAGGAATCTGCGGATACCAAGATTTCATTAACATCCTTCTCATGGGCCTGATGTTCGAAATGGACGGAATGGTTCAGGTCTTTCCCCTCCGTGGGATCCCGCGCGTGAAGCCAGGCGACGACCTGCTCGAGTACCTCGCGCGGTCCCTCGAGGACGGTGGGATTGTCCTCCAGGACTCTGACGTGGTGGTGATAACTCAGAAGGTGGTCTCGAAGGCAGAGGGGAGGGTGGTCAAGATAGACGATGTCCGTCCCGGGAGGAAGGCGAAGCTCCTGGCCGAGGAGCTCGGGAAGGACCCCAGGACGGTCCAGGTTATCCTGGGCGAGTCCAAGAGGGTCGTCCGGAAGGGCCACGGGGTCCTTATCATGGAGACGAAGCATGGTTTCGTCTGCGCCAACGCAGGCATAGACCAGTCGAACGTCGAGGAGGGATACCTGACTCTGCTCCCCGAGGACCCTGACAGGAGCGCGAGACGAATCAGGAAGAAGCTCGAGGCCGCGACGGGGAAGAAGCTGGCTGTGGTGATCACCGATACCTTCGGGAGGCCGTGGCGGGACGGCCAGATCGACGTGGCGATCGGCTGCTCGGGCCTGGCGCCCCTGGAGGACCTTGTGGGGACGACCGACCCCTATGGCCACATGCTCCGGGTGACCCAGCCCGCCATCGTGGATGAGATCGCCTCTGCCTCGGAGCTGGTGATGAGGAAGCACTCGCTCACCCCCGCGGCCGTCGTCCGGGGGGTCACCTACAAGCGCGGAGACGCGGGCGTGCGCAGCATAGTCCGGGAAAGACGGATGAACCTCTTCAGGTGAGCTGCCCTGAGACTCGTGGTCCTCGCTGGCGGGACGGGCTCGGCGAAGCTTCTGAGGGGCCTAAAGGGGGAGGCGGGCGAGTTCACCGTGATCTCCAACGTGGCCGACAACTTCTGGCATCACGGCCTGTACATCGCGCCCGACGTCGACATCGCGGTCTACACGCTCGCGGGGCTCGAGGACGCCGTCAGGGGATGGGGGCTGAGGGGCGACACCTTCAACTCGCTGGGCCAGTTGGCGAGGATGGGCGAGGAGACGTGGTTCAACCTGGGTGACAGGGACCTGGCGACCCACATCTTCAGGACCGAGCAGATGGGTCGCGGGAAGAGGCTGGGGGAGATCACAGCGATGATGTGCGCAAGGCTGGGAGTGAGGCAGAGGGTTATCCCGTGCACGGACGACAGGCTGGAGACCTACGTGACGACGAGGACGGGGGCGATGCACCTCCAGGAGTTCTGGGTGAAGAACAGGGGCGAGCCGGAGGTCGAGGGGGTGGAGTACAGGGGCGAGGAGGGCGCGAAGCCGGAGCGGGGCGCGATCGAGGCGCTCGACGCCGCAGAGAGGATAGTCTTCTGCCCCGCCAACCCTGTGACGAGCATCATGCCTATGCTCGCCGTCGGCGGAATCAGGGAATCGATTGTCAGGAGCAGGGCGAGGAAGGTGGCCGTCTCTCCGATGGTCGGCGGCGCGCCGGTCACGGGGCCGGCCGGGAAGCTGATGAGGGCGATCGGCCTGGAGCCGAGCTCGCTCGCGGTCTCGAAGCTATACAGGGGGCTGATCGACTGCATGATGGTGGACCCCGCGGACGCGCACTACGCGGAGGCCATGCGTGCGGAAGGTGCGAGAGCAGTCGTGGGATCCATACTCATGAGGACGCCCGCTGACGAGGTCCAGCTGGCTCGCGAAGTCCTGAGCGCGTGAACGAATTACTGCTCAGAGGTCCCGTTCCGTGTCCCGAGGGGCCCGCTCCCAAGGCGTCCTCTCCAGCCTGCGGGAGTGCTTAAGGGTCCTCTCCAGGAAATTCATCGTGCTGTTCCTCCGGCCGAACTTGAAGTACCGGTGCACGTCTCCCGCGTGGTCGATGTCGAAAGCCACGTTCTCGGAGTAGTAGACCGCAGCGTGAGCGCCAGTTGCGGTCGCGTCCCGGACATGCTTGTTGAAGCTGTCGTCGTCGTAGTGAAGCTCTATCCTCCTCCGCTTGGTCATCAGGAGGAGGTTCGTCCCGCTGTAGTCCTCGGAGGGGGAGACGATGATGGAGGAGCCCATCCTGTGGAGGGTAAAGACAGTCTTGATGTCGTTCGGCGAGATAAGGGGTAGGTCTGCTGGCATTATGAGCCATCCGTCGTAGCCGTCGAGCCGGGCAATCGCGCCCTCGACGGCCTCGTTGACCCCGCTGTCCCGCTCCTCTTCGAGCGAGCCCACGCCGTAGCGACCCGCGAACTGGAGGATCTCATGGTCGGACGAGACCACGTAGGTATGGAGGTTCTTCTTCGCCTTCGCGATGGCGTAGAGGGTGTCCTCGAGCATGGCGACCTGGAGCTGCTTTCTCTCCCTCGGACCGAACAGGGAGGCGAGCCTCGCCTTCGGGTTCGACCCCTTGACGGGTACTACGAGCGCTATCTTGTTCATGCTCCGTGCGACCTCTTGATCGGCTCGAACCGTCCGCTCTTGTTGTAGTTCAGGAGCCCTGCGTAGATCGCCCAGTGTATCAGAATCGTCGTGAGGAGCGACTGGTTCATCTCAGGTTCGTGGTGCCAGGTGATCCCCCTCTCAGCGAGGGCTTCCCCGACCTCCTCCGCGGAGACCGAGCCCTGCTTGTTGGCGAGCTCGACGGCGGTCTTGAAGGGCTCTATCTTGGCTATCAGGTCGGTCAGGAGCTTCACCTTGTTCTTGGACGTCTTCTGGAACTTGTGCCCGAACTCGGTGAGCGAGATGTCGCCCTTCTCGCTCTTCACCAGGCCGAGTAGTTCGGCTGTGTCGAGTATCGGCAAAAGGACCGCGATGTCAGCTCCGAGCTCGTCGCCGAGACGTGCGGCGTCGATGGCCGAGCCCAACCCTCCGGTCACCTCCACGAGGCTGATGACCTGTCCGGCCCTAACGTTTCCCGGCATCATCGGGACCTTCTTGGCCTGAGTCTGGGATCTTCTATCTGCCATCGGGATTTGTCATCTCTAAGCTAGGTATGAATAAAGCTTGTCCACCCAGAGCATGAACTCGTCGGACTTCTTGTTCCGCGGCCTCGGCAGGTCTATCTTGAGGTCGACGATGACATGTCCGGGCCTGGGAGAGAGCACTACGACCCTGTCGGCGAGTTCGACTATCTCTTCGACGTTGTGGCTGACCATTATCACCGTCTGGATCGAGCTCGTGGGGTTCATGAGGAGCGAGTAAATCTCTCGCCGCAGGCGGTCGGCGGTAAGGTTGTCGAGAGCGCTGAACGGTTCGTCCATGAGCAGGACCTGAGGCCCGAGCGCGAGGGCTCTGGCGATCCCGACCCTCTGCTTCATCCCTCCGGACAGCTCGCCCGGATAGACGTTCTCGAACCCCCCGAGACCCGCGTCTTCGAGCGCCTCGGTGGCGATCTTCTTCTTCTCTAGGTCGGCGAGGTCGTTTCTCGACGATAGACCGAAGACGACGTTGTCGAGCGAGGTCTTCCACGGGAGTAGGACGAAGTTCTGGAATATCATCGCAAGCTCGGCGCGGGGCTCGCGGATCTCCTGCCCGCGGAACTTCACCATTCCTGTGCTCGCCATAGTCAGGCCCGCGATTATCCGGAGCAGGGTGGACTTCCCACAGCCGGACGGGCCGGTCAGGGCGACATACTCGTTCTTGTATGCGGAGAGCGAGACGTCGACCAGCACCTGCATCTCCCCCTTCTCCCTTCTGAAGCTCAGGTTCACGTGCTCGACATCCACGATCGGGCCCTCGCCACTCTGGAGCAGTTCTCCGGATGGACCCGACGAAGATCCGACCTGGTCGGGTGTCGGCTGGGCGGCTCGGATTCTCTCAGACGGACCGCCTGTTACCCTAGGGAGCCGGGCTGTCAAGATAGCCGCCCGTGCGGGATTGTTCATCGGGATATCCTTTCTGGTCGCCCCTGCTCACCTGTTGTAGGCGTACCGTTTGGTCACGAAGTGATAGACCCTTCTCCAGACGGTGAGGTTGAACGCAACGACCAGCGCGGTCATGGAGAGCACCGCGAGGGCCAGGGTGGACAGGTCGTTCTGGGTCGTCGCAATCACGATCACCTTGCCAATCCCGCTCCCCACCTGCGTGATGGGCACGGTGCCGTTCCCGACGAAGTACTCTGCGACGATCAGGGTGTTCCATGCAGCCCCCACGGCCGTTATCGAACCTGTGACGAAGGCGGTCGCTATGGCCGGGAGGTAGATGTTCCTCCACGCCTGCAGCGTCGAGACACGGAGGCTCGCCCTGAGCTCGAAGAGTTCCGCGGGGAGGGTCCTGATTCCAGCCATGACGTTGAACAGTACATACCAGATCATCCCGGTGAAGATGACGATGGCGGCGGTGAGCTCGCCAGCGTAGGCTCCTGCGATCATTGTGGCGGGGACGAGCGCTGGAAGGAGGATCGGTGCTGGGACCGACGCTATCACCTCAATCACGGGTACCATGGAGTTGTAGAGCCGCTCGTTCAAGGCGATCACGATGCCGAGTGGCACGGCGACAGCGATGACGATGAAGTAGACGTACCAGATGCGGACGAAGGAGGTAGCCAGAGCGACGAGTACCCTCGATTCGTCGGACGGGAGAGCGGAGAGGTTGAACCCTGCGAGCCCCGCCCTCGCCGAGTTCAAGGTCGCTGCGACCTCGAAGACCAGGAAGACCGCGAGGAGGATGAGGATCGCATACTTCAGCCCTCGTCTGTAGCGGGCGACCGAGGCGGTCAGGCTCGTGGCGCCCCTGGCCGGCCTGAGGAGGAAGAGCTTGGAGACGCTCTTCTGGTTCACCCAGTGATAGAACTTCATCAGCGGGTCTCTCGAGACCGCCCGCGGCTCCTCGACGAACTTGTAGCGCTCCGCCCAGAGGCTGAATTCGCGGAGGAAGACGAACTGCCAGATTATCACTGCGATGACGAGAAGAAGTATCGAGTAGAAGTACGCCGTGTAGTCCTTCGCGAGGCCGTAGGTGATGATGTCGACACCTATCCCCCGAACCGGGATCCTGGTCGCGCCCTCCGTGATTATCTCGCTCGAGACCAGGTAGAAGAGTCCCACGGCCCAGGAAGTCTGCGTGTTGTAGGCGATCCTGCTCAGGGAGGCGGGTATGTAGAGGGAGGTTATCCTCTGGAGGGAGGTGCTCTTCGACATGAAGGAGAGGTCGATGTAGTCCTGGGGGATCGACTTCACCGCCTCGTATACGCCGAAGGCGATGTTCCATGACATGCTCGTGAAGATCAGGAAGACGACCGCCAGGCTGTACCCGGCCTGACCGGGTATGAGCCCGGAGATTGCGAAGATGACGAACGGGAAGAAGCCGAGTATGGGTATGGACTGAAGCACGTCGAGGAGCGGGATGATGACCGTCTCCGCCCTGTGGTTGCGGGCGGCGATGATGCCCACGGCGAGGCTGAAGATGATGCTGAAGATCAGCGCGAGTATCATCCTGCTCCACGAGAAGAGAAGGTCGATGACGGTGGAGAGTAGATTGAAATCTGCTGTCGTGCCGCGTCTTTCGCGGCTGAGCCCGTGCTGTATTAGAGGCTATTGGCGCGAGACGCGCCGGGGCGCGTCCGCGGAGGGAAGTGCCGCCGATTTCAGCGGATGTAGGGGGTGCTGGAAGAGTCGAAACGCTCTACTGTCTCGAACTGTCCCTTGTCCCTGAACATCGAGAGCTGCGGCACCTGCGGGAAGAAATCGCCGAGCGGCCTCATCGCCATCTCTCCCGCGATGTGGCCTTTGCCAAGGAAGTCGTCGGCGATCTTCTTGCCAAGGTCGCGGACCTGGACCTCTTCTGTGAACCCGAGCGCGTGTAGGTACTCGTGGAGCAAAATCATGAAGGTGAAAGCATTCCGCTTGCTCCTGGCCCTCGTGGACCGCCAGACGATCTTCACTATGTTCCTGTTCATGACAATCGCGTTGGAGCCGAGCTCGTGATAGGCGCCCACGTTGTTGGAGATATCTCCTAGGACTAGGGAAAGACCGGCCCTGTGCATGCCCAACGAGGCTTCCGCGGCCCGCTTTACCAGTTCGAAGACCTGGTCGAAGCCTGAGGCGAGTGCGAGCCGCCTAGAATTGGAGTCTGAGGTAGTTCGATCCACTGCCATTGCATGAGCTCCTAGTAATTAAGCACCTCTACCGCTCCTCGGGATCGGATGGCGCTTGGTGTCGCCGGAGGACCCGACGGCCCTAGCTCGTCTGGTTCAGTTCGACCGTGCTCGTCCACGTCGCGGTCTGCTCGACGCTGTCTGTGATTGTTATGGTGTAGGAGCAGCTGAAGCCCAAGAACTGACCGGTCGGTCCGAAAGTGATGTAGTTCTGTTTGGTCTGCGAGTCATAGCTGATCGTGATGTTGGTATAGACTAGTGCAGCCCCCTTGTTGTTCGCGGTCGGATTTAGGCAGAGCCGGGTCACCGACGGCAGACCGGGAGCAGTGTGTGGGGGCAGCGAGAAGAACAGGGATATGCTGCTGGCGTTGGTCGTCTCGGTGTTCACGGCGGAACCCTTGAGGACGACGTCGGCCGCGGGGTCGCCCCAGTACACCTTCCCCACCGTCGCGGTCGTAACGCTGCTGTTCACTATGCCGGCGTAGTTTCCCAGGAGCAGGATGACCACTGCGAGGGCGATGAACTGCCCGCCGACTATTGCGGCCTCTCCCTTTTCCAAGATCGGTTCCTATTCGGACCACCACCGAGGACTGCAGATAAGTCTAGTGCTCCCCTGGCCGAGCGGCGAGATTCTAGACCGGACCGAGGGATGCTGCGGGGCAGACCGCGTCCTCGTTGTTCCCGGCTGCCTAGTCGTTCGACCTGCCGCAGTTCGGGCAGAAGACCACCCCTGGCGCCAAGTAGTTCTTGCAGTAGACGCAGGTCCGCTGGGTCGGGGCGGCGGCCGGGGCGGGGAGGGCGAAGGGCCGGGAGGCAGAGGGGCTCGGCGGTGGCGATTCAGGGGGCGCCGCTGCGGAGGGAACCGCGGTCCCCTCGCTCTTCCTCAGAGAGCGCGCCCTGCTCCTTCCTCCGATGAAGACCGCGATCTCCAGAAGCACTATGATCGGGACGAAGAGTATGACGTCCAGAAGTGGACCTCCGTCCGGAGTTATCACCGCGCAAAGGATGTAGGCGACAGCCCAGATGATGATGCGGTTCTTCCGGAAGGTCTCGGCCTTGACAACCCCGAGGACGATCAGCGTGTAGACGTAGACTGGGACGGTGAACGCGAAACCACTCATGGCTATCGTAAGGAAGATCGTGAAGTAGAAGCTCCCCGCGTCGACGAGTGGGGCTATGCCCGCCGTGACGAAGAAGGGCTTGAGGGCTACGAGGAGGAACTTTGCAAGGAAGAAGTAGCCGAACACCACCCCGAACGCGAAGAGGAGCGTGTTTGCCGCGACGAACGGATAGACAAGGCCTTTCTCCTTATCGTTCAGGGCTGGGCTGATGAAGCGAATCGTCTCGTAGGCGAAAATCGGTGCGTTGAACATGACCGCGAAGAGGACCGAGGCGACGAGGTAGATCTCAAGGGGCTGGCTCAGGCCTCCGGAGGCTATGAGGGTCCATCCGGTGGGGAGGAGCTGCGAGTCGACGCTCTGGATGAAGAAGCCGATCATCGGCCTGAAGGCGGTGTACCCGCCGGTTAGGAGGGCAACCGGGTTTTCAGGGACGACCAGGAAGACCGTCAGGATTATCACGAAACTGGTGAATGCTACCTTGAACCTGCCCTTCAGTTCGGAGAGGTGCTCCCGCAGTGACATCACAGTTTCGGAGGACAATGTTCCACTCTGGTCTCGAGCGTCTCACGCGAGCGCTATCTTACCCGATGAGCTGCTCGACAATTGGCTAGAACGGGGCGATTTGTTAAGGTTTTAAGCTTTCGAGAACACAGGGGTATCCTCGCATGACAGGTGTAACCCTAGAAAATCTCGTCAAAAAATACGGTTCAGTTCAGGCGGTGAAGGGCGTTTCACTTGAGATCGAGGACGGGTCTTTCGTGGTCCTGCTGGGTCCCTCGGGTTGCGGAAAGACCACGACCCTGCGGTGCATCGCGGGCCTCGAAGTCCCGGACTCGGGCGATATCAAGATTGGCGACGTGAGGGTCAACGACATGCAGCCGAAGGACAGGGACATCGCGATGGTGTTCCAGAACTACGCGCTGTATCCCCACATGACGGTCTACAACAACATCGCGTTTCCCCTGAAGATGCGGAAGGTCCCGAACAACGAGGTGAAGCTGCGCGTCCAGAAGGTGGCCGAACTTCTCAACATAGCCGAGCTGCTCCCCAGGAAGCCGGGACAGCTCAGCGGAGGGCAGCAGCAGAGGGTCGCCCTGGCGAGGGCAATCGTGAGGCAGCCGAAGGTCTTCCTCATGGACGAGCCCCTCAGCAACCTCGACGCCAGGCTCAGGCTCTACACCCGGGCCGAACTCAAGAGGCTGAAGCAGGAGCTGAAGATCACCACGATCTTCGTGACGCACGACCAGGCAGAGGCGATGTCGATGGCGGACAAGATAGCGGTCATGAACGCCGGAGAGCTCGTGCAGTACGCGGAGCCGTACACCATCTACAGCAAGCCGGCGTCGACCTTCGTCGCGAGCTTCATCGGCAGCCCCCCGATGAACCTGATGAAGGCCACGATGTCCTCTCTCGGAGACGGGCTCTCCCTCGACACAGGGTCCTTCAAGTACAACGTGCCTGCCGAGGACGTCAAGGTGATAAAGGACGCCGGAGTCACTGAGGTGACTCTCGGGATCAGGCCTGAGGACCTCACGCTCACCACCAAGCAGACGCCCGACGCGATATTCGACGCGGAGGTCTACGTCGTGGAGCCGCTCGGGGCGAACACGGTCGTCGACCTGAAGTTGAAGGACGGGCTCTACAAGGCAGTGGCGTCAGGCACGTTCCGTGCCGACGTCGGGTCGAAGGTCTGGGTCACCTTCGCGCCGGAGCACATCCACGTCTTCAACACGGCGAGCGGCGCGGCGATCATCTAGGCAGGTATTCCCGGGCGGGCGCGCCCCGCTCCTAGAGGGGCTTCACGAAGTAGAGCGGGTGCATCGCCCTGAGACCGGTCCCGTCCGTTATCTGCATGGAGCAGACGCTGCTCTCGCTTGCGACGAGCTTCGTCTTGCTCTCCTCGAAGAGCTCGAAGAGCCGGTCACCGACAGCCATCGAAAGGTCGTATCCGAGCGCGCCTTGCTTCATCCCGAACGTCCCTGCCATGCCGCAGCAGGTCCCGGTCTCGACCACCTTAACCTTGAATCCTGCCCGCTCCAAGAACGCAATCGCCGGGACCCCGCCGGTAAGCGCCCTCTCGTGGCATGGGATGTGGAAGCCGATGGGTTCCTCGGTCGGGAACGCCGCCGTGATGTTCTTGGCCCCGGCGAGGTCGCCCTGTATCCTCGCGAAGAAGCTCGAGCTGACTGCCGCGACCTTCTTGGAAGTCTCCCCGGGCACGAGGTTTGGGTACATCTCTGTGAGCATGTAAGCCGCCGTCGGCTCGGTCGCGACCACCCCGTAGCCTGAGGTGACGAACGGCTCGAGGACCTTCAGGTTGAACTCAGCCACCTCCGTCGCCTTGGCCACGTCTCCGTAGGAGATGTACGGCATCCCGCTCCACTTCAGGTCCGGGACCTCTACCGAGTAGCCCAGAGAGCGGAGCAGCGCTATCGCCCTGTACCCGAGCTCAGGGTCGTTGTAGTCGGCATAGATGTCGGGGAAGTAGACGAGCTTGCCCTTCTCACCGGTCCCCTGGGCCGCGCCCGACAGCATGTCCTTCAACCTCCTGTGGCTGAAGCTGGGGAGGGTCCTCCTCCGGTCGACGCCGACCGCCTTCTCCAAGATGTAGCGGCTCAAGGACCTACGTATCATCCAGTTTGAGAGGGGGGCGGTCGCCGATGCGAGGCCGGCGAGACGGTCCGATCTCATGAAGAACCCGTTCACCCGGAGCTGTCCGTTCTTCGCGACCTCCTGGGACTTCACCTTGGCTATCATCAGGGGCATGTCGATGTCGACGGGGCAGATATCCCTACAGAGTCCGCATGAGATGCAGAGGTGCGCGAACGTGGCGTTGTCCAGGCCGTGGACGGACGCCGTCCAGGGAATCCCGATTGGACCAGGGTAGAGGTATCCGAAGACATGTCCGCCCACGATGCCGTAGGTGGGGCAGATGTTCATGCACGCCCCGCACCGTAAGCAGTTCAGGGCGTCGTTGAAGGACGGGTCGTCGTGCATCTTGGACCTCCCGTTGTCGAGTATCACGACATGGAACTCCCGCCCCTCCGAGGAACCGGCGAGCGGGACGTGCTGGGTGAAGATCGAGACGTAGACGGTCTGGCTCTGGCCGGTGGCGCTCACCGCATGCGCCTCGAGCAGCTGGCCGACGTCGTCCCACGACTCGATGATCTTCTCCATCCCCATTATCACGACGTGGACCTTGGGGAGGCTTGCCACCAGCCTCGCGTTCCCTTCGTTCGTCTCGACGATTATGGTCCCGGTTTCGGCCACGCCGATGTTGGCCCCGGTCACGCCCATCTGGGCAGTCAGGAAGAGGGGGCGCAGGTACGGCCTGACCTCCTTGAGGATCGCCTCGGGGTCGGCGGGAATCTTCTTGTTTAGCTCGCGCGAGAAGATCTCCGCTATGTCCGCTGTCGAGAGGTGCGCCGCTGGGGCGACCAAGTGGACCGGCTTCTCGTGGTTGAGTTGCACGATGAGCTCTCCGAGGTCGGTCTCGACGCACTTTATGCCGGCATCAGAGAGGTGGTGGTTGAACTCTATCTCCTCCGTCGTGAGGGACTTTGACTTTACGATGAGCTCTGTGCCGGTCCTCTTTGCGAGCTCCGCCACGTAGCGGACGGCGTCCTCGCCCGTCTCGGCCATGTATACCTGGCCCCCGTTCTTCCTCACCGACTCGGCGAACCTCTCTACGAGAGCCGGGTCGCAGGTCTTACCGGCCTTCACGCGCCTGTCGGCCGCCTTCATCTCCTCGACCTCGATGCCGAACTCCGCGAGACCGGCCTTTCTGTTGCTCCGGCTTCTCGCCATCGACCCCCACATCTTGTCCGAGGCCGGGCGGTTCGCTATCGCGAGCTCGACGTCCTTCTTGAGCTTCTCTCTGGCTGTCGTCATGCTCGCCACTAGATCCAGTCGAGCAGCAGGACGTGGAGCTCGTGGGGCCCGTGCACCCCGTACAAGAGACGCAGCTCGATGTCGGCCGTCTTGCTGGGGCCGGAGATGAACGAGATGACCGGCTTCACGTCGGCCGCCGAACGTATGATCCCGGCAGTCAGCTTGACCGCGGCGGACATGTCAGGGCACAGGTTCCTCGACGAGAGGAGGAAGACGCTCACCCGGGGGAGCGACGAGACGAGCTTCACAGCGTCGTCGTAGGCCACTTCAAGGAGGGCACCCTGGCGCGCCGCTCCGTAACGGGCCCAGCTTATCCCCACGTCGGCCTTCGAGATGACGCCTGCAGCCTCAGACGGCTTGAGGTCCTCGGCGAAGGCGTGCTTGGTCCCCTTCAGCGCGGCCTCGACCAGCATCTTTGCCGGCGTCGGTAGTCCCCCGGCAACGACCGACTTTGCGTCGGCCTCTGTCAGAATCGATTTGATAATGTCGACCGTCGTCTTGGCGTCTCCGACGGAGTGCGGAGTCGTGTGCAGGTTGCGGAGCGCCGCAAAGAAGGCGTCCGGGCTGCCGAGTACAGGTATCTGGTCGGTGAATTCCTGCATGGCCCGGGCGTCGTCGAAGCCTTTCTGTATTTTAAGGTGATGCGCCGCAAGAGGCGGTCACGGGGCTCAGTCCGGCTGGTTCAGCTCGACGTCCGGGACGGGTCCCTCGACCGATCGGACGGCAACGTACTCCTGGGGTTCTGCGAGCGTGACACCGCCCTTCGCATCGGGGACCATGAGCCTCAGTTCTGACGTGATTCCCTTCTTCTTGGCATGATCGCGCAGGGCCGCTTCGGAGAGGAACACCCCAACGACGCTGTACCATGTCCATTCCTCCGATGCGCCCATCTGGTAGAGGACGAAGAGCTCGGTGCCGGGGTGAGCCATTGGAGCGGCCGCGTGCAGCCCTCGTATTAATCCTAGGTTCCGTGATGGGGGAGAAGACTTCGAGGACCCGTTCGTCATGCTTTATACCGGCCGCCGGCGACACCAGGGAGAAGAGGACCAGCAGACTTGAAACTAGCAAATTACGAGAAGGACGGGCTGATCAGGGCGGGCATCGTCAAGGGCGACAGGATTTACGACATCGCGCAGGCCGCGGAGGGCGCTGGGGTGCCGCGCCTGAAGTCGGTGAGCAGCGTCGATCAGCTCCTTGACGACGGCCTCATCGACGCCCTGCGGAAGGCCGAGGCCAAGCTCACGGCGGGCAAGAGCGAGGCTCTCAAATCGGTGAAGCTCAAGAGCCCGGTCCAGTTCCCCGAGAAGATATTCATGGTCGCGGTGAACTACGGCTCACATGGGAAGGAGACGCGCACGCCACCGCCGCCATATCCGTACCTCTTCACGAAGTTCAGGAACGCCTTGATCGGACCGGGGGATGCGATCATCGCGCCCAAGAGCTCGAAGAAAGTCGACTGGGAGGTGGAGCTGGCAGTCGTGATTGGAAAGGAGGGAAAGAACATCAAGAAGGAGAAGGCCTACGAACACGTCGCCGGTTACACAATCTCGAACGACATCAGCTTCCGCGACTTCCAGGGCCAGAAGAACGAGTCGCTGGGCCTGAACTGGGTCAAGGGGAAGGGGATGGACGCCTCATTCCCGCTCGGTCCCTGGCTCGTCACCCGGGACGAGATAGAGGACCCTCACTCGCTGAAGATATCCCTCACCGTCAACGGTAAGCAGCAGCAGAGCTCGAACACGAACGAGCTAATGATCAAGATAGACGAACTGGTCGCCTATGCCTCAATAGGGACGACTCTGAGACCGGGGGACATTATCTCGACAGGGACCCCTGAGGGGATCGCCGCGGCGACCGGGGAGCCTTTCCTCAAGGCCGGCGACATCGTCGAGGCCAAGATAGAGAAGATCGGGACCCTGCGCAACCCCGTGAAAGCGGAGACCTGACCGGGTCAGCCGCGAAGCACCGGGATAACGTCCTTCGCGAAGCGCTCCAGCGTGCCCGGGCCGCCTAGGACGTTCTGGAGGAGGACGTGGGTAGCTCCCGCCTTCACGAAGCGGGCCACCGACTCTATGCATTCCGAGGGAGTTCCGACGGCCATCATCTCCGCGATACCGCGCTCGAGCACCTCATCGGAGACCGGGAGCGAGCGGTAGGTCTTCTCGAGGACCTTAGCAAAGGCCGGCGTCGGCGCGATCATCTGGTACTGCAGGGTCTTGGAGACCATTTCGTAGGCCTCCTCCGCCCCCAGCAGCCTCAGCATGTACCGGTTTATCACCAGGGCCCGCCTGTAGTAGCTCTTCAGGGCATCCATCGTCTTCCTATCGCTCGCGAAGACGACAGGCACGTTGGCGACCAGGTCGATCCCACCCGGCTTCCTCCCCGCGGCGCGGGCCGCCCCCAGAACGACGTCCGCCTTCTCCCTGAACGCGCCCGGCGAGAAGAACGAGCCGGGATACCAGCCCTCCGCCAGCTCCCCTGCGATCTCGAGCATGGGCTTCGAGGCGAACGCCCCCACATAGACCGGCGGCCCCGGCTTCTGGAGCGGGGGCAGGCTGAGGTGGGCTTCCTTGAAGTTGTAGAGCGTGCCTTCGAAGCCGACCGGTCTCTCGAACGACGAGGACCAGAGCCTCTTGACGACCTGTATGTACTCCCTCACGCGCCGCACCCTGACCTCGGTCGGCTCCCATTCCATGCCGAAGGGCCTCGTGTTCATCACCTCTCCGGCCCCGATCCCCAGGACGGCCCTCCCTCCGGTCAGGTTGTCCAGGGTCGCTACGGTGTTGGCCGTCTTCGCCGGGTGCATCCTCTGGGTGTCTGTCACTCCGGAACCCAGCATGACTCTGGTCGTCTTCGCGCCGATGTAGGCGAGCATCGTCCAAGCGTCGTAGATGGCGGTGGCCGGAGGGATGTCGGTGAGGTGGTCGGGGACCCAGACGAGGTCGTAGCCGAGCTTCTCCGCCTGGTAGGCTTCCTTGAGCATCGGGTCGAGGGGCCCGCCCACGCCGATGGAGAACCTGAGCCTCCTGCTGCTCCCGGCGGCGTTGGATAATCGGGGCATGCTCCCCGCTCCCCCGGAGTCTACTTCTTCCTCTCTTCCTTCTTGGGCGCGACGATCTCCCACTCCGGCCAGACCGGGAAGGGGGGAGACGTAGTGACCATGACCTTCATCATGGTCTTCCCGGTGTTCTCGAGCCCGTGCTCGGCGTTGGCTGGCAGATGGAAGAACATCCCGGGCTCGATGTCGATGGGCTTGCCGAGGCCGAATTGGCCCCTCCCGGTCCCCTCCAACAGGATGTAGACCTCCTCGTTCTCGTGGGAGTGCGGGTCGACCTTCCCTCCGGGCGCTATGTACAGGAGCTGCACGCTGAGGTTCTTCGACGGCGCCTTCGGGTTCTGGGGATGGACGATCCTGACCCCGAAGCCTCTCTTGAACTCCTTGTAGAGCATAGGGATGCCGTCCTCCTCTCGCACGATGTTGGCCTTTACCATGATTTAGACACGCTCCGGAGGCTCGGACGCTCTATAACCTTTGTTCCGTCCCTGCCGGACTTTCGTCTAGACAGACCCGGGAACAGATAAAGCCGGGCGGAGGACAAGAGGGCCCGCTACAAACTTGGCGCGCCAGACTCCTTTGATCAGGGCCGGAGGAATCAGCTTCAAGGACTATCCACTCGAGGAGGCGATCGAACGGATGAAGCGGGCGGGATACGACGGGTGGGAGGTCTTCACCCCGCAGATCGCTAAGGTCAAGACGCCCGAGCTGCTCGAACAGTTCGTCGAGTATACGAAGCGCGCCGGCCTGGAGGTGTGCGCGCTCAACGACAACGACAACGACCAGTTCCGGCCGTTCGACACCGAGAGCGGGTTCGAGAGGACACTCCAGCTCATGAAGGAGGGGGTGAGGCTCGCGAACGCCCTTCACGTCAGGGACGTGATGTACTGGGAGGGCGTGCGGCCGAGGGGGGACAACAGGAGCGACGAGGAGCTCCTCAAGGTCGCGACCAGGCTCTACAAGGAGGCGATATCCTACTCTTCGAGATTCGGGGTCAGGTTCCTCGCGGAGCCGCACCCTTTCTCCCTGGGGATGAACCTCGAGTACCTGGCCAAGCTGTGCGACGGCCTGGACTCGAGATACTTCGGCGTGCTCTACGACACGTGCCACTTCGGAGTCGGGAAGCCCAAGGGTTACATCGAGGCCATCCGCTACCTGGGCAAGAGGATAAGGTACATCCACTTCTCCGACAGCGACCTAAGGACCTCCGAGCTCCACTACCCTCTCGGAAGGGGGAAGCTCGACATAGCCGGCATCGTGGATGCCTTCGCGGAGATAGGGTACGACGGCCAGATATCGCTCGACACGTGGGGGTACCCGCTGCCGGAGGAGACCTCGAGGATCGGCATCCCGGTCCTGAAGAAGACGCTGCGAAAGCTCGGTCTGGACCGGTGACCTGCGGACGGAGCACGCCTCAGAGGCGCTGGCGGAGTTCGCGGCGGGCACCAGCATAGACGCCGTGCCTGACAGAGTCCTGAAGACGGCGAAGCTGAGCATTCTTGACGCCATAGGGACGGCTCTGCTGTCGTCGGGGCTGGAGAAGTCCAAGCGGACCGCGAGGGCCGTGAAGAGCGCCTCGTCGGGCGGGAGGACCACGGCGTGGGGGTTCGGCTTCAGGGCGTCGGCGCTCGAATCGGCGCTCCTCAACGGGATGCTGATCGAGGGGCTGGACTACAGCGACATCCACGTGGGCGCCGGCCTCCATCCGACTTCGGTCATCCTCCCTGCGGTCGCATCGTACGGCGAGCTCAAACATGCCAGCGGAGGCCGGGTGCTAATCTCGCACGTCCTCGGGTGCGAGACGATGATCAGGCTCGGGTTGAGTGCCCCGGGCAGGTTCCACGCCCGCGGGTTCCAGCCGACTTCGCTCACGGGTGTCGTGGGAGCGGCGGTCGCCGCCTCCAAGATGATGGGACTCCCCAAGAGGGGGACGGAGGAAGCCATGAGCCTCGGGAGCACCCTGGCATTCGGGTCCTCGCTCTCGGTCCGGGTCGGAGCCTGCTTCGGAGGGGTCGACTCAGGGATGGCGGCGGAGAGCGGGCTCCTCGCAGCCCTCCTTGCGAGGGAGGGGATAGAGGGGATTGCACGCGACTCGATCGAGGGGAGGTTTGGGTTCATGGACGCCCACGCCGGACCGGGCAACTACGATCTTGGACCGGTCACGAAGGGGCTCGGGAAGACCTGGGAGACTGCGCACATCTTCCTCAAGCGATACCCAACGAGCTACGCGTGCACGCCTATGCTTGACGCGGCCCTCAGGCTCAGGAGAAGGTCGAAGCTCAGAGCCGGCGAGATAGAGGAGATAAGGTTCGGTGACACGGCCCCAAACATCGGGCTCTTCTCGGAGCCGGAGCAGGTGAAGCGGAGGCCCACGAACATCTACGACGCGAAGACGAGTCACTACTTCCTCCTTGCCCTCGCCCTCGGCTACGGCGAGGTGATGCCCGCCGACCTTGCAGCCAAGCTGGCGGACCCCAAAGTCCAAGAGCTCTCTGACAGGGTGAGGTACTCGTTGGATGAGAAGAGCCACTGGGTAGAGGTCAGGACGAAGGACGGGAGGGTGCTCAGGGAGACCCAGGACAGCCTCGTACCCACGCCAGAGCGCGAGGTGAGGCGCAAGTTCAGCGAGAACGCGTCCGCTGTGGTCGGCGCCAAGAGGTCGGACGAGATAGAGGCGATGGTTGACGCCTTGGAGGAACTCCCCGACATCGTCCAGCTGACCCGCCTGCTGGGCACGGGTCGGCGTTCTCAGGCCTAGGGGGCGACTGCCTTCCGGATCGCATCGAGAGCGGCCGCGATCCTAGCCGTCCGGTCCTCGACCCTGGACCATGGAGAGACCAACTCCGTGGAGACGGAGAAGAACAAGACGACGGCAGCTCCGCCCCTCGGCTTATTAATCAACGAGCCCGAACAGGGCCGCGAAGGTCTTTGGAGAACACCCTGAAGAGAAGGCTGGAGAGGAACGAGGTGGCCATTGGGGCATGGATATCGTCCGGAAGTCCGACCATGGTCGACCTGCTGCGTAAGCTCCCCTTCGACTGGTTCGTAATGGACATGGAGCACTCGGCAATCTCAATCGAGACGGTGGGGCACATGATACAGGTCCTGAACGGGAGCACCGCGACCCCGCTCGTCAGGGTCGGCCAGATCGACCAGGCTCTCTTCAAGATCGTACTTGACACCGGCGCCCAGGGATTGGTGGTGCCGCTCGTGAACTCGGCCGAAGAGGCCGAGCGGGCCGTCCGGTTCTGCAAGTACCCTCCGACCGGGGTGAGGGGGGTGGCGGCGGCGAAGGCCTCTGACTATGGGCTGAGCTTGGGGAGCTACATCCGGACGGCGAACGACGAGACGATGGTCATCGCCCAGATCGAGACGCCGCAGGCGGTAGCGAACATAAGGGAGATCGTCGGGGTAAAGGGGGTCGACCTGGCCTTCGTGGGCCCGTCCGACCTGACCATGACCATGGGGCTTCTCGACGACAGGTCGAACCCCATGGTGGCGGAGGCCATGATGAAGGTGGTGAAGGCGTGCGACGAGGCGGGCAAGGCCGCAGGCGTGATGGCGTCGACGCTGGACGAGGCGAGGCTGGCCGTGGAGAGGGGCTTCAAGTTCATCTCTCTGGCAACCGACCTGCGGCACGCAACGATGGGCGCCAGGTCCTTCCTCGAGGCCGTGGGAAGGAAGTAGGGTCAGCGGCGCCTTCGGGGAATCACGTCGGGGTTCAGCATGTTCTGCGGAACCCTCCCCTCGATCGCGTCAATCATCTGGTACGCCGCGTGATAGATCATGGCGCGCCCTGTGCGCGATCCGTAGCCAAGGTGCGGAGTCATTATCAGGTTCGGCAGCCGGTCCTGAAGCTTGTACAGGGGATGAGGTGGGGCAAGAGGCTCCACCGAGTACGCGTCGATGCACGCGCCCGCGATCCGGCCAGACTCCAGGGCCCTGACGAGCGCAGCCTCGTCGACGACGGCCCCCCTCGCGGTGTTGACGAGGATGGCAGAGGCCTTCATCCTTGAGAACGCTGCGTCGTTGATGATTCCTCTGGTGGAGGCCAAGAGGGGCGTGTGCAGGGAGAGGACGTCGGACTCGGCTAGGAGCTTGTCGAACGTCACGTACTTCATCCCGAGAGACTGTTCGAGGTCCTCCCTCCTGACCACATCGTTGTAGATTATCTTCATGTCGAAGGCCTTCGCCCTCTTGGCGACCTCGCTCCCTATCCTTCCCACCCCCAGAAGGCCGATGGTAAGGCCGTAGAGGTCGGTAACCTGCCGCCCCCAGTAGGTCGTCCGCCATTCGCCCTCCCGCAGACTCGCGTTCATCTGGGGGACCCTCTTGGCCACGCTGAGCAGCAGCGCGAACGTGTGCTCGGCCATCGCCTGGGCGAGCTCGTGGACCGGCGTGGTCGTGACTATCACCCCACGCTCGGTCGCTGCTTTCACGTCGACGGCGTCGAACCCTACGCCCACCCTCGAGACGACCTTCAGGGCGGGGAGGGCGTCGAAGACCATAGCCGTGTAGGGCTCGTTCGCGGCGAGAGTCCCCTCGGCCCCCTTGATGAGTTCTATGAGCTGGTCCTCGCTGATCGCGCCGGAGTACGGGTTGCCTATGACCTCGAAACCGTGCGACGATAGGAAGTCCTTGATGTCCTCGGGGAACCTCGGGTCACGGCCGTTCGCGGCCACGTAGCACTTCAAACTCGCACCCTCAGCTGTTGCGGACCCCGATGGCCTTCCGCGCCGCATCGGGCTTGGCGACGTCCCTTCCGACCTCCTTGGCTATCCTCACCATCCTGGCGACGAGCTCCCCGCTATTCTTGGCGAGCCGGTCGGGGAAGTAGTAGGGGTTGTCCTCGGTCCCCACCCTGAGGTGATGGCCGAGGATGAGTGAAATCGCGGCTATCGAGGTCTGGGCGTGGCTCATTATGCTGACGCTGCAGATCGAGTCCTCCCTCTGCTGCTTGAGGCGGTGGAGCAGCTCCTCCGCCGTTGCCGGCGACCAGATGCCACCGGGCCAGTCGAAGAAGAGCGTGACGAAATGCGGCGGCTTGACAAGCCCCTTCCCCACGAGATGGTTCAGGTTCCAGACCGAGCCTGCGTGCCAGACCTCCCACTCCGGCCTGATGCCGTGCTTCGTGCAGAGCCTGGCGTACTCCTCCAGCTCGTCCGTGTTGTGGAGCAGGCTCATCTTGAAACCGGGGAACGACTCGTCGTGATGGTTGAGTATTATCGAGAGCATGTCCGGCTTCATCTTGATGACGGGGAGACGGTCGGGGATCTTCAGGGCCGAGAGGCCGACCTGGACGATGGCGTCCGTCTGGTCCCTGAGAGTCTTGATGACCCGCCTCCACTCGTCTTCGGTGAAGTTCATCCTCCCGTGGATGTGGATGACCGCGGCGCCGGCCTTCCACGCAGAGATCGCCTCTTCGATGGCGTCGTCAGCTGTCTTTGCGTTGTTCTTCGCGTCGGGGTAGATCCAAGATGGTGCCACGGTTGAGGTAATGATTAGCGGTGCCTGCTTGACCATGCAGAGCCGTGGATTGCAACCTATGTTATTTAATCGCAGCGAAAGCTCAGCCGACCTTCAGGACGACCCTGCCCGACGCGCCCCTACGGACCCGCTCGATTGCCTCGTTGGCGTCCTCGAGCGAGAAGACGTCGGAGATTACGGGCTTCACGATGCCCCTTGCGAGGAACTGCAGCGCAGCTTCCATGTTCCTGCGGGAGCCGTTCCGGGAACCGACGATCTCGAGCTCGTACTGGGCGATCAGCGTGCTGCTGGCCGGGAAGAGGGAATCCTCCTCCCCCACCAAGACGATCCTTCCGCACCTCTTCACGATGGCCAATGCGTCCTTCATCGACTCGGCGGATCCGACGCAGTCGAAGACCACGTCGATGCCCTCCTGGGAGAACCCCCGAGAGAGGGCGTCGATCCTGCCGTCCCCCGCCTGCCACGCAGCCTCGGCGCCGAGCCTCCTCGCGACCTCGAGCTTGGCTTCGCTCCTGCTGACCGCGACGACGCGCACGCCCAGGTCCTTCAAGAGCTGGATGATCACCTGCCCCACCCCTCCCGACCCCACGACCGCCGCCGAGGACGCCGTTGGGACGTTCCCCCTGTCATAGACGGCGTGGACCGAGGTGATGACAGCGTCCGCCGTTAGGGCCCCGATGTCGAAAGGAACATTCGCTGGGAGAGGGAAGAGGTTGCGGGCCGGCGTCTTGAAGAATCCGGCGAACGCGCCGTTGGTGGTCACCCCGGTGATCCCCTTGAGCCGGGAGCACATGCTGTCCCTTCCGTTCTGGCAGTACCAGCACTTGCCGCAGGTGAGGAAGAGATAGGGGACGACCCTGTCCCCCACCTTGAAGTCCTCCACCGCGTCTCCGACCTTGGCCACGACGCCCGAGGGCTCGTGACCGAGGATGTGCGGGAGCTTGGGGACGTACCCTCTCCCCTCAACTATGTGAAGGTCTGTCCCACAAATCCCGCAGAACTTAGTCTCGACGAGCACTTCGTCGCCGGAGACCTCTGGAACCGGCACGTCCCGGATTGCGAGGGGCTTCCCTAGCTCCGCGAGGACGGCGGCTCTCATCTGGGGCACTCCTGTTCACGGGCGAAGGACGGCTCCGGCATTATAGACCTTGCGCGGTGGTCGCGTGCCTGTCCGACTACCTGGCGCGAAGCGGAGAGATCCCAAGCTTGCTCGAGAGGGAATTGAAGTAGTCCCAGGTCTCGGTGTCCACCGGGATCCCTTCGCGAAGCCGCGTTGCCCTGGTCTCAACCTCGGGCTCGCCCGGAAGGTAGACCTTCTCGAACCCCTCCGCGATCCTCGAGCCGTGTATCCTGCGCGTCAGCCTCTTCATGTCCCGCAGGTATCCCGAGTAGTCCCGGAACGCGCCGATGTCCGTCGCCTGGATGAAGAACCCCCCCTGGAAATATCGCCCTTCTCCTGCGTAGGAGAGGACGCCGCCGCCCAGCAGGGCGGAGTAGAATTCAGAGGCAAACATCAACCCGTATCCCTTGTGCCCTCCGAATGGGAGGAGGACTCCCTCCATAGCTCGGGACGGGTCGGTCGTTGGCCTGCCCTCGCGGTCGAGGGCCCATCCAGCCGGTATCGTCTTCCCGTCCCTTATCGCGATGACTACCTTCTGGCCCGCACCGGCTGTGGTCGCGATGTCGAATACGACCCCGTCGCCCCCATCGGGGAACGCATAGCAGAGCGGGTTGGTGCCGAAGACCCGGCTCGAGCCGCCCCAGGGCGCGGCGAGGTGGCTCGAGTTCGTGAAGGCCATCGCCGCCATCTTCTCCCTTGCGACCATCAGGCCGTAGTAGGAGAGCGCGCCGCAGTGCGTGAGATTCACGAGAGAGACGGCGCCTATCCCCGTCTTCCTTGCCTTCCCGATGGCGAGCCTCGTCGCCTGGGTGGCCACGAAGGCCCCGAGGCCGCTGTCCCCATCGACGACCGCGACCGATTTCGAGGACCTCAGGACCTTGGGTCGGGGCCGCTTGTTGATCTCCCCGGACCGGATCCCCTCGATGTAGCGCTCGGCCAACACTATCCCGTGCGTGTCGACGCCGCGTAGGCTGGTCGTGACCAGGAGGTCCACCACCGAGTCCGTCTGGGTCTTTGTCAGCCCCACGCTGGAGAACGCCTTACGCAGGAACTGGTCTATTTCGACGCTCGAGACCTTCCGGAGCGAATCCACGCTCGAATCGACCCCACAGGGCGATAAATCCTTTCGGCGCTCTTCGATACCACTGCCTTCGACAGGGCGTCTACGCCAGCCGAGAGGGTCTAGAATGGTTAGGTCTGACCCAGCGGGGCGACCTATCGCTTCGGCGTGTAGGCATTCGAGAGGCTCAGCTGTCGCCTATCGTGCGAGAAGATCCAGTCGGCGTTCTTAATCTCGAGCAGCCTGTTCATCGAGTCGATCGCCGCTCTCCGGTCACAACCACTCATCGCGACGCGCCCAGTGAGGTTCTCCCTCAGGGGGGCGACGTCCCCGGAGTAAACGAGCTTCTTCTTGCCGTTCGAGATGACCACCGACTGGTGCCCTGTCGTATGACCGGGCGTCGCCATGACGCGCACCTCGTCGGTAATCTGATACTCCCCCTTCATCTCGTTGACGCTCTTCAGTCTGTTATAGTTCTCGGTGATGTAGGCGGTCTGGTTGGGGTCCTCGCCGATCGACCTGTCGATGAACCTGAACTCGCTCCTCGAGATGTAGAACTGCGCGTTCGCGAACAGGTTGTTGCCCCCGCTGTGCGCGTTGTGCAGGTGCGTGTTGACCACCGCAGTAATCTGCTCGGGCTGGACCCCTAGCCTCGCGAGCCCGACCTTGATGCCCTGACTCTTTGTGCGCGTTACCCTCTGGACGCGCCTTATGGCGTCGAACTTCGGGTCGTAAGGCACCGTCCCGAGCCCCGTGTCGACGAGGATCTTCTCCTTCCCGGACTCGATCAGGAGGCTCTTCGCCGCAGCAGAATATGTCGACCGCGGGCCCTCCGGCAGAAAGATTCGCCTGTCGGCTTCGAAGATCCCGTCCACTATGAGGTGCAGTCTTGCCATCTCTCCACACCGGACAGGTTACGCGGCGACGCTGGGGCCGCTCTCCCTCTTGGGGGTGAGCTCGTTCGGTCCCTTGCGCGTTATCTGAAAGGTCCTCTCCACCTGATAAGCGCCCTTTCCATGTACGTCCATCGGGGTCTCGATGTTTATGACCATGCCTTCCTCGAACGGGATGTCGATGCCGATGTCCACCACATCGTCGGCTATCCTCTTGTGGTCGCTGTAGTTGATTATCGGGAGTTCCCTCGTCTGGAGGCCTATGGCGTGCCCCTGGTACCCTACTCCCTTCATCCTCTGCTTCTCGTAGGACTTTGCGAACGCCTTGAGGACCGCCGATGGCCTCTTCCCGGGGGAGAGGAGGTCGACGTGGGACTCGAAGATGTCCCACAAGGCCCGATGGGTCTTCTCTACCTCCGGGTTGCTCCCGAAGACGAGCGTCGTCCCGGTGTCCGAGTAGTACTCTTTGTAGATCACACCGCAGTCGATCATGGTGAAATCCCCCGAGTGGAACTTGAAGCGAGGCGAGCTCGATATCCCGTAGCCGCGGGGGTTGTAGATGTAGTGGTCGGGGATTGCACCGTGGCGCGCGACCTCGGCGAGGTACGCGCGGCTCATCTCTCCGGCAGTGGCCCCCTCGCCGGCGCCCCTGAAGCTCCTCTTCACCCCCTTCTCGGTTATCTCCGCGGCGGTCCTCATCCGGGAGACCTCCTCGGGCGTCTTGACCATCCTGATCAGCCTGATGAACTCGGAGGCGTCGAGCCAGTCGACCCTGTCGAGTTTCTTGTGTATGTGCTTGCGGGAGGCCCGTGTAAGATTGGAGAACTCAATCCCGACACGGCCCTTCTTGACGCCGCACTCGTGCAGGGTGGCGACGAGCGCTTCCTGCGGGGTCGGCTTCGCGGACCTAACTGCTTCGCGGAGCAGCGAAAGGTTCTTCGGCTCTCCGGGCCTCTTCGAAGGCAGGCGCGTCCCCACCCCTCCGTAGGTGCGCCGTTCGATGCCTGAGAGCTCGTCGGTGAACTGGACGCTCCCGGTGCTCGTGACCAAGGTCGGGTCGTGGTCCGGGACAATGACGGCATATGTCTGGAGGAGGGAGTTGGAGGCGCCGGGCGTCGCCATGTTCTCGCGGAAGTCCCTGTACTGCCAGCAGTCGAAGTCGGTGAAGTAGGCGACGCTGAAAGGCGTAGTCGCGACGACCGCCGCGAGGTTGTATTCCTTTAGATACTCTGCCGCACGCTTCCGGTTGTAAAGCATCGAAGGTCCATCTTTCGCCGCACGGGATATAAGTTTGCGGAGGCGGACCGCCCCCGAAAACCCTCACCACTTCGATATCGTGATCTTCTTGTCGGTGAAGAACTCGATCGTGTCGATCTGGGCGTGCAGGACGCCGTAGAATGAGTCCCTGCGCCCTCCGAACGGATAGTAGGCCGAGGGTGCGGCGACGCCGATATTGACCCCTATGTTCCCGGCGTCTACCCTTCTCCTGAACTCCCGGGCGCTCTTCCCGCTGGACGTGTAGATGCACCCCATGTTCCCGAAGTTCGTGGACCCGTTTATGATCTCGATCGCCTGGTCGAGCGTCCGGGCGCTTATCACGCTCGCTATGGGACCGAAGACCTCCTCCCGCGCGATGCGCATGTCGGGCGTGACCTGGTCAAGTATGGTCGCTCCGAGGTAGAATCCGTCGGGATGCTCCAGGATCTTCAGGCCCCTGCCGTCCGAGACCGGCTTCGCCCCTTCGCCAAGCCCGGTCTCGACGTAGTCGGAGACCCTCTTGCGCGCCTTCTCTGTTACCAGAGGCCCCATCTGGACCCCGCTCTCCAGGCCGTAGCCTACCTTCAGGGCGAGGGCGGTCTTGGTGAACTTGCTGAGCAGCGAGTCATGGACATCGCCCACGGAGATGAGGTTGGCCCCCGCGAGGCAGCGCTGCCCCGTGTTCCCGAAGAACGACGAGACCAGGTTTGACATCGAACCGTCGAGGTCGGCGTCGGGCATGACGAGGACGCTGTTCTTCGCCCCGCCGTTTGCGATGGCCCTCTTGCCGTGCTCACCGGCCATGCGGTAGATCTGCTTCGCCACGGGCGTCGACCCCACGAAGGTGACCCCTTTGACGTCCCGGTTCGCGATGAGGCGCTCCACGACATGCCTCCCGCCGTGGACTATGTTGACCACGCCCGGGGGGAGGCCCACCTCGTCCTTGATGAGCTCCGCGACCCGCTGCATCGGAACTGGCGTCAGCTCGCTGGGCTTGACCACTATGGTGTTTCCCAGGACGATCGCATAGGGGATGAACCAGAACGGGACCATCATCGGGAAGTTGAAGGGGCAGACGATGGTGAAGACGCCGAGGGGTTCCTTAGACATGCTCACGTCTATCCCCTGGGCGATCTGGTCGAGGGTGTCGCCCTTCGCGAGGGTGTACGCCGCCGCTATGGCGACGTCGACGTTCTCGACGCACCGCTTCAGCTCGCCCAGGCTCTCCTCCAGCGTCTTGCCGTGGTTCTGGGTGTTTATCGTCGCGAGCTCGTCCGTGTTGCGCTCGAGCGCGTCCTTCAGCTTGTAGAGGTACTTCACGCGTTCCAGTATCGAGACGTCCTTCCATTTCTCGAAGGCGCTCTGCCCCGCTGCAACGGCCCTGTCCGCCTCCTCGGGCAGGGCGAAGGGGACGAGGGCCAGAGGAGCGCCCTTGCCGGGGTCGAAGGCCTGTCCGAGTTCGGAGGACTGGGATTCGACCCATTCGCCACCCACCAGGAGCTTGAGCTTGCCGTAGTCCGGCCGCGGTTCTCTCGACATCGTAATGGGCCGAGTTGGGCTTCGGGGGTCTAAAAGAATTTTCCCGGCCGCTCTCTCGCCGTCACTTGGAGAGGTATCTCGAGAAGCCCTCCAGGTCGAGCTCAACGGTGGGCGGCCTCCCCCACGCCGCGATGGTAGCGTCCGGCTGGTTGGACCCGGAACCGGTCGCGAAGAGGACGACCGACTCGTCCGCGCCCATTGTGCCGTCGCCGACGAGCTTCCCGAGGGCGGCGAGCGGGGCCGCGGACGCGGGCTCGAGGTAGAGCCCCTCCCGGCCTGAGAGAGTCTTCATCGATTCCAGGAGCTCCTCGTCGCTCACTCCGACCGCGAGGCCGCCCGAGTCGCGGATGGCGGTAAGGGCCTGGTCGCCGTCGGGAGCCCAGCTGTCCAGTATGCTGTGCGCTATCGTGCTCGGGTTGGCGATGATCGGGATCTGGTCCGGGGGCAGCCCCAGGCGGAAGGCCTCGACTACGGGGGCACAGTCCTTGCCCTGCACGCCGACTATGCGGGGGAATCTCTCGATGAGGCCGAGTAGCTTCAGCTCTCGGAGCCCCTTGTAGATTCCGGCGAGGTTCCCGCCCCCTCCGATCGGGACGAAGATCCAGTCCGGGAGGGACCCGCCGAGCTGCTCGAAGACCTCGAAGATCGACGTCTTTGACCCCTCTTTGACGTAGGGGTTGAATCTTGACGCGGCGGTCATGTTCACCATGCCGTACCGCTTGGCGACGTCGCCGACGAAGGTCATCAGCTCCTTCGTGGGCGCGTTCGTCCTGAAGACCCTCGCGCCATAGGAGAGCAGCTTCGCCAGCTTGGAATCCGAGATCCCGTCTATGGTGAAGATGTAGGCGGGTATCCCGGCCCTGGACGCATAGGCCGCTACGGACGCGCCGGCGTTCCCCGCCGTCATGTTGACGACCCCAGTCGCGCCGAACTCCGCCGCCTTGCTGATCGCGACAGTGGACTTGCGGTCCTTGAACGAGAGGGTCGGGTTCCGGCTGTCGTCCTTGACGTATACGCGCTCGAGGCCCATCGCCTCCGCGACCCTCGATGCCCTGACCAGGGGCGTGTCTCCCTCGCCCAGGGTCACGACAGGCGTGCCAGGATTCTTTGGAAGCAGGGGCGAGTACCTCCAGACGCCCGCCTGGCTCTGGTCGACGGGGAGGCCACCGTGGGCCTTCCTGAGGGCCTCGTACTCATAGACCGCTTCGAGCGGGCCGCCGCAGTTGGCGCAGACAAGGTTGTGCGAGTCCGAGGGGAACTCGCATCCGTGGGGCATGCATCTGAGGATGAACGCTGAAGTCAAGGTAGCAGCGCCCCGGGAGCAGCCATCTAATGACCCTTCTGGGTCAGCGGACCTGCTTCAGGACGCTTCCGAGCGCGGCGAGCGTCATCTCGATGTTCTCGTGCCTGGCAGAGCGGCCCATGTGCCCCACCCGGACGACCTGGCCCTTCAGTGTGCCGAGGCCCCCGGCGATCATGATGTTATAGTCTTTGACGAGCCTGTTGCGGAGCTCCAGGTCCCACGCCGCCTCCACCTTGGCGACGCTGACGGTGTTCGAGTAGTACTTCGGGTCGGTGAAGATCTCCAATCCCAGCGCCTCCAAGCCGCCCCTGAGCTCCTTCGCCGCCTGGGCGTGCCTCCTGTACCTCTTCTCGAGCCCCTCCTCGAGCGCCATCGAGACGGCCTTGCGCAGGGCCATGATCAGGGACGTCGGCATGGAGGTAGGGTGCGGGTGTCCCCACGACGAGTCGACGTCGATGGCCTCGCGCCAGGAGTTGAGGTCGAGGAAGGTGCTGTGTATCTTGCCCTTCCTCAGGAGAGCGCGGTCCCACACATCCTTCGATATGGCCACGGGGTCCGCTCCGTTGACCCCACCGAGGGCCTTGCTGGAATACCCGATCGAGAAGTCCACGTCCCACTCGTCCGTCTTCAGCTCCATCCCGCCGATCGCGGAGATGGCGTCCAGGACCGTGAACATCCCCTTCTTCTTGCAGTATCGGAAGATCTCGCCGGGGTTGACCGCCGCGCCGGTGGAGGTCTCGTTCTGGACGACGAAGATGCTCTTCCCGGAGAGGTCCTTCGCCCCGTCGAGGGCCGACTTCACCTGGTCGAGCGTCGGTCCGGTCCCGAGGTTCGACTGGATAGCGACGGCCTTCCCTCCAATCGCGTTGATAGCCTCGATTATCGAGTTCGAGAAGAGCCCGTTGACGCAGACGAATGCCTCCTCCCCCTTGGCCACGAGGTTGACCGCGGCCATCTCGACGGCCAGCTGGCCCGGGATCGGGACGATGATGACCTCGTTCTTTGTCCCGAAGACCTTCTGGAGCATCTCGGTCGTCTCCTTGTAGGCGGACATCCAAGCCGCGCCGTAGTGCGGAAGTATCGGCAACGAGAGCTCGGCGAGGACTTCTGGTTCTGGCTCCGAGGGTCCGGGAATCATTAACAAGGTAGTCTACCTCGCGTGACCGGCTCCAGTCGTTATTTAAGTTGGAAGGCGACGCGGACCACTCATACTCTCGCTGAAGACTAAATAGCCGGAGGCCAAACCGCAGGGTCGTTGTCAAAGGATGAGGGGGAGCCGACGGACGATTCGGTCAGGTTGGGTTGGAAGGACTACCTGGCGCTCTTCGCGGCCGCGCTCGAGACGGTGGGCCTCCCGGTCCTGGTCTTCATCTTCGTCGTCGTTGTCGTCCTCGTGCTGACCAGGTCCATCAGGTAGCGGGCACCTCTTTCTTCGACCCGGACTTGAAGTCGATGTCGTAGAAGCACTCTGCCCCGTGGCCCGGTCCGAATTCGAAGAGCCCCGGCGACGTGAGTGCGCACTTCTCGGTCGAGTACGCGCACCTCGCCCGGAACCTGCAGCCCGGCGGTATGTTGACAGGGCTCGGAACGTCCCCCTCGAGGGCGACGAGGTCGGTCCTCTTGGAAGGGTCAGGAAGAGGCACGGAGGCGAGCAGCGCCTTTGTGTACGGGTGCTTCGGGTTCTCGAAGAGCGTCTCGGTGGGCGCCACCTCGACCACCCTCCCGAGGTACATCACGGCGGTCCGGTGGCATATCTGCCTCACCACCGCCAGGTTGTGCGAGACGAACATGTAGGTGAGGTCCAGTTCAAGCTGGAGCTTCTGGAGGAGCGAGAGTATCTGCGCCTGCACGGAGACGTCGAGGGCCGAGGTGGGCTCGTCGAGCGCGATGAACTCCGGGTTCACCGCGAGCGCCCTGGCGATCGCGATCCTCTGCCTCTGACCGCCCGAGAACTCGTGCGGGAAGCGGGCCAGGTGGTCCGGGTTGAGCCCCACTATCTCGACGAGCTTCTCGACGGCGCGGTTCCTGTCCTCGCCGGAGTGCTGGATGTGGTGGATTCCCATCGGCTCCATCAGGGTCGACCTGACGTTCTGCCGGGGGTCGAGAGAGGCGTAGGGGTCCTGGAAGACCATCTGCATGCGCCGCCTGAACGGCTTCAGGTCTCTCCCTTTCAGCTTCGAGATGTCGGTACCGTCGAAGACTATGCTTCCGGAGGAGGGGTCGAGAAGGCGCATCACGGTCCGGCTGAGGGTCGTCTTGCCGCAGCCCGACTCTCCGACGATGCCGAGCGTCTCCCCCTTCTTTATCGCTATCGAGACGCCGTCGACGGCGCGCACGTGACCCACCGTCCTGCCGAGGAGCCCGCCCCGTATCGGGAACCACTTGAGGAGGTTGTCAACCTTGAGGAGGTACTCGTCGTCCTTCATGCTTGTCCACCCTCGTAGAGGAAGCAGGCCACGAAGTGGCCCTTGGAGACCTCGAGGAGCTTCGGTTTCTCGAGGGGGCAGCGCTCGAACGCGAAGTCGCACCGCGGATGGAAACGGCACCCGCTTGGGGGGAAGATCAGGTTCGGGACCGAGCCTCGGATGGACTTCATCTCCTGCTCCTTGAGGTCGGGCCGGGGAATCGAGGCGAGCAGCCCCTTTGTGTAGGGGTGGAGCGGGTTCCGGAAGAGCTCGTTCACGTCCGCCACCTCCACTATGTTCCCTGCGTACATCACGGCGACCCTGTCGCAGACCTCTGCCACTATGGCGAGGTCGTGGGTGATCAGGATGACGGAGGTGTCGATCTGCTCTCGCAGCTCGGTGAGGAGCTTCAGGATCTGGGCCTGGACGGTCACGTCGAGTGCGGTGGTTATCTCGTCCGCGAGGAAGAGCTTGGGACGCCTGACCAGGGCCATGGCTATCATGGCTCTCTGCTTCATCCCGCCGGACAGCTCGAACGGATAGTCCTTGAAGATCCTCTCGGGCTCGGGCAGCCGGACCTGGCGCAGGATGTTGATGGCGTAGAGTCGCGAGAGCCTCTTGAACTCCCGCTTGCTTATCTTCGCCCCGGACGAGAGCGACTTGAGCTTGGCCCTCTCCTTCTCCAGCACGGGCGTGATCCTGCCTTCGCCCTCGAGCCGGTCGAGCTCGATCAGGCGGTCCGCGATGACCTGCTTGGTGAAGAGCTTCGCCTCGCTCTCGATTATCTCGGTTATCTGTGACCCGACCGTGAGCACAGGGTTGAGGTAGGTCGTGGGGTCCTGGAAGACCATCGCCATGTCCGTGACCCGCGAGATCCGGAGGTCGGCGCTGCTCTCCTTGAGCAGGTCGTTGCCCGCGAGGATTATCTGGCCGCTGACAACCTCGCCGTTCTGGGGGAGGAGCCCTTCGATGGTGAGCGCGGTGACCGACTTTCCGCTCCCGGACTCGCCCACGAGCCCGAGGACCTCCTTCCTCCTCACGGTGAGATCGACCCCGTCAAGGGCCTTGACTTCGCCGGCGTAGGTGTGGAAGACGACCCTCAGGTCCTTCACTACGAGGACGTCCTGGTCCAAGCCTTGGCTCATGGCGACCATCTCATCTCCTGAGGCGCGGGTCGAAGACATCCCTTATGCCGTCACCCAGCAGGTTGAAGCCGAGCGAGATGACCAGGATGGTCACCCCCGAGAATATTATGAGCCACGGCGCGGTGAAGATGTATGTCGAGCCCGCGTTCGCGAGGTTCCCCAGCTCCGGGATCAGGGGGCTCGGGCTGAACCCGAGGAAGGTGAGCGCGGACACGGTCAGGATGACGCTCCCTATGTCGAGGGTGGCCTGCACGAAGACCGGGTAAATCGAGTTCGGGACGACGTGCCGGAAGAGTATGCGCACCCTCCCTGCCCCCATCGCCCTGAGGCCCTCGACGTAGGGCTTCTCCTTCTCACCCAGGACCTGCGAGCGTATCAGACGGACGTAGGTCGGCCACCAGGTGATCACGATGGCGAACGTCAGGATGGAGAACGAGCGGCCGAGGATGACGAGAAGGACGATGGCCAAGAGGATTGCCGGAACCGCCAGGAAGATGTCCGTTATCCTCAGTATGACCTCGTCGATGACCCCGCCCGCATAGGCGGCGATGGCACCGAAGAAGACCCCGATTACGACCGCCGATATCACGACTTCGAGGGCGATCTGGAGGTCGAGAGGTATCGCAAGGATTATCATCGAAAGGACGCTCCTTCCATAGGTGTCGGTGCCGAGCGGGTACACCGTTCCTCCGCAGTTGAAGACGTTCGTGATGTGCCAGTTCAGGGCCGGGTTGTTCCAGCACAGCCGAAGGTCGAGGTCGGTCGACCGTCCCAGCTTCGGGTTCACGATGACGTTCGCGAAGATCGCTATCAGGATGGTCCCGATCGAGATTACGGAGCCTGCGATGATCAGCGGGTTCTGGCGGAAGCGGTGAAGCGCGTACCTGAGGTCCGCCGACCTGGAGGGCGGGCCGGGCTCTGTCTTCACTGGGTTATTCTCGCTCAAATCAACACCTCAATAACGGATCCTCGGATCCAGCTTGGCGTAGAGGATATCGACGACCAGGTTCGTCAGGACGATTATCAGCGCGGTCACGAGAACGTAGAGCTCAAGGAAGTTGATGTCGAGGGAGTTCGCGGCGGCGAGCGAGGCGCTCCCCACCCCGGGCCAGGTGAAGACTATCTCGATCACGATCGCACCTCCCAGGAGGAAGGCGGCCAGCAGACCAGCGATCGTGACGGCGGGGAGCAGCGCGTTCCTAAGGGCGTGCCTGTAGATCACGACCCTGCCCCGCAGACCCTTCGACCTCGCGAGCAGTATGTAGTCCTGCTTCAGGGCGTCGACCATGCTCGACCTCACGATTCTCGTGAGGGCGCCTATGGACGTTATCGCTAGGGTGATCGCAGGGAGCGCGAGCGCGACCAGGGCGTCCCACGTGTAGGCGGGGTTGCCGGAGAGTATCCCGTCGAAGAGCGGGGCGCCGGTGTAAGCGGTGGCCGTCCCCGGGTTGGGGATGCATATTGCGCAGATCGTCGCGAACGCGCCGTTCGCCGGGAACAGGCCCAGGCCCCCTACCCGGATATAGAGGACGAGCAGGATCTGCAGCATCGCCCCAAACCAGAACTGGGGTATGGAGTACCCCCCTAGAGAGACGATGCGCGAGAGGTGGTCGGGGAGCTTGTTGTTGTGCGTGGCAGAGACGATGCCCAGCGGGATCCCTATGAGTATCGTGAGGCCGGCGCCGGCAATCGCAAGCTCGGCGGTGAGCGGGAACCTCTGGAAGAAGACCGTAAGGGTGGTCTCGGTCCCGGATATCCCCGGGAGCAGCGTGTACCCCCAGTTCCCTGTGAGGACGTTGTGAAGCCACCCGACGTACTGGCCCCAGAGGGGAACCACGCAGCCGGCCTGACTGTCAGAGAAAGCGGTGAAGTTTGGGCAGGACTTGGTGGCGACCCCGAGTGACTGGGCCAGCTGCAGCTTCGCGATGCTGTTCATCTTCGGTGTGATGTACTGTGAGATAGCGGAAGAAGCCGGGAGCAAGCCGCGGGTGAGGTAGAATATCAAGAGGCTGAGAAGAAAAAGTACGAGAACCATCAGGAGAAGTCGTCTAATAACGTACTCGTACAGCTTCAACGTAGCGCCGCCATGATTCTCGCCATGACAGATAATGCGTGCTCAGCATAAAAAACGCGGGGGCCCTCTACGCGTCTAGTAGAGGGTTGCGAAGTATTCAGGTCCGACGCCACCAGCCGCTGCAGTACTCAGTGATGGGTTGAAGTAGAACCCTTGGACGTTCGTTGTCATCGTCACGAAGTTGACGTTGTACAGCGTCCAGAGGTACATTACCTCTTTGTTGGCCAGGGTGTTCATTGCGTTGCTTGCAGTAATGATTCCAGCGATGTTGCCTGCTGCACTAGCTGCATCTGCCTGTTGGTTGAGTGTGGCCATCTGTGGGAGGTTCCATCCATCAGCACCGGTGTATGCACCGTTGGGTGCGAGCATCGGAGTGAGGAAGTCGATAACCCACGGGTAGTCGTCGATCCAGCCAAGGGCGTACATGTAGTAGTGAGTTGGGACCGAGAAGGCGTTTTCGAGGAGCTGTCCCGATGGGACAGGCACGACAGTCACCGTAAGGCCCATGTTGTAGGTCGCGCTGACGTTGTTGATCACTGACGCTATCTGGGTGAACACGGCTGTGTCGAAGGTATCGCCAGAGGGAACGTCAAGAGGCACTGTCTGACCGATGGGGCTGCTGCACTTGCCGTTCGACCCGAGGGCCGAACAACCGAATGCGTTGTTGAAGAACCCTGCAGGTGCTGCTGTCCCGTTCGTGAACTTGAACGAGGTCAGCGGCTTCTCCATTGCTGCGAGCAGGAGTGCCTGCACCTGGTCTGGGTTGAAGCTGTATGCCGGGGTGATGCCAGAGTTGTATGCGCCTGTGGGTGGGAGTCCGGGCGGGACCACGTTGATCGCGACCGTGCCTACCTTGTTGTTGACTGCGACGTTGACCTCTGTCATGTTGACAGAGTCGGCGAACGCTGTTCTGAGCCTGAGGTCAGCGAATGGCTGGAACTTGTAGTACTGGCCTGTGAGGGAACTCGTCACGTTCGTATCGAACGGGTCGAAGGTGAGCCCATAGAACGGGAAGGTCCCGTAGAGTGAGACACCTGAGATGTCCGATGTGAGCGTGTTGGTGTTTAGCCACGCGTTCCTGTCTGCGATGTCGTAGAGGTTGGTACCAGGCAGGTCGATTGCCATTGCTTGTCCGGACTTGGCTGCGTTCTGGAGGTCGATCTCCCTAGTCGTCACGTCCGGGACGAACTTGAAGACGACCGTGTTGATCTTGGCTGCTATCGGGGTCGAGTACGGTCCTCCCCAGTAGCCCTGGCGGGCTGTGAGGGTGATCGTGTTGGATGCTACGTTGTTGCTGGTGAGCACGTACGGCCCTGTCCCTGCAAGTGAGCCCTGCTGGGACGTGTTCAGGTAGGTCGCACCGCAGCCCCCTTGTGTGGAGCCTGCGTTGCAGGTCGAAGATAGATCCTGCAGGTACGAGTTGATCTTGTTCGTGGTCGTGCCGGTCAGCTTGGCGTTCGGGAGGGTGTAACCTGCGCTCGAGGTGTTCCACAGAGCGAGGTCGTGTTGCATCACGTAGTTCGGGGCGAGGATCGTGGCCCACTGGCCTGCCAGAAGCTCTGGTACGGCCGAGGATGGGTTCATGACGTTGATGTTGAAGGTTAGGGGCCCTGTTATCTGGACGAAGTTCTCCGCGAGGACTGCCTTCACGTAGCTCGAGCCATAGGTCTGGCCCATCCCACTGACGGTGGTGCTCAGGCTCGTGTTCAGGAGCTGCTGGAGGAGCCAGGAGGCCTGGCTTGCGTGTCCTACAGGAGTGCTACCGTCCATCACCAGAAGCCTGTTGAGGGAGAAGTAGACCGCTGAGGAGTTGAGTTGTTCGCCGTCTGCGAAGGTGATACCCGACCTAAGCGTGAAGCTGTAGGTCATCTGGTTGGAGGATACGGTGTAGTTTTGCGCAAGCCAGTCGATGATGCACGTGGAACAACTTGCGTTGTACCAGAGGAGGGGCTCATACACGTTCTGCATGATGTTGTAGTCGTAGGAGAAGTACGAGACTCCCGGATCAAGATATTCCGGCGTCTCGGCTGTCTCGTAGGTGAACGTGGTGGGTATGGCGCTCTGCGAGGTACTCGAGGTGGTAGTCGTTAGACTTCCAGTAGTGGAGGATGTTGTGGTGGAACTGGTGGGGGAGGTTGTGGAGCTACCTGATGTGATGAAGTAGACTCCTGCTGCTACTGCAATGATGAGGATGACGATGATAATTGCTGCGGCGGTGGTAGAGATTCCGTTTCTACCGCGTCTTTGCATTTTCGAAGCTGCTAACAACCGAGATTATTTAAGTGTGATACAGAACGATAACAACCTACGTTGTTAGGCCCATTCAGCGTACGTCGAGGCTTTGGTACGCGAGTCTGGCTTCTTCGACAGAGGTCTCGTCCTCGAGCGTCGCGATGTCCCCGAGCGGCTTTCCCTCGGCCACGGCTCTGAGGAGCCTTCTCATTATCTTCCCGCTGCGCGTCTTCGGCAGCTTGCTGACGAAGAAGACGCGCGAGGGTTCGGCGATGGGGCTGAACCCGTCCCTCACCCACCTCCTGACCTCCCCGCGCAGCTCCTCCGACGCGTTGAAGCCCTGCTTGAGAACAACGAACGCGATCGGGACCTCTCCTTTTATCGCGTCCGGGATCGCCACGACCGCGGCCTCCGATGCGGCGTGGTGGGAGACTATCGAGGACTCGATCTCGAAGGTCCCGAGCCTGTGCCCGGCGACTTTGAGAACCTCGTCGGCCCTGCCTGCGACCCAGATGTATCCGTCTCTGTCCTTCACTGCGTAGTCTCCGCAGAAGAAGAAGTCCCTGCCGGGGAACCGCGCGAAGTACTGCTTCTCGTACCGCTCAGGGTCCCCGTACATCCCCGTGGGCGGGCCCGGCATGCCGGGCCAGGGGTTCTTCAGGACAAGGAGCCCCTTCGCGCCGGGGGCGACCGAGTCTCCCTTCTCGTCGACGACGTCGGCGTCGATCCCCGGGAGGGCGAGGCCGTTGGTCCCGGCCTTCATCGGTATAAGCGACAGACCTGGGAGGATGCTGATCATCACGCCGCCGGTCTCGGTCATCCACCATGTCGAGCCCACGGGGCATCGTCCTCGTCCGACGAGCCTGAAGAGCCACATCCATGCGGACGGGTTTATGGCTTCCCCGACGCTCTGGATGAGACGGAGCGACGAGAGGTCGTGCTTCGTGACGTTCTCGTCCCCGAACTTCATCTGGGACCGGGTCGCGGTCGGCGTAGTGTACAGGATCGAGACCCCGTACCGCTCGACTATCGACCACCACCGGTCGTATTGCGGCGTGTCTATGGCTCCTTCGTAGAGGACGACCGTGGCGCCCTCCAGCAATGGTCCGAAGGCGACGTAGCTGTGGCCCGTCACCCAGCCGATGTCCGCGGGGCACCAGTAGACGTCCTTGTCATTGATGTCGAAGACCCACTTCATCGTCGCATGGAGGAGGACCGCGTACCCTCCCGTGTCGCGAATCAGGCCCTTCGGCTTCCCGGTGGTCCCTGAGGTGTAGAGGACGTAGAGCGGATGCCCGCTCTCGACGGGCTCCGGCTCGACCGAAGCCCCCACAGGGTACTCCGATAGCAGGGCCTTCAGCTCGAAGTCCCTGCCCGCGCGCATCGGGCACGGTATCCCGAGCCTCTTCACGACCACGACCTCCTCTATCGTCGGGGTCTGCTCGAGCGCCGCGTCGACGATCTCCTTGAGCCGGACCTGGCGCCCCCTGCGGTAGAACCCGTCGGCGGTGATGAGCGCCTTCGCGCCCATGTCGTTTATCCTCGACGAGAGCGAGTCGGCGCTGTAGCCGCTGAACACGACCGTGAACGTAAGCCCGAGCCGCGCGGCCGCCAGAAGGGTCACGATCGCCTCGGGGATCAGTGGGAGATAGACCGCCACCTTATCTCCCTTCTTCAGCCCGAACTTGGTCTTGAGGGCGAAGGCGAGCCTGTTGACCTCCCTCAGAAGCTCGCCGTAGGTCAGCTTCCTCACTTCCTTCGGGGCCCCGTTCTCGTCGGTGGGCTCCCCCTCCCAGATGAGCGCGACCTTGTTCTTCCTCCAGGTCCTCACGTGCCGGTCCAGCGCGAGGTTGGAGAGGTTCAGGGACCCTCCCCGGAACCACTCGTAGACGTGCGGGTGTCCGGTAGGTGAGACGACCGAGTCCCAGCCCCTGGACCATTCGAGCTCCTTCGCCAGCTTCTCCCACTGGGCACCAGAGTCGAGCAGGCTCTTCGCATGGAGGGCCTTGTATGAGCTTATGTCGCTGCGGGGGCCCTGCCAGTCGGGGACCTCGACGAACTCGTCGAGAGGGAGCGATTCGCCGAGGATCTCGGGGTTCACAATCGTCCTTCGGCGTGGCAAACCGGTGATTACTTAGCCTTTGTCGGCCGGACGACGATTGAGGGGACCCGAGGTGTAGCATTAAATCACCGCCCGGGTGAGGCGGCACGACAAGAGATGGAGGAACTAGCGCTCCAGGCCAGCTCGCTCTCCAAGTCGTTCGGAACGCTGAAGGCGGTGAACGGGATTGACTTCAGCATGAGGAGAGGGGAGATACTGGGGCTCCTCGGTCCCAACGGGTCGGGAAAGTCGACGACCATGAAGATGATCCTCGGCATCCTCAAACCGGACACCGGGTCCATAGTCGTCGAGGGGATCGATGTGGCGCGCGACCCGATCGGGGTGAAGCGGATAGTCGGGTACGTCCCCGAGACCCCCCAGATCTACGACTTCCTAACGGGGATCGAGTACCTGGACTTCATCTCGGACATGTACAGCATCCCCACAGGCGAGAGGGCTGGCAGGATAGGGCAGTTCCTGGACGGGCTGCAGCTCAGGGGCCACGAGAACGAGTTGATCAGCGGGTACTCGCAGGGGATGAAGCAGAAGATAGCGATAATCTCCGCGCTGCTGCACAGGCCGAAGGTGCTCGTCCTCGACGAGGCTCTCAATGGGCTCGACCCCCGCTCGGCGAAGCTGGTGAAGGACCTACTGAGGAGCCTTGCCGACGAGGGCGTCTCTGTCCTCTTCAGCACGCACGTGCTGGAGATCGCCGAGGCTCTCTGCGACGACGTCGCCATAATGTACCAGGGTTCGATACTCGCGAACGGGACGATCTCCGACCTGAGGCAGAAGGCGGGCCTCCCCGGCTCCACCCTCGAGGAGGTCTTCCTGAAGATAACGGGGACGGGCGACCTCGGAGACGTGGTGAAGGAGCTCAGTCGTTGAACCCTAGGAAGATATTCGCGATCACGATAGCCCTCTCAAAGTCGCAGCTGCGCGCCAGCCGGGGCGGAAGGGCGGCGCTAAGCTTCCTGAGGAAGCCCTCCATACTGCTGATCCTCGACATCGCCGCCTTTGCAATCTGCGCGGTCCTCGGATACGCCGGTGTCACGCTCCTGAAGGAGTTCTCCGGGCCGGGGGCTTCGACAGGGAGCCTGCAGGCCTACTCCGACGTCGAGAACGCGGTCAGGGAGGCCCTGATCTTCATCCCGGTCTTCGTCCCGGGGATGGTGCTGATCGCAGGCCTCCTCTTCGAGCTCAACGTCTCCTCGAAGTTCTCGGCCAGCGACACGGTGAACTGGCTCCCCATCACCCAGGCCGAGTACGTGATCGCGTCCGCGCTCTCGGTCGCCTACAACTACTCGATTTCCGTCGCGATAGCGCTCGGGATAACGCTCGCGCCCTCGGTCTACTTCGGATACGGCTGGGCGTGGGCCGGGGTCGCCCTGGTGAGCATCCTCACCCTCTTCACGGGCGGCGCACTCGTGGAGATACTGAGGGCCGCGACAAACCGGGTCAGCTCCGTCGTCATGAAGCGTGCTCGGAGGGGGGCCCTGTTCTTCAGGCTCGCGCTGATGGTGGTGATAATCCTGATCTTCGAGACCGTCTTCAACCCGACCATCCTGATAAGCGTGGTCAACACGCTGTCCGGTTCGCTCTCGGTCTTCGTCTTCATCCCTCTGTTCTGGGGGGCGCTGGCCATAGAGGGGATCGTGAACGGCGAGCCCCTCCGGGTCCTGGTCTTCTCGGTGGGGACGGTCGGGTTCACGGGCGCGCTGGTCTGGATCGCCACCAGGGTCCGCTCGAGGTACTGGTCGCCCGCGGCGTTCTCGGTCAGCATCACGAGCTCCGAGTACGCTCCCCGATCCAGCTCCCTTCTCAGGATGGGGCTCTCGCAGGGCGAGGCTGCGATAGTCCGTAAGGACATCAAGGGGATCACAAGGAGACGCGAGCTGCTCTCGTTCATGGCGATCCCTATCGTCTTCGTCGCGCTCTTCCTCGTCGAGAGCATCACTTCGACCTCGGGCGGGATCGCGGCCGAGGGAGGCTTCTTCGCAGACTTCCCGACCCTCTTCGCAGCGAGCTTCTTCGCCCTCCTCATATCGTCGATCAGCTTCGGCCAGGAGAGCAAGTCGGTGATGATCCTCTATTCCCTCCCCATAGCGCCGGGGGAGATACTGAGGGCGAAGGCGTTCCTGGCCCTCGGGTTCTCCCTAGCGGCGACCTTCGCGACCCTTGCGATATTCTCGGTGATAGGCGGGTCGTCTCCGCTCGTCCTTGTTGAGAACATCACGATAGCGGCCTCGATAACCGTGGAGGAGGTCTGCGTCGGCCTCGCCTTCGGGTCGAGGTTCCCCGACTTCCAGGAGAGGCCCAGGCCCAGGTTCATCGACCCGGTCTGGCTGCTCGTCATGACAGCGGTGGGCCTCGCAGTGGCCCTGGTGACAGCCCTCCCGATAATCTTCCGCGACATCCTCAGTGCCCTCCCCGGCACGCTCTCGGCCCCGTGGTACCTCTTCCCCGCGGCATGGGTCTTCGCGGGCGTCGTGAGCGTCCTGGCATACCGCTTCGCGAAGGGGAGCTCGGAGAAGCTGATGGCCGAGTACAGAATATAGCCGCCGGACCACGAAGCTTTATTCCGGTGGGGAGCGGGTCTCGGTCATATTGAAGGACGACGCCTTCGGCTACGACACCTTCCTCTCACCTTTCACCTGGCGCTACGGGAGCAAGGAGATGCGGGACCTCTTCTCCGAGCGCACCAGGAGGTCGACGTGGAGGATGGTCTGGCTGGAGCTCGCAACGGCGGAGGCCGGGTTCGGCCTCGTATCGCCGGAGGAGCTCGCGGGGATAAGGTCCAAGTCGGGCGCGAAGGACGTCGACATAGCGAGGGCCCACGAACTGGAGAGGAAGATCAGGCACGACCTCATGGCGGAGCTGCGCACTTTCGCCGATCAGGCGGGGAAGGGCGGAGGGAAGCTCCACCTAGGGGCGACCTCGATGGACATCGAGGACAACGGGGACGTCCTGATATTCAGGAGGGCGCTCGATCTCATCCTGACGAGGCTCGTCAACTGCCTCGCCGCCGCGAAGGGAAGGATCGTCGAGCACAGAGGGACAGTCTGCATGGCGTGGACGCACCTCCAGCCTGCAGAGCCGACGACCCTCGGCTACAGGTTCGCGAACTACGCCCAGGACCTGCTGATGGACATACAGCTCCTCGAGTTCGTTCTGGCCCGGTTCGTCAAGGGGAAGGGGATGAAGGGGGCGGTCGGGACGTCGGCCAGCTTCGAGAAGCTCCTTGGCAACGGCAGGGACGTGGAGGAGCTCGAGAGGAGGGTGATGTCGGCCCTCGGGCTCGACTCGTTCGCCGTCTCGACCCAGACGTATCCCAGGAAGCTGGACTTTGTCATGCTCTCGTGCCTGGCCTCGGTCGCCGCTTCGTGCCACAAGTTCGGGCTCGACCTCAGGGTGCTCCAGTCGCCGACGTTCGGGGAGCTCTCCGAGCCCATTGGAGAGCACCAGGTGGGGTCGAGCGCGATGCCGTTCAAGCGGAACCCGGTGAGCGCCGAGCGGATGTGCTCCCTCGCCCGGCTGGTCTCTGGATACCCGTCCCTCGCCTTCGCGAACGCGGCCAACAGCATCCTCGAGCGGACCCTCGACGACTCGGCGAACAGGCGGGTCGCGATCCCGGAGGCTTTCCTCGCCCTCGACGAGTGCCTGCTGATCTATGAGAGGTTGATGAAGGGGCTGAAGGTCTACCCGGCCATGATAGGGAAGAACCTCGAGAAGTTCGGCCCCTTCGCCGGGACCGAGGCCGTGATGATGAAGCTCGTGGAGAAGGGAGACGACCGGCAGGAGGTCCACGAGATGATCAGGGTGCACTCCTTCAAGGCCTGGGACGAGGTGATGAAGGACCGACCGAATCCTCTCGTCGGGATGCTGACCGGGGACAAGATGATCAGCTCGAAGCTCGGGGCCGCCGAGGTCCGCAAGCTCCTGGACCCCAGGCACCACACCGGAGACGCCGAGAGCAAGTGCCGCCGGCTGGTGAGGGACTCGATCGACCCGGTCCTGAAGACCTACAGGAAGAAGGTCGGGATCTCGGGCGAGGTCGAGTACTAGTCGGTCAGGCGCAGGCCCCCGACGCGGACACCCGGCCCCTTCGACACGACGCCGATCTCCGTGGCCGGGAAACCGCTCCTCTGGAAGACCCTGGCGACTGGCCCGGCCTCGCCGGCCGGGACGACCGCGCAGAGCCCGACGCCCATGTTGAACGTCCGCAGCATGTCGGAGTCCGAGAGGCCTCCTTCAGTCTGGATCATGCGGAAGATTGGAGGAGGCGGAGGGAGCTCAAGAGAGAACCCCAGGTCGCGGCCTCCGACGAGCCTCGTGAGCTTCCGGAACGAGCCGCCGGTGATGTGACCGAGCGCGTGGACCTCGCGCTTCCTGAGCGCCTCAAGGGCGGGTTTGACGTAGATACTTGTCGGCGCCAGCATCGCGTCCCCCAGGGTCGACCCGAGGTCGTCGAGGCGCTCCTGAAGCGGATGTCTGGCCTGCAGGACGGACCGGGCTAGCGTGTAGCCGTTCGAGTGCAGCCCCGAGCTCGCTACGCCGACCACGAGGTCCCCTTCGGCGATGGCGGAGCCGTCGAGGACCTTCTTCCGCTTGACCACCCCGACGCCCATCGAGACGAGGTCGAACCCCTTCACGGAGCTCCCCATTATCGCCGTCTCGCCCCCGACGATCGCAGTCGAGGCCCTTCGGGCGCCTTCGATGAGCCCCACCATGATGCGGGAGACGAGCGACTCGTCCTCCCTCTCTAGGGCGATGTAGTCGAGGAGCGCCACGGGCTCGGCGCCGACGCAGATCAGGTCGTTCACGGTCATGGCAACGCAGTCTATTCCGATCGTCTCGTACCTGTCCATCTGGACGGCGAGCTGGACCTTGGTCCCCACGCCGTCGGTGTGCATCGCGAGGGCGCGGCCGCCCCCTATGTCGATGAGGCCAGCGTAGTGGCCGATCCCCATCAGCGGGGTCCCGAATCTGCCCCTCCTGTTGGAGAAGGTGCCGGCCAGTGAGGCGGCGAGGGAGTCCTGTATCTTCCTTACGCGCTTCACGTCAACGCCGGCCTTCGCATAGGCGTCTTTCTTCATGCAGCGCCCCGGCCCTTGTCAGAGCTTCCTGCCGGTCAGTACCTCGTAGATGTGGACATAGCGGTCGCTCACCAGAGAGATCAGCTCAGGGGGGAGGACGGGCGGCTGAGGGGCAGGCTCTCCGCTCTTCCGCGCCCGGTCGAGCTTCTCCTTGTAGCCCGCCCCCGTGAGCCAGTCTCGGACGGGCTGCTTGTCGTAGCTGTCCTGGGACCTTCCGGGCGCGTACCTGTCCGCGGGCCACATCCTGAACTCGTCGGGACCGATGGAGTCGCCGAGGAGCACAGTCCCGTTCCTCCTCCCGAACTCCAGCTTCAGGTCGGCGAGGATGAACCCGGAGTCGCGCGCCCTCTGGCTCATCCTCCAGAAGATCGACTTGGTGGACCCCTTCACAAAATCAAGCTCGAACTGGCTCATCCTCCCCTCGCTGACTATCTCGGCCTCTGTGATCGGCTCGTCCTTAATCTCTGACTTGGTGGTCGGGTCGAAGTACGGCTCGGGGAGCTTCGCCGCGAGGACCCTGTCCACGGGGAGCGAGACCTCGCCCTTGAGGAGCCTGTCGTAGAGGCTCCCGTAGAGGTATCCGCGGACCACGCACTCCACCGGTATCATCGTCATCCTGTTGACGACCATCATGTTCGGCCCCTCGGTCGAGACCATGTGGTGCGGCACTCCCAGGGTCTCGAACCAGAAGGCGGAGAGCTTGCACAGCACCTCACCCTTGCGGGGGATCGTAGACGGGAGGACTACGTCGAAGGCCGAGACCCGGTCCGTGAAGTAGAAGAGAAGGTGCTCCTCATCGAGTTTGTAGATGTCCTTTACCTTCCCGGAGCGGAGGAAGGTCCCACGTGGCTTCACCGCCATGCCGCCCTCATCCTCTCGAGCCTCTCGGCGACACCGCTGTCGGTCAGGGCCAGGATCTCGGCCGCCAGTATCCCGGCGTTCCGGGCGTTGTCGACCCCGACGCAGGCCACGGGGACTCCCGGGGGCATCTGGACTATGGAGAGGAGCGAGTCAAGCCCGTTCAGCTTGACGTTCACCGGGACGCCTATCACGGGCTTCAGGGTCATCGAGGCGATCACCCCGGGCAGATGGGCCGCCAGCCCGGCGACCGCTATGAAGACCCGCGCGTCCGAGGCGGAGACATACTCCTTCAGCCCCTCGGGGTTGCGGTGCGCCGAGAGGAACTTCACCTCGTGCGGGACCTCCAGCTCGGTCAGGATTTTCGAGGCCTCGTCGGTGACCGGTTGGTCACTCTTGCTTCCGGCTATTATGGCTACGCTCATCTTCTGTGACATATCAACCACTCAGGTCGCGCTCCGGGCGAACCTCAGGACCCTCTTCTCGGTGACGACCATGTCCATGGAGACGTCTGAGGGGACCTCGGGTATGGTCGGGACGTGCTGCGATTCAAGGGCGAGTCCGATGGCAAGGGAAGGCCCGCGCATGGCCAGGGCCCGGTCGAAGTAACCTCTGCCGTAGCCAATCCGGTGCCCGCGGTCGTCCCAAGCCACGAGCGGGACTAGGACGAGGTCGGTCTCGCTCAGAGTCACCTGCTCCGATCCGCGCCCCGGTTCGAGGACCCCGAACCTCCCGGGCGAGAGCTCGTCGAGCCCGTGTATCTCGAAGAAGAGCAGGGAGTGCGATGGATCGTCGACCAGGGGCACGGCGACCCTCTTCCCTTCGGCCAGCATCCGCACTATGACCCCGGTCGTCTGGACCTCGTAGTCTCTCGAGACGTAGCAGACGACGAGCTTCGCCCGGCGGTACTCGTCCTGGGCCGCGAGGTTTTCCTGAACGAGCAGGCTTTCGCGGGCGAGCTGTGAGATGGAGATCTTCCTCCTGGAGTAGAGGGCCTCTGCCCTGAGCTCCTCTTTGCTCATAGGATTGGCACCGAGGCCTCTTTCAGCCCGTTCTGTTTTGCGGCCGCGACCAGGGTGTTCTCCATGAGCATGATCACGGTCATGGGGCCGACCCCCCCTGGGACCGGTGTGATGTACGAGGCCTTCGCCGAAACCCCCTCGAAGTCCACGTCGCCGATTAGCTTCCCCGCGATGCGGTTCATGGCGACGTCGATTACGACGGCTCCCTCCCTGACCATCTCCCTCGTCACAGAGAACTGCGGCCTGCGACCCACGGCGGAGATCAGGATGTCCGCCTGTCGGGTTATCCCCAGTAGGTCACGGGACTTGGAGTGGCAGACGGTGACCGTGGCGTCCTCGGCGAGGAGCAGGTGGAAGAGAGGCTTCCCCACGAGCGCGCTCCTGTTGATTATCACGGCACGCTGACCGGCGATAGGAATCTTGTAGAAGTGAAGGAGCCCCATCACTCCCCTGGGAGTGCACGGGATCAGGCTGGCCTGACCGTAGACCAGGCGGCCCATGTTCTGGGACGTCAGGCCGTCTACGTCCTTGGCCGGGGAGATCCTCTCGATCATCCTCCGACCGTCGAGGTGCTGCGGAAGCGGCAACTGGAGCAGAATCCCGCTGACCGAGGGGTCGGCGTTCAGGGAGTCGATGAGCTCTGCGACCTCCCCTTCCTTGGCGATCCCGGAGAGCGTGTGGTTCTCGGACTTTATCCCGATCTCCTCTGCGACCCTGTGCTTGCTCGCGAGGTAGACCTTGGATGGCGCGTCGTCGCCAACAAGGATGGTGGCTATCTTCGGCTCGACTCCGACCTTCTTCATGTACCCAGCCTCCTCTCTCAGGGTCTGCTTGGTCTGCGCGGCCACTGACTTGCCGTCCATCAGGATGGCGGTCAAGGTCGTATGATCACCTTTCTTCCCTTCAAGGTCAGTTTCCCCTCGACAAAAAGCTTCACAGCATGCGGGTAGATGACGTGCTCCTGCTTGAGTATCCTCGCCGACAGGCTCTCGAGCGAGTCACCCTCCGCGACCTCGACCGCCCTCTGCAGGATTATCGGGCCGGCGTCCACCTCTGGGACGACGAAGTGCACCGTGCAGCCCGTCACCTTTACTCCGGCGTCCAGGGCCTGCTGCTGCGCGTTCAGGCCGGGGAAGGACGGGAGGAGCGACGGGTGGATGTTGAGCATTCTGCCGCTGTACCTCCCGACGAACTCGGGCGTCAGGAGGCGCATGAATCCTGCCAGGAGGACCATCCCGGAGCCGGGCTCGACCCCGTGCCGGATGAGCGCGTCGGCGAGCTTCGCGTCGTAGGCCGCGCGGTCCTGGACGTCCACCGGGATGACCTCGGTGGGGGTGCCAAACCGCTTCGCGATGTCGAGGGCGCGAACCCCGGGCTTGTTGCTGATGACTATCGCTATTGGCGCGTTCTTGATGAAGCCGCTGGTGGTCGCCTTGAGGAGCGCCTCGAGGTTCGACCCCCTCCCCGAGACGAGGACGCCGATCTTGCAGGTCAACCCTTCATCGCCTTCTTCGTCTTGAAGTTCGGCGTCATCCCGAGCTTCGAGTAGTCCCCGTTGATGCACGCGAAGCAGAGGCTCGACTGGGGCAGGCCTATCGCCTGGCTGAGCCCCTCGATGTCGTTGTAGTGGAACTCCTCGACCCCGATCGCCTTGCCGACCTTCCTGCCGACTGTCGCTATGCTCGTGTCCCCCTTCGCGACCTGATGGGCGATCAGTTCGTCCCTGCTCGGGAAGTCGACGCCCATGTAGCAGGGGTACGCGATCGGCGGGAACGTGACGACCATCCCGACCCGCTTCGCGCCGGCCTTCTTGAGCGAGTCGACGATGATCCGAGAGCTCGTGCCCCTGACGACGCTGTCGTCCACCACTATCACTTCCTTGCCCTCGATCGCCTCGCGGATCGGGATTATCCTCTTGACGACCTCCTCGCGCCCGCTCTGCTTGGGCTCGATGAAGCTCCTCATGCTGCCCTTCCTCCGGTAGCGGTCCTTCATCAGCCCCTCGTCCATGGGGATCCCGCTCTGGACCGAGTACCCCAGCGCCGCGGGCCTCGCCGAGTCAGGGACGGGGATCACGACGTTGCCCCTCATACCGTGCTTCTTCGCGAGAATCTTCCCGACCTTCTTCCTTGCCTCGTAGACGCTGACGCCGTTCACCCGGGACGAAGGATGGGCGAAGTATGTGTACTCGAATGAGCAGTATGCGCTCTCAGTCCGCGGCGCGAAGCGGAACGACTCGAGTCCCCTCTTGGGTCCGCCCAGCCGGACCATCTCGCCCGGCTCGATGTCTCGCACGAACTCGGCGTCGATGGCGGTCAGCGCGCAGCTCTCCGAGGCGGCGACGTAGGTGTGGGACTTCTGGTGATAGCCGAGGCAGAGAGGCCTGTAGCCGCGGGGGTCCCTGATCGCAAAGACCTCCCCGCGCCTGTTGAGAATCACGAACGAGTACGCGCCTATCAGCTCCTTTCCGAGCCGCTCGAAGGCGTAGAACCAGTCGTTCTCCTGCCTTAGTATCTGCAGGAGTCTGTAGCCAGCCGCCTTGGTGTCTGTCCCGCACTTCCCCTTGTAGGTCGCCGAGACGGCCCGCGCCAGCTGCTCGGCGTTCACTATCGTCCCGTTATGGGCGATCGAGAACTCCGTGCCTATCTGTACCGGCTGGGCGTTGTCGAGGTTGGAGCGCCCCTTCGTGGAGTACCGGACGTGGCCTATCCCTGCCGGGCCCTTGTAGGCCGAGAGCTCCTGGGCGTAGTTGTACCAGTTGAAGGCGAGCCCCATCTTCTTGTAGACGGGCCTCCCGCTCACCGCGATGCCCCACGACTCCTGTCCCCTGTGCTGCAGGGCCTCTAGCCCCTTGAGGAGCTTGGGGACGACGTCGACGCCCTTGGTCGAATGCGCGCCCACCACGCCGCAGGCTTCTCTAGCGCCCATCAGTCCATCAGCCTCCCGATGCTGCCCTCGTAGCTCCGCTTCAGCGCCGTGACGTCGAGGACGGTCATCGGCTTGCTCCCCGCGTCGAGCCGGAGGGCCTCGCCCTTCACCTCGCCCACAGGCGCGTGGGCGATGCCGCGCTCCGAGAGGAGCCGCGAGGCGCCCTTCGGGTCGCCGGTGGCGAGGACGAACCGCCCGTGCGACTCGGAGAACAGAATGCCGGCAGGCCTGCCCTCCGAGCCCGGCACCTTCCTAAGGTCGATCCTGGCTCCACGTCCTCCCGCCACCGCCATCTCTGCAAGCGCCACGGCGAGGCCGCCCTTGGCGCAGTCGTGCACCGCCTTCGCGGCGCCCGAGCGGATCAGGTCGACGACCGCCTTGTAGAGGACTCCGTCGGTGTAGGGAGACGGTCTCGGGACGACCCCCCTGTCGAGGCTTCCAAGGAGGCGGTGATACTCGGAGCCCCCCAGCTCAGCCCTCGTCTCGCCGATAACTATCACAGAGTCTCCCTCGCTCTCGAAGCCCATCGAGACGAGGTGCTTCTCGTCTCTGACCAGGCCGACGACGAGCGCGATCGGCGAGGGCTTGATGGCCAGCTTCGTGCTGGAGTCCTCGTTATAGAAGCTCACCTTGCCGCCAACGACCGGGAGCTCAACGGCGGCGCAGTAGTCGGCCATCCCCCGGATCGACTCGCCGAACGACCAGTAGACCTCGGGGTCGGACGGATCCCCGAACTGGAGGTGGTCGACTAGCGCTATGGGTTCGGCCCCGACCGACACGACGTTCCTGCACGCCTCGGCGACGCACCCTGCCGCCCCGTTGTACGGGTCGAGCGACGAGTGCGCGCTGTTCCCGTCCCCCTTCACGGCGAGGAGGCTGCCGTTCGGCAGACGGAGGAGGGCGGCGTCGGCCTGCCCCGGTTTGATCACCGTCCTGACCCCAACCTCATGGTCGTACTGCCTGTAGACCCAACGCTTGCTCGTGATGTTGGGACTCGCGAGGAGCGAGATGATGGAGCGGCCAACGTCGGGGGTTGGCAGCGGTCGTCTTGCCCTCGGCTCCTGCGCCGAGGGCTTCTTGCTCGGCCACGGGATGAGGGGAGCCTTGACGACCAGCTGGGCCGGCAGTCTTGCGACGACCTTCCCCTTCCATTTCAGCGTCAGGTTCCCGTCGCCGGTGACGCGCCCTATCGCCGAGTAGGGGACGTCGTACTTCCGGAGAATCGAAAGAATCGGCTCGGCGCCCCCGGGCGAGAGGACGAGGAGCATCCGCTCTTGGGACTCCGATATCATGATCTCGGTGGGGGACATATCGCCCTCGCGGCATCTCACGTGGCCCAGGTCGACGTCGACCCCAGTCCCTCCGTTCGAGGCAATCTCAGAGAGGGCCGTGGAGAGGCCACCTCCTCCGAGGTCCTTCATGCCGCGGATGAGCTTCGTGCCTACGGCTTCGATAAGAGAGTCGATGAGGAGCTTCTTCATGAAGGGGTCCGGGACCTGCACCGAGGACCTGTCCTCCTCGGCCTTGTTCGAGAGATTCTTCGACGCGAAGGTCGCGCCCCTGATCCCGTCGCGGCCCGTGCTCCCGCCGATGAGCACCAGGACGTCCCCGGGGGTCTTGGCCTCTCCGAGGATCAGGTCGCTCTTCCTACCCAGGCCCACGCACGCCACGTCGACGAGGCAGTTCCTCTCGAAGCTCTCGTCGAACTCGATGTCGCCCGCGACCGTCGGTACTCCGACGCAGTTCCCGTAGTCGGCAATGCCGCGCACGACGTTCCTGAAGAGCCAGCGGGCGTGGGCGCTCTTGTCTATCCTCCCGAACCTGAGTATGTCGACTAGGGCGACAGGCCTCGTGCCCATCGAGAGGATGTCCCTGAGCACCCCGCCGATCCCGGTCGAGGCGCCGCCGTAGGGATCCACGGCGGAGGGGTGATTGTGGCTCTCGATGTGGAGCGTCACTACGTAGCCGTTGCCGACGTCGACCACACCTGCATCGTAGCCGGGGCCGAGCACGACCCTCTTTCCCTTGGTAGGGAAGAGCCTGAGGAGGGCCTTGGAGGACTTGTAGCTGCTGTGCTCGGACCATTCGGCGTCGATAATCGACCACTCGACCTCGTTGGGCTCCCTCCCAAGGCCCTGCCGCACGCTCTCGATCTCTCCCTTAGTCAGGCCGAGCTGAAGCACGTCCAGGCTCATCTCAGGTTGCACCTTCCAGCAGCGAGGCGAATATCAGACGACCGTCGACCGAGCCCGACGGGCTGAACAGCGGGTCGCAGGCGCGCTCCGGGTGCGGCATCAGACCGACCACGTTCCCCTGCTCGTTGGAGATTCCGGCGACGTTCCGCGAGGCGCCCGTGGGGTTCGACCCCGCGACGGCCTTCCCGTACTCGTCCGAGTAGCGGAAGACTATCCTGCGGCCCCTCTCGAGCGCGCGCATCTCGTCGTCGGCGGCGTAGTACCTCCCTTCCCCGTGGGCGATCGGCATCCTGAGAACCTGGCCTTCCTGGGCCAGGAGCGTGAACGGGGTGCGGGGAGAATCCACCCTCAGGTTCACCCAGTCGCAGACGAACTTCAGCGACGAGTTGCGCAGAAGCGCCCCAGGCAAGAGTCCGGCCTCGACGAGTATCTGGAAGCCGTTGCACACCCCGAGGATCGGCGTCCCCCTGTCAGCCATCCTCCTGATGGTGGACATCGCAGGGCTCCGCGCAGCGATCGAACCCGCCCTGAGGTAGTCGCCGAAAGAGAAGCCGCCGGGGAGCACGACCGCGTCGTATCGCCCCAGTTTGTCGCTCTCGTGCCAGACCAGTTCCGGAGAGAGGCCGGCGATGCTTCTCATCGCGGCGACCGCGTCGAGGTCGCAGTTCGACCCCGGAAACCTTACGACGGCGACCCTCATCCGGTCAATCGCCCCGCTTCCACGTGGAGGGAGTGAGCTGCAGGGTTGTATATTCTCAGTTCGTCGCACATCTTCCTTACCAGCGCCTCGGCCGCCCTTTCGTCGGCGCCCTCGACCTCGACCCTAAGGGACTTGCCGGCGCGTATGGCCTTCACGTCCCCGAAGCCCGACCTATGAACGAGATCGCGGAGGATCGTCTCGCCCTCCGGGTCACGCGCCCCTTCCTTGTTAGAAATCACAACGTTCACCTGAAAGATGCGCTTCTTGGTCGTAATCGGTGATAAAAATTCTCGCTATTTAAGTGACTTTTATCTCAGGGATGTTAAACGCGCCTGTGCCGCATCAAAACGGACAATAACCTGTCTCGTCGCGCGCGTCCCGTCATGGAGGATAATCTGGTAGAGGTGAAGACGGCCCTGATCAGCGTCGCAGACAAGAGCGGGCTGATCGAGTTCGCCCGCGAGCTCGCGACGTTCGAGATAACCCTGCTTGCGACCGGGGGGACACACTCTGCGCTGAAGGAAGCCGGCATTCCGGTCCGCAGCCTCCAGGATGACATGAACCTGCCCCAGTCCCTCTCGGGCAGGGTCAAGACCCTGCACTCGCCGCTCTTCGGCGCCATACTCGCCAAGAGGACACCCGAGCACCTCGCCGAGCTCCGGGCGATGAAGGTCGACCCGATCGACATGGTGGTCGTCAACTTCTATCCGTTCGAGAGGGTCGTAAGGGACAAGGACGCCGACGACGAGAAGGTCATCGAGAACATCGACATCGGCGGCCCGTCGATGGTGAGGGCCTCGTCGAAGAACTTCGAGTACGTCACGGTGGTTCCATCGCCCAGGTTGTACGGTTTCGTCGTCGAGGAGCTGAGGTCGAACTCGGGCAGCACGACCCTGGCCGTTCGGAGGCGGCTCGCGGTCGAGGCCTTCTCGGTGACGGCATCGTACGACGCGGCCATCTACAACGGGCTCTGGAGGCGGCTCGAGAAGGACCCCGGGCTACCGGGGAAGTACCTGCTCTCGGCGTCGAAGTTCCAGGATGCGAAGTATGGGGAGAACCCGGATCAGCGCGCCACAATCTACTCAATCGACGGCGCCCGGGGAATGACCGGCTGGAAGCAGCTCGCAGGGGAGACGCTCTCGTTCAACAACTACCTCGACATCGGGTCGGCGTACGACATACTGGGGGGGTTCGACGGCGTACCCGCCGCAGCCACGGTGAAGCACGGCAACATCAGCGGTTTCGCGTTCGCGCCGACGGTCTCTGAGGCCTACTCGCTCGCCCACTCTTGCGACCCCGAGGCCGACTTCGGAGGCACGGTGGTCCTGAACCGGGAGGTCGACCTCGAGACCGCGATGCTGATCGGCAAGAACGAGGGCATCAAGGACTCATCTGTCTACACGGAGATATTGATCGCTCCCTCGTACAGACAAGAGGCGCTCGAGCGGCTAGAGAAGAAACAGAAGAAGAAGATCAGGATCATACAGAGTGCGGCCGGCTCCGACTATCCGTTCGACCTCAAGGTCCTGGAAGGCGCCGTGCTCCTTCAAGAGTCGGTCGACTACAGGGACAGGCTGGACGAGGGGAAGCTCACCTTCCCCACGAAGGCGCAGCCCGAGGAGGCGGTCAGGGCGAAGCTCCTCTCCGCCTGGGAGGTTGTCAGGAGGGTCCCTTCCAACGGGATAGTCATCGCCGACGGCAGATACGAGAACGGGCTCGTCACACACTTCTGGACCCTGGGGGTCGCGAGCTTCCGGAAGAGGAACGGTGCGGTCAGGATCGCCCTCGAGAACGCGGGCGAGAGAGCGAGGGGAGCGGTTTGCGCGTCCGACGGCTTCTTCCCGTTCAGAGACAACGTCGACCTGCTCGGAAGGGCAGGCGTCAGGGCCGTGGTGCAGCCGGGGGGCTCCGTGAGCGACCCTGACATAGTGGCGGCCGCCGACGAGTACGGGATCGCCATGGGGCTCACCCACGTCAGGGCCTTCAAGCACTGAACGCGATTCACGCCGGGGCCGTCGCAGGCTCTACGGTCGGCCTCATGCGCCGTGGTGGCGCCTGAGCGACTCCATGTGCTCGGCGCTCCTCCTGAGGTCGCGGGCGCCGGCGATGTCCCTCCTCGTGCGGAGCGGGCCCCTCAGCGCGTCGACGCCGGCGAGCGAGAGTGCCCTCGCCTCCTCGATGGTTGGACGCGTCCCCACGACGGCGACGGAGCGCGACCCGCCCAGGTAGGTCGAGCCTCCCTCGACCCTGACGTCCATCGGGTAGACGCCCAGCCCGTCGCTGCTCCCCTGGAGCGCGAATGCGGCCGTGAGGTCGATCCTCTCCTTCTCGACCGGGAGTGTCTGCGGTATCCCGTAACCCCGGGGGACTGCGCACATGACGACCGAGGCCTTCTTCGAGAATCGTATGCTCTTCAGCGACCCCTCGAGCATCTTGAAGCAGATGTCCACGAAGTCGTTCTCGATCGTGGCCAGGACGCTGATCTGCTCGGTATTGCCCCCGCGGCTGTTCCTCTCGAGCACCTTGAAACCGTCGCCGGTGTGCATCAGCGCGTCGTAGAGGACGATGCCACGGAGGCCGGGCTCGGACCCCCTGCCCCTCCAACGGTCGAACGCGCTCTTCTCCGCCGCCACGACGTGCTCCCATTCAGAGGGTCTCAGGAAGGGCAGGTGGGGCTCCGGTCCCCGGTAGCTCCCCATGCCCCCCGTGAGCCGGCCGTGGTCGCCCTCGAGCGCCCGTTTGTAGTCCCGGGTCTGCGGGGCCACGACGAAGTGCCGTCCGTCGCTGAACGCCTGGAAGCTCGACTCCTCTCCTTCGACCCTCTCTTCGACGAGGACCCTCCCCCTTGCATAGACGTTCCGGAAGAACGCCACCATCTCCTTCTCCGTGCCGAAGTCTCTGCCCCAGACGCCGACTCCGGCCCCCCGCGCGGGCGCGTCGGGCTTGATGACGGGCTCCCGGACCTCGGACGCGAACCTCTTGAATTGGGCCACCGCCGCGGCATCCGTGCGATACTCCTTGGGGTCGAAGACGGCAAATCGCGGGTTCGCGCCCTTGAAGACGTCGTCGAAGAGCAGCCTCTGGTCCGCCTTGCTCCTCTCCACCGCGTGACGCCGGTCCACGCAGAGCATGGGGACGCCGCTCTCGTGCTCCACGACGTCCCTCCCGCCGGCTGTGATGAAGTCCTCCGTGTCGGTGAGCCCGAAGCTGATCTTCCTCTTGTGCTTCCGGGCGAAGGCGGCGACCTCGAGCACGTCAAGGTCAGGGATGACCTGATGGATGGTCGCGCTCTCCAAGTTGTACGGGTTGGGCTGACGCTCGGCCACATAGAACTCCGGGCTGTACTTGGAGCTCCTCCTGAAAGCGCCGATCATCGCCGCAGCGCTGAGGCACTTCGATATGATGAGTATCCCGACCCGGTCCATGGATGACCTCACTTGTTCCCCGGCGCGGCCCTAAAAACGATTGGTACCGCCCAGACCCCGGATCCTCCGCGTCTGAGGCGGGTCGCAGGCACGACCGAGGACATTCCCCGGAGCTGATGGTGCGCGTGGGTCGGACGCGGAACTTGTGATCCCGTCACTCGGCAGGGTGCTGCGCGCCCCACTCGAGCCCCAGCAGCTCCCGGTAAGCAGGGATCGTGAGGAACTCCGGGAACTCCGCGGCTCCGACGAGGGACCGGAGGAGGTCGCCTGCGCGCCCGATCTGGGACGATGGGCGTTCGCCACCAGGCTTCGCGGTGAGGCGCGAGACCTCCTCTGCTATCATTCCGTTGACCATCTCGAGGGTGATCCTCCTCCCGTCCGCAAGGGAGGCCCCGTGCCTGATCCACTGCCAGAGCTGGGCCCGGGAGATCTCGGCCGTGGCCGCGTCCTCCATCAGGTTGTTTATCGGGACACACCCCTTCCCGGAGAGCCAGGACCCGAGATACTGGAGCGCCACGCTGACATCGGCCCTCACACCCACCTCGGTTATCTGCCCCTCAGGCACCCGCAGGAGGTCGTCCCTGGTGACCTTCACGTCCTCCCGCAGGACGTTGAGTTGGTTGGGCCCCTGCATCCCGGAGTCGAACACCTCCCCCGCCAACTTGACGAGCGCCGGGTGGGCCACCCAGGTTCCGTCGTGCCCCAGCCGCACCTCCCGCTCCTTGTCTGCCCTCACCTTCTCGAAGGCGACCTCGTTCGCCGTCTCGTCGCCCCGAACCGGGATGAAGGCAGACATGCCGCCGATGGCGTATGCGCCCCGCCGGTGGCACGTCTTGATCAGAAGGTCGACGTAGGCCGCAAGAAATGCCTTGTCCATGGTCACCTGGGAGCGGTCCGGGAGGACGAACTGAGGGTAGCTGCTCAGCTTCTTGATGTAGCTGAAGATGTAGTCCCACCTTCCGCAGTTGAGCCCGACGATGTGGTCCCGGAGGTTGTAGAGTATCTCCTCCATCTCGAACGCGGCGGGCAGGGTCTCAATGAGCGCTGTCGCCCTTATGGTCCCCTGGGGTAGCACGAGGTACTCCTCCGCCTTGGTGAACATCCGGTCCCAGAAGCGTGCCTCAAGGCTGCTCTCGATCTTCGGGATGTAGAAGTACGGTCCCGAGTACTTCAGCCTCAGTCCCCGGGTGTTGTGGTGGAAGAAGAGCCCGAAGTCGAAGAGCGACGCCGAGACCGCCTCTCCGTCGATCCGCACGTGCTCCTCTAGCAGGTGGAGGCCGCGGGGCCTCACCACGAGCGTCGCGACCTTCTCGTTGAGCCTGTAGGACCTTCCTTCGGGTGACTCGAACGCGATGGTCCCGTTCACGGCGTCCCTGAGATTGATCTGGCCCTGGATGACCTCCTTCCAGGTGGGCGCGAGCGAGTCCTCGAAGTCCGCCATGTAGACGTCGGCTCCGGAGTTGAGGGCGTTCACGACCATTTTTCTGTCGCCGGCCGGCCCCGTGATCTCTACCTTCCTGCGCTTCAGGTCGTGAGGGGCTCCGGTGACAGTCCAGGGCACCGCCGCCATCGCGTCGCGGCCGAGCGGGAAGCTGGGCAGGACCCCCGAGTCGTACTGCTTCTGCCTCTCCGCGCGCCTCTGGAGGAGCATCTTCCGGGTGTCGGATAGCTCCTTGTGTAGGACCTCGACGAACTTCAGCGCCTCGGGCGTCAGGATCGCCGAGGACTCCTCGCTCGCAGGTGCGATTATCTCGATGCCGTCAGGCAGCGTCTGCGGCTCCATGATTGTGACGCTCCCGCTTCGGCTCGGGATATAAAAAAATCGCTGAAAGCTCCCCCCGCTCGGCCTCGGAGCGGCTAGTACCCGCTCTTCATGAGCCCGGCGTAGTCGAAGACCATGACCCCGTCACTGTTCTGGAGGGCGTACTGGTACTGCTGCTGGTAGTCGGCGCGGCTGGTAGTGGCGAAGACCCCGACGCTCCCGATGATCCCGGGACCTATGAACGACCGATCCTGAGAGCCGTAGGTCTCGAACACGAGGAGGTCGGGCTTGAGCGGGAGGGTGAAGTCCGTCGTGGTTATCGCGACCTGGCCCGTCTGGAACCCGTGCCCGACGGCCGAGAAGATGGAGGTCTGCGCTGAGAGCGAAAGGGAGGACATGTCTAGACTTACCCCGTCCTCACCCAGCGGGAAGATCGAAGACGGCACGGGCTGCGACGAGTTCGTGAAGTAGAGCGCGAAGAAGATCTTGAGCCCCAGGCCGTGGGCCTGCGCCACGAAGGTGCTGAGCTGAGCAGGCTGGAAGAGCAGGGCCCCTTCCCTGTAGACCTGGAAGAATATGGTGTTGAACCCGTGCGCTTCGGAGAAAGAGATCATCGAGCCGAAGTTCGACTCGTTGACCGCCCCGTTCCCCTGGTTGATGTACAGGATGATGGGCTTCTCCGAGGAGCCCGTCGTCACGGTGGAACCGGGGTGGAGGGCGAGCGCGCCCGCGATTAGGATCGCGACCGCGGCTGCTACTGCGACCAGCACGAGGTAAAGGCGAGCGTTCCGTCGTCGTCTCCCTCCTCGTCTCCCGGGAGACCTAAAGGCCTGCCACCTCCGAACGTCCCTCGCACCGCCTCTCGATCTGGGAGGATCCTTGCGCCCGCACCCGCCGGAGGACGACCGCAGCGGCAACCAGTTCAGCGGCCGAGCATGCTGCGAGCCATTCGACGGAGAGAGTGTGGCTCCTCGAGACGAGGAACTCCGCCGAGTAGAGGAGCGCCGGGAGTATGAGCACGCACTCGCCCAAACCGACCCCCGCGGCGAACCGGACCGCCGCGCCCTTGCCGCGCTCCGTGAGGGCCTTCAGGACGAGGACCTCGACGACGCAGGCGGCGAAGACCGAGGTCAGGGCGGCGAACGGGATGATCGCCCCGCCGCCGAACGTTGAGGGCTTGACGAGGAGCACGACCGCCAGCACCACGGGCACGGGGAGATAGGTGGCTGTGGAGATGATGACCTTCGAGAGGGTCCTGACCGCCTCGTTCAGCGGGAGCGCGGACCTGCGCTCGATCCCGAGGTCTTCCACCGTGACGAGTAGGAATGCGATGAAGAGCGCGAAGCCCCCACCCACCTGGGTCCCGACGAGGAGGGCAGACATTCGGACTACCGGGGTCGCGGTCAGAGGGACCACCACAGCAAGGATCTCGAAGACGGGGAGGGCGAAGAGGAACCCGGTCGCTGGGTTCCGCGAAGAGACGCGCACGTCCTTGAGCGCGTATCCAGCTAGCGGGCCCCGAACCGCGAAGGAGTAGTCGACTGCGTGCTCTCCCTCCGCGCCCGCCCTTCCCGGGAGGACCACGCCGTTGATGATTCTGGAGGCGCCGTAAGCAGCGGCCGCGGCGCCGGCTAGGGCAACGATCAAACCCGTGAGCGAGAGCAGGAGCGAGAGCCGGCCGACTGCCTCCCCTGCAGCCGACGCGGCGAGGATGCCCGCCGAGAACGGGAAGACGAGCGACGCCGCTGCCCCAGCCAAAGTGTTCGAGCCGGTGAGAAGCGCGTTCAGCGGCGGGGCAACGAAGGAAACGAGGCTGAAGAGGAAGACCGCGCTCATGACGCCGAGCCCCCACAAGACGAAGAGAACGGGCCGGAAGAGGCCGCGCAACCCCGCCATGCTGCTGCCCTCGAGTCTACGCTGGAAGAGGGAGGTCAGCCAGAGCGCAGCCCCGACCGCCAGCACAGAGCCGGACGCCATCGCTGTGAAGACCACCACCGTCGCGACGGCAGACCCCGTGAAGTACGCCACCGTGAGCGCCTGCGTGAGGAGGCTCAGGGCCAGAATGTAGTCCAGGGTCCTCCAGAGCGTGAAGGTCGCGACCTTCGACGTCTCTCCCGGGGTGAGCGGGAGCTGTGCGAGGGGGCCGAAGGACCCGGCGCTGACGAACGTGGGCAGCACCTGGATCGAGTAAAGGACGATGTAACCGAAGACCAGAAGGATGCTGAGAGAGACCGCCAGCCTGAGGGAGATCGACTCCAACCCCAAGCGGTAGAGGAAGAAGGGGAAGGCCGCTCCCCCCATCGTGAAGATTGAGAAGATCAGCTTGTTGATGGTGGCTCCACGAAGGGCGTTCCTAACGGACCTGGACGACCCCGAGTCCTTCGTCGCGTATCCGGACCTCAGGAGCGGGCGGTAGACGAGCTCGGTGTAGGACACCCTGCTGGCGGCCCACGCCTCAGCCAGGTCCGTTGGTCCCACCCTCCCTGAGCTTCGCGACCGCCTCGGCGATGAACCCCTCCTCGTTAGTGACCTTAAGAAAGACGTCCTCCAGGGAACTCCCCTTGCGCCCGGAGAGGTCCCTGAGTTCCTCCATCGTCCCCTCGGCGACGATCCTCCCGCCGTCTATGATGCCGATCTTGGTGCACATCCCCTCGGCGACTTCCATCACGTGGGTGGAGAAGATCACGGCGCCGCGCCTCTCGGTGTGCAGGAGGACGAGCTCCTTCAGGATCCTGCTGCTCTTGGCGTCCAGCCCGTTCAGGGGCTCGTCCAGCAGCAGGAGCGGCGGTTCGTGCATGAGCGCGGCTATCACCGAGATCTTCTGCTTCGTCCCCAGCGACAGCGCGCCCACCGGGATGTCGAGGCTCGCTCCTATCTCGAAGACCGAGGCCAGCCGGGAGACCCTTTCCTTCACCCTGTCGTCGAGCTCCCGCGTCGAGGCAACGAACTCGAAGTACTCCCTCGGTGTGAGCGACTCGTAGAGGACCGCGGACTCGGCGACGTAGCCTGTCCTCCGCTTCACTTCGATCCTCTGCGAGACCGGGTCGTAGCCGACGACCCGCACCGAACCGCTCGTGGGCGTCTCGAGGCCGCTCAGTATCCGCAGGGCCGTCGTCTTCCCGGCGCCGTTCGGGCCCAGCAGGCCGTAGACCTCCCCGGGCATCACCTTCAGCTCGAGCCCCGAGAGGGCCGAGACGGTCCCGTAGCTCTTCACGATGTCCGAGGCGTCCACGAGCGGCTGGCCCGACGGCAAACAGGTTCCCCTGGAGTTTCGTCGCGTCGGCTATTTATCGGATATCGCTGCGGGAGGTCAGGTGTAGGCGCTGTAGGAGGACGGATACATCTCTATCAAGTCGATGTTGAGCACGAGGACGTTGACGTACTGGAGCTCGACATACCGCCCCTGCTGGTCGATGTTGTTGTCCACGAGCTGCTGGAGGCTCGCGGCGGGGATCCCGGTCGCGTTGCTTATCCCCTGAATCTGGGCGTCCGCCTGCTGGACCGTGATGTCCGGGTCCAGTCCGGAGGCCGACTGCGACTCGTCTCTGGTGTGGAAGAATATCGGCAGCGTGAAGTTCTGGGCGATGTTGTAGGATCCGACGGTCTGTCCGTTGGGGAGGTGCACGAGGTTGCCGTTGGCCTGGGTGGGGAGGACGACCTGCGCGATCCCGGTGATGAGCAGCGGGAAGAACAGCCCGCAGACCAGGAGCGAGACGATGGCTATGCCTACCACGGGCCGGTAGTCGGCCTTTTCTGCTCCTTCCTTGTTGTCTCTTGATGTTTCCAAGCATTTCACCTACAACGCTGATATCAGAAGATCGATCAGCTTGATCCCTACGAAGGGCACTATGACCCCTCCCACTCCGTATATCAGGACGTTCCGTAAGAAGATTGTCATGGTGCCCGCGGGCTTGAAACTGACCCCGCGCATGGCGAGCGGGATCAGCATCGGGATGATAATCGCGTTGAAGATGAGCGCCGAGAGGACAGCGGTGTGCAGGCCGAGGTGGAGTATGTTCAGGCCGTTCAGCTGAGGCAGGGTCGCCGCGAAGAGCACCGGGACGATCGCGAAGTACTTGGCGATGTCGTTGGCTATGCTGAACGCGGTAACGGCCCCCCTTGTCATCAGGAGCTGCTTCCCAAGGAGGACGACGTCGATGATCTTCGCCGGGTTCGACTCGAGGTCGACCATGTTGGCGGCCTCCTTCGCCGCCTCCGTCCCGGAGTTCATCGCCAGCCCGACGTCCGCGACCGCAAGCGCCGGGGCGTCGTTCGTCCCGTCCCCTATCATGGCGACTATCCTTGACTGGGCCTGCTCCTTCTTGACTATCTCGAACTTGTCCTCGGGCTTCGCCTTTGGCACGAACTCATCGATGCCCACCTCGGAAGCGATGCTCTTGGCGGTTAGTGGCTGGTCGCCGGTGATCATCACCGGCCTAATCCCCATCATCTTGACGGCCTGGATCTTCTCCTTGATACCTGGCTTGAGGATGTCCTTCAGCCTTATGATCCCCAGCATCTCGCCGTTCCTCTCGATGGCTATCGGCGTCTCGCCCGCGGAGGAGATCCCGTCAACGACGACGTCGAACGTCAGGGGGACGGAGGCCACCTTCGCCTTCACTGCGTCCGGGGAGCCCTTGATGATCTCGACCTCCGCCTCAGGGGCCACGTCGGACCCCGTCACGTCGTACTTCGAGGACTTCCTCCTGAACCGTCCCCTCTCGGCCCCGCCCTTGGGCAGCATGAATGTCGTGGCCTTCGATATCTTGACACCGCTCGTGCGGGTGCTGGCGGAGAACTCGTAGGCCTGGGAAAGCGCGAGCGCGTTCAGCTCCATGGGGACGAACCCCTTCCCGTAGGCAAGCCTGATGATGCTCCTCCCTTCGGGGGTGTCGTCCTGCCACGATGACAGAAAGGCCGACTCTCCGACCTCCCTCTCGGTGTGCCCTTCGAAGGGGACGAACTGAATCGCCTCCCTGTTGCCGACAGTGATCGTCCCGGTCTTGTCGAGCAGGATGACGTCGGCGTCGCCGGCTGTCTCTATCGCCTTCCCCGATTTCGCGACGATCTTCCTCTCGTACAGCCGGGAGATCCCGGAGAGGCCGATGGCGGGGAGGAGCGCGCCGATCGTGGTGGGAAGGAGACAGACATAGAGAGCGATCAGGACCGAGAGGTCCGCCCCGAGCCCGAGGGTGACCGAGAGCCCGAGGAGGGCCATGATGATGATGCTGAATATCGCCGTCAGCCCGATCAGGACCATCGTGACCGCCTGCTCGTTGGGGGTCTTCGGCCTCTTCGAGGACTCGACGAGCCTGATCATCTGGTTCAGGTAGCTCTCGCCGGGGTTGGCCGCGACCCTCGCGGTCAGGGTGTCGCTGACGATGAGGGAGCCGCCGATCAGCGCGTCTCCAGGCGCCTTCCTCACCGGGGCAGACTCTCCCGTGAGCAGCGACTCGTCCACCATGGCTATGCCCTCGAGCACCTCGGCGTCTATCGGGACCAGGTCGTTCTTCTCGAGGAGGATGAGCTCGCCCTTCAGAAGCTGCGAGGAGGGGGTTGGAATGATTTCCCTTGACCAACCCTGGGTCACCACCTTCTTGCTTACCACCTGGGTCTCGAGCTTCCGAAGGCTGCTCGCCGTGTTCTTCGCCTGCTGCTCGGCGAGCGCATCGGAGAGGGTGCTGAACCAGACGGTTATGATCAGGATCACGGCTACCTCGACGTAGAAGAGCCGCTCGCCGACGCTCGCAACGTCCACGAACGCCTGCGGGTAGACGGCCATCGCGGCGACGATGAAGAAGGTGATCTCAACGATGAGCATCACAGGGTTCGATTTTAGGGACGCCGGGCTCAATCGGACCAGCGAATCGGCCAGGAGCTTTCCAGTCAGGGCGCTTGAACGGCGGCCGACCTTGCCGGTCCCGGATTTCTCGTCATTCTTTGGTGTGACTGGATCCAACTATCTCATGCTCCTTGGAAGTAGGACAGTATCGGCCCGAGCGCCAGGAACGGGAAGAAGGTGAGCACCACCAGGATAAGGATGCTCGCGACCAGGACGACCGTGAAGATCGGGCTGTCGGTCTTGAGACCTACCTCATCCCCCCTCTTCCTGCCAATCATCGAGCCGGAGAGGGCGACCAGTATCCCGATGGGCGCGTAGCGGCCCAGGAACATCACGACCGCGGTGGCGACGTTGAAGAAGACCGTGTTCGCGGAGGCTCCGAGGAAGTCAGAGCCGTTGTTCGCCGCGGCCGAGGTGAACTCGTAGAATATCTGCGTGAACCCGGAGGCGTTCGTCCCCACCCCTATCGCGGCGGCGGCTCCCGTGGCGAACGCCAGTAGAGTGGGTATCAGGATTACGATCGGGTGGATTAGGAAAGCGATCATCACGAGCTTGACGTCCCTGGAGGTGATCTTGATCCCCAGGTACTCGGGCGTCCGGCCCGACATCAAGCCGACGATGAAGACCGTGATTATGATGTACATCACCATATACATCAGGCCCACGCCCTTCCCACCGGGCGTTGACTGGATCAGCATCCCCATGAACGCCGCGAGGATGGTCAGCGCATGCATCCCCCCTAGGGAGGAGTTGACGGAGCCGGTCGTAACCGCCGTAGTCACGACCGTCCAGAACGCGGAGAAGAACCCGCCGAACCTCGTTTCGATGCCCGCGCCGAGCACGGTGTTCGGGATGAGTCCGATCACGAGGTCGATCGCGAAGAGGAGGTATGCACCCCAGAGCAGCGGCCTCGTCTCGCGCTTCTTGCCCAGGACCTGCCCGTAGACGAAGCACAGGGTGGTCGGCAGCAGGAGCATCAGGAAGATCTCGAAGATGTCGGTAGCTGGGCTCGGGTTCTGGAACGGGTTTGCGGAGTTCGCTCCGTAGTACCCTCCTCCGTTGGTCCCCAGCTGCATGATAGAGACGAGCGAGGCGACGGGCCCTATCCGGATTATCTCGGAGGCCCCGTTCACCAGCCCCTCGACCGTGGTCGCGCTGACATAGCCGCTGATGGTCTGGGGGATGCCCAGCCAGACTAGGACGACGGACGCCACGAGGCAGAGGGGAATCAGGATCCTGGTGATGGACCGGACAAAGTCGACGTAGAAGTTCCCCATGTCCTTCGAACCGCTGGTCAGCCCCCTGGTGAAGGCTATGGCGACGCAAATCCCGGTGGCGGCCGAGGTGAACTGCAGGAACTGGATGGCCGACATCTGGCTGAAGTAGGAGAGGACGTACTCGCCGTTGTAGTGCTGCAGGTTGGTGTTCGTCGCGAAGGACACGACGGTGTTCAGCGCCAGGCTCCATGAGATCCCAGGAAAGTGCTGGGGATTCAGGGGCAAGATCTTCTGGTATGTCAGAATGATGAAGGCGATTGCCATCTGCACGATGTTGACGAGCAGGGCGGCGAAGAAGTACTCCTTCCAGCCCATTCGGTGGCCTGGGTTTACGCCAGTGACGCGGTAGATGCCGTTCTCGATCGGGTTGAGTACCCTATCGAGCCGGCCGGGGGCCCTGGCGAAGACCCGGACGATGTAGGGAGAGAGACGCCAGCCGGCCAGAATGGCCGATCCGAGGATACCTATGACAAAGAGTAGCTGGATGGCGTCTATCAATTATCCCAAGTTTCTTTTCGACTATAGTCTCCGTCACCAAGAGTTTGTACGGAAGTACTGCCGTTACTGACGCGCCGGGGCCTTTACCTTTTCGAGCTCGTCCTCGCATCGAGGACCCTTGTGCGACTTGAGCACTATCGAGCTCACGGTGCTCTTTACTCCCTTTATCTTCATGATCTTGTTCTTGAGTACCTCCCTGAACTCCTCGATGTCCGAGGCGGAAAGGAGGGTGACTATGTCGTACTCTCCTGTGACCTCATACAGTTCTTCCAGGTTCTCGAGTTTCTTGAGGGCAGCCACAACGTCATCCATTTGGGCCGATTCTACGAAGATGTCGACGAAGGCTAGTAATCCTGACATATCATTTCATCAGAGTTCGTCCATCGTCGAAGATGAGGTTATAAGAGTTGCTACCGTGGAAATGGACATCATAACGGTATTCGGCTCCAAAACCATGTTCCAAAGGTTTTGCGAACGTCCGGGCCCGTTCGGGGCTGGCAGACGGAGCTTGATTGGGGAAGACGGTTGAAACGGGCTATTCTTGTTTGAGCGCTATTGCCACGCAGATGGCTGTCATCAGGTAGTTCAGCACGTACAGGCTGACGCAGACGGGGCAGAGAGCGTGGATCACGCCCAGCTCGAGGTACCAGAGGTAGAGGGTGAAGACGTTCCCCACCATCAGTATCGGGACCATGACCGCTCCGTTGATGCCGCCCTTCTTCCTGGTGAACCAGAGGCCGAGCCCCAGCATCAGGGGGAACCAGATCAGCCCGTAGACGAAGAGCGAGAGGCCGCCGTGCGGCGGGAAGGTGGTATAGCCGCTGTGGAAGACGTTGCCGCAGGACCAGAAGTTGTTGATGTTGCAGACTGTCGTCCCAGGGGCCGAGAAGTTCGTGACCTCGTCGTAGCCGTGGTAGACCGCGACCAGTATCCCGATGGCAGCGAGGATTACAAACGACTTGCCGAGCTTGTCCATCGAGCTTCCTCTCGGACCAGGGTCAGTAGGGCCATGCTCTGCTGCCCTGCGCCTCCCGAGGCCGTGGTGTAGGCGAGGGTGACGGTCGCGTAGGACTGGGTGCACACGGTCGCCGGCAGGCCACCGTCGATCTTGCAGAACGCCGTTATCAGGGTGTTCGTCGCCCCGTCGATCAGCTGGGCGGTCGGGTTGCTCGCGGTGTCGAGCAGGGGGGCCACCTGGGTCCAGTTCTGTCCCGAGATGTCTAGGGCGGACTGGGCGCCGCAGTCCACGGCGTACTGGTTGGCGATGTCAACGAACGGGACCCCGCCGCTCCCGCCGCTGGGGCAGACGTCGTAGCTGGAGACCAGAGCCTGCTCGGCCGCCGTCAGCGTGATCACGGGGACATCCGCCCTGTTGGCCTCTTCGATTCCGAGGAACGCGAGGTAGGGGCTGCTGTAGCTCGCGTTGCTGAATGTGAAGGTCGGCGTATTCGGGTTCTCGTCGGTGGCCGAGGACTCCATGTACTGGAGGCCGGTGAAGTTCCCGAACCGGGACAGGGCCATTATCAGGCTCCACCTCTCGACGGCGCAGAATGGGCAGTAGTCCCCTCCGACGTAGACCACCTCGGGCTTGCCTCCGGAAGTCAGGGCGGTTCCAGTTATGGCGTTGGGCGCCGTGACTCCGCTGGGCACGGCTACGGTGTTGAGCGTGCCGTCGCTCACGCCCGTGATCTGCTGCAGGACACTGGGGTCGACTGGGAGACCGATGTACTTGGCGTTCGGGTCCGAGGTAGAGTTGATGATGAGGGCCAGGACCACGACGGCTGCGATAATCACGACGACGATGGAGATGGTTATTATGCGCCGGTTCCTCTTCTTCGCGTTGAGTGTAGCTCGCCTTCCCATCTTAAAGCGATAGACCGCCCCTCAACGGGGAGATAAAACGCTTTGGGACTCAGAAATCCCAGAGGTCCACGAAACTGTCGGCGGCCACGGTCATCAGGTTCCTCTCGAACATCGCGAGCGCCTCTCCGACCCGAGCCCTGTCGTGAATCTCGTAGACGACGCCGTCAAGGGTGACCGACTTGGCCGCTAGCTCGGTCTGGCAGAGCAGCTCGGTGTGCTCGCTCACGGTCGACTTGGGCAGGCCTGTGGCGGCCGAGATCTCACCGTTGGTCAGCCTTCCTCCGCTCACGAGGGTCCGGAGGACATGGCGGGTGGACTTGTTGTGCAGGACCGAGTAGAGCCCCCTCGCGCCCCCGTCGAATCCCGCCGGGAAGAGCCGAGAGTAGCCGCCCACCCTGGAGCAGACCACCTCGCCGTCCCTCTCGAGATTGTAGGCGTGGTACCTGGTGGTGTTGAAAGACGCGTTCAGGAGCCTCTGGAGCTGCCTGAGATGGACTCCCGGGAAGAGGGAGACGAGCTCCTTGGCCCTGATTCTGTTGACGTTCTCTGCGCTCAAGTGCTCAGCCCCCTTGCCGGGACGATGAGCGCCAGGGCGAAGCTCACCATCATCAAGAGCTCCAGGAAGTGCACGAGATGGAGGTCCACGTAGGGGATGAGGATGAGCAGGCCACCCGTGTACAGCTCCTGGTAGAACGTGACGACCTGGTCGGCACAGAGGAGGCTGAACGCGAGCATGAGAAAGAGGTAGCGGTTCCCCCGCCTCCTCACGAAAGCCCCGACAGAGACGGCGAACAGGCCGCCGGAGAAGACCACCAGCAGTAGGTGGAGCATGTCGTTGGGGTCGGATGTCGCCGGGGAGAAGAGCAATGACTATCGGTGGCCAGACTATAACGCATGTTCTATCATTTAAAAGTCTCGGGCGTTCGCCGTTTGAGCCACTGCGCCGGACCCGGCGGCCGGAGGGGGTTCCGCTAGGGGGCTACGCTCAGCTCGCCGTACTGCATGTAGATGTGGATGGGGCACGGTATGGAACAGTAGATCAGGAAGTTCCCTGCCTTGTCGGCGATGAAGGCAGGTATGTGGAGGACCTCTCCGGGCGAGATTGTCACGAGCGAGCTCTGGTAGTACCCCGAGATCTGGAATCCATGGGCGTAGTTGGCCGTGTTGCAGACCGTTATGTTCACGGTGCTGCCCTGTGTCACGTTGATTATCGGCCATGAACCCGTCCCGTAGTGGAGCTCGCTATCGTTGTAGCCCAAGTTGCTGGCGACGATGAGGAAGCCGCCCGGGGGCTTGGTGCATCCTGGCGGGAGCCCAGAGGACGCGGTGGTCTTGTTGAGGCTTAGGACATAGAACGCCGAGGTCGACGCCACCCCAGCGATTATGACCACCGCGACCACGAGGAGTATCCTGCTGTTCGCTTTCACCCATGCCACCGGTCCGCCCTAGGAGTGGAGCAGCGCGGCGAGATAAAGGCACGTGAAGCCCAGCAAGACCATCAACGCCATCTTGGTTGAGTCCATGGACGACGTGCGCTGTCCCTCGAACATCCCCCGCGCAAGCCTGAACGCGGCATAGAGCGAAGTTCCAAGCCCGAGCGCAAAGACGTAGGTGAAGTCTGCGCTCGGATAGGCCTGGACGAAGTAGTACGCGGTCGCGCCTCCGATAATCCCAGGGAGAGTGAACGCGAGCGTGAGCACGGAGAGGTCCTTGATCCGTCCGTTGAGGTCCTTCGCGTGGTCCTTGGCGTAGATCCAGTAGGCGGCGCCGACCATCATGGGCTCGAGCGCCTTGTGGAGGACGAACGCCGCCCCCGCCGCTAGGCCTCCGAAGGCGTCGACGAGGCTGGTGGACGGGGTGGTGACCGCGGTTGCGCTCAGCGCCGCGCCTTCCCCGAAGCCGTGTATGCCGATCGCTATAGCGACGAGCACCGGGATCGCAAAGCCGAGCTTCATGCCCTCTGGACCTGGGGAGAACATGTCCTTGTCGAGAGTAAGCATCAGCAGGAGGCCCACCCCGAAGCAAACCCAGAGCGCGACATGGAAGATCCCGCCCGAGAAACCCTCATTCGCGCCGAGGAGGTTCGCGTCCCCGATGGTGTCGGAGAAGAACCAGAAGTAGAGCCCAATCGCGAAGGCGGCCAGGTACTTCGCGTTCAGGAAGCGGGCCGCGAACGAGATTATCGCCAGCCCCGCCGCGGCAGGGATGATGAACGACGCCAGCGTGCCGCCCAAGGTCTCGGCGAAACCTAGCATAGCTCACAAGTGATGTCCTGGTAGATTAAGCGTTGTGGCTCAAGCCGCGTCTTCAGGAACGAGGAGGTTGTTGAGGGAAGGCCCGAGAGGGACCCGCGCGCCAGCGGTCCGGCTTGTTAAGAAAGGGTCAACATCTTATATCAGGCCTAGTATCACAGACTCGCAATGCCGATAGTGAGCCTCTCGTTCCCCGAGAGCATGATGAAGGAGATGGACGATCTGCAGCAGGCTCTGGGATTCACCGGCAGGTCCGAGCTCGTCAGGGCGAGCATCCGCCTGATGCTGCAGGACGTCAGGGAGAAGAACTCGCTGGCAGGGAAGGGGAGCGCCGTGATCGTCCTCACGCACACTGAAGAGAACGAGGAGCCTGTGACACGGATCAAGCACCGCTACGACGACATCGTAAGGACCCACATCCACAACAAGATCACGAAGAAAAACTGCGTGGAGATGTTCCTCCTTGAGGGAAGCTCACACGAGGTGGCGACGATGGCGAAGGATTTTCAGAAGGAAGAAGGGATCAAGAGCGTTAAACTCGTGATGCTCTAGGCCGGGTCATCGCGGCCAGGTTTGAGAGAGAAGTGGGCCGGCCCGGATTTGAACCGGGGACCTTGGCGGTTTTCAGCTTTCGCCGTGTGAGAGCTTGACGGATCGCTCTGACGTCCAAACCAGGCTAGACGACCGGCCCTTGCCTGCGCCTGACGATGAACCGGATTTAACGTTATTCGCCGGAGCTAGAGGTCGAAGTACCCCCACCTCAGGACGCGTCCCACGAATCTGGAAGCGCGATCGAGCGCGGTTCGGAGGTACTTCTCGAGGACGAAGGTCCCGAGGAGGGCTATGGAGAATCCGAGAAACACCCCACCCAGGACATCGGTCGGATAGTGCGCCCCCACGTAGACCCTCGAGTAGCAGACGACCGCCGCCTCGAAGGCGAGCAGGATCGCGACGCTCTTCTTCTTGAACTTAGAGATGGCGAAACCCCCTCCTATCGAGACTATCAGCGCGTGCCCCGAGGGGAAGGAGGAGTCCGTGTCGGTGGCGACTCGCTGAACTATCCCGGCCAGGGCTTCGAACGGCCTCTCCCTGAACAGGACCGGTTTGAGCACGTCCCCGGCGACGATCCCGACCATGAACAGTACCGCCAGCTCCAGCGCCAGTCGCTTGGTCGGACCCTTCCCGAGGAGCAACATGACCGCGACGACTCCGATCCAGAAGTACTCGCGGCCGTAGTTCGTCGCGTCGACCATCAGCTGGTTCAGCGCGCTTCCGAGGTACCCCTGGTCTATCGCGAGCGCCAGGGAGTTGTCTGCGCCCTGAATAGCGCCTGAGAAGACGAGGACGGTTGTAAGGATGAACGCGGCCAGGCTCACGGCTCCTGCGAGGAGGAGACGGCGCTGGGAGTCCTTCGATTCCGTCATTAGATCTCCACTTCCGAGCGATGAAGGGGCTCCGAGAAGAACCTATTCCCGGCGCCGAGCGGACCCAGCAACCCGGGCGTAGGGCACCTACTTCTTGAGGCCCACGGAGCGGTTCTTGAGCCGGAGGTCAGAGGCGTGGCACTTCCTGCACCTCGTAGCCGCGAGAGGGTTCCTCGAACCGCACTTAAGACAGACCTTCAGGAAGAGGCGCTTCTTCTGCGCTATCTGCTTCTTGGTAACGTCAGCGATTGGCAATTCTAATCGGTTCTTCCCCAGCCCTCCCAACGCCCCTTAAGGACTTTTCGAGGGCGTCGGGCCGGAATGGGTTGGGGTGGGTCGGGAAAAGGCCGTGCAAGGAGACAACGCAGGAATGGTATTAATCCTGAGTATTGATAGGCCTGACGCGAATGGCACGCAAGTCAAGGCGAGGGAAGAAGTCCTCCCGTCGCAACCTCTACCTCAGCATAGCGGTCGTTGTCATACTCGTCGTAGCCATAGGGGCCGTGTACGATATTGAGGCACGAGGAGGGACCAAGACGACGAGCAGCAGTAGCTCGACGTCCTCTGGAACTGGAGAGTACGCGGTCCTTGATACCACCCAGGGCAACATAACGATTCAGTTGTTCCCCGCGGACGCGCCCAAGACGGTCGCGAACTTCGTCAACCTCGCCAATACAGGGTTCTACAACGACCTTGTCTGGCACCGGATCGTCGCGGGATTCATAATACAGACTGGGGACCCAAACACAAAGGGAGCTCCAAGTGACGAGAGCAATTGGGGGCAGGGAGGCTCGGGGACGACGATTCCCTTTGAGAACAGCGGACTTCCTGAGGGGGAGTACTACGTGGCGATGGCCAATACCATCGCGCAGGGCGACGGTGCATCATCCCAGTTCTTCATCAACCTAGTCAACAACGTCTCCTCGCTGGGCTCGGGGTACGCTGTCTTCGGCATGGTCGTGCAGGGCATGAACGCGGTGCAGGCGATCGGCGCACTCCCTGTCGCCTCGACGTGTTCGAGCAGCAATGGTCTTACATGCCCACCCTTGAATCCAGGCCAAGCTCTTCTAATCAGCGTCACCATCCAGAGCACGCCGTAGATGGACAGGGGCCCCGGCAGCCGGTGAGCCCAAGAGTCCTAATACCGGCACTCCGGAGAGCACGCCGAAAGGCTTGGACTCGACAACATCCAGCGGACCCGGTCCGCGCGTGACAATTTCGACGACTCAGGGGACCTTTGAAGTGGAACTGTTCCCGAAGGCGGCGCCGAAGACTGTAGCGAACTTCATCAGCCTCGCCAACACCGGGTTCTACAACAACCTGGTCTGGCACCGGATCGTCAAGGGTTTCGCCATACAGATAGGCGACCCGACGAGCCGAAACGGGGGAGGCAACCCCTCCATGTGGGGGAGCACGGGCTCGAGCCAGACCGTCCCTCTCGAGACCAGCAGAACCCTGGTCGGCGAAGGATACGCGAACGACATCGGGTCCCTCGGGATGGCACGGACGTCCGACCCCAACAGCGGGAGCTCGCAGTTCTTCATCAATCTGGCCGACAACTCCTTCCTCAACGGGCAGTACACGGTCTTCGGCAGGGTGGTAGCCGGCATGGATGTGGTCGACAAGTTAGCGAACCTCCCCGTCAGCCCTGACTGCATGGCTAGCGGCGGGATGAACTGCCGTCCTCTGGACCCGCAGCAGGCAGAGATCCTCACGATTACGACGTCGGGCTAGACATACCGCCCCAGTGCATCCTCGCGGACCCGGGGCGGCTGCCAAGGTACGCCCCAAAAGAGGGGTTTCTCGTCGTTCCCCCTGGGTAGGCTCGCGTGCGGTCGACCACTGAGCCACAAGTCTTAACTCCCGAGATTTTCTCCGCCTTTTCATGGCCACGCAGGGCGATGGCCCAAAGCGCCGGGTTAACCCGAAGTATCTGGCAGTTATAGCCATCGTGCTCTTCGGGAGCGCAGCGCTAGCCGGCTTCTACTCGTTCGGGATGCAGCCCTCGGGCACGACTGTGGGCTCATCGTCTTCGAACTCGAGCAGTACGACTGCGTGCACGGCGGCCGCGCCCGAGGTAGACCAGAGACTGGCTTACACGACGTTCGGCGCCATTACGGAGTACACGCTCCCGGCCAACAGGACTCCGAGCGGTGTGGCCGTTGCTCCAGATGGCTCGGCCTGGTTCGGAGAATGGGGGCTTCCTGGGGTCGCTCACCTCTTCCCGAACGGCACCATTACCGAGTACAAGTGGCCCTATCCCGACCCCGCATCGATAAGCAACTGCCAGATGGCGACCCAGATCTGGGGGGTCGCCCTTTGGAACGGATCGGTCTGGGGCAGCGATTTCCTCTACTCGAGGCTGGTCGGCGTCAACCCGTCGACCGGACAGGCCCAGAAGATAGACCTCGCGAACGGGACGACGCCCTACACCCTCGCCGTAAGCCCCAACAACTACCTATGGTTCACAGAGAGCAAGCTGGGAGCGGCCATAGGGAGGGTGAGCCCAACCAACGGCACGGTGGACTACTACAACCTCCCGACGGCGAAGTACTGGGAATCTGTCTACGTGCTGTTCAAGAGCGACAGCACAGCCGGATATGTCCTCGCCCTCGACGGGGCAGACCCTGAGCTCGCCCAGGTCTTCTCTTTCAACTCGGCCTCTTCAAACCCTGTCTTCTCGCCCGTGGGGGAGAACCAGACGCTCTATGCGCCGACCGGCCTCGCCCTCGGGGAGGGGGGCCTCTGGGCCACCGAGCACTCGGCCTCGGCGATGGCCTTCCTGAACTTCACGACAAACCGCTGGACGATCTACCCCACTTCCACGGTGCCCTACACCCCCTGGGTCCTGACCTACTTCGATGGGTCGAACGGGACGGCGGTATGGTTCAACGAGCACTACGGCAACCGGATGGGAGTGATCTACGACAACTCGACACAGCTGACTGAGTACAACGTCTCGAACCCCCCTCTCTACAACCTGACGACGATAACCGACCCGACTGACGGAATCAACATGGTGACCATGGGTCTCGCGCCGGACGGGGCTTGGTTCGCTGCCGCGGGCGGCTTCGTCGGGTTCGTCAACGGCTCCTACGTCCCGCCGTTCTCCATCTCACTCGGGAGCGCATCGGTCCAAGTCGCGCCCGGCGGTTCGACCCAGATGAAGATCCAACTGTCAGGGGCAGTTCAGGAGAAGAACGTCTCGCTACAATTCTCAGATAACGAGTTCAACAACGGCAGCGCGAAATACCTCTCGTTCACGCCGGGGTCGCCGGTGTCGTCCTCGGGCGGAAGCAGTGTGGGGGTCACCATCGCAGCAGCGAGTAACATGCAGCCCGGCACCTACATTGCTGCTGCCACGGTGACGAACGGGAGTATCTACAGGTCCGTCTACTTCACAGTGGTCGTCACCTAGTGCACGGTTCGGTCGACCCCGGCATCCCTTACTAACATGAACTAGTCGTGGCGCGCTTATGCAGCCGGAGCGAAAGGTCTCTCGATATGGCGAGGCGCAGGCTCATCGAGATTGTCGTCAAGGCGGACTCGGCAGAGGAGGAGCGGTAGGGGTGGTGCTGACCGACCTTTTCCGGATACTCAGCGGTGCGTTGAACGTACCTCGGACGCTTGGAGAGGAGCCAGAGAATCATGAATGAAAGCATCCCGCCCATGTCGCACGGAATGTCATCATCCATTACAATCGTTATACTAGGGAGGCTCTTCCCTACATGAGTATCTGACCCCCAGCAGGCTTATATCGGGTGACCAATATGGGGCGTGCGATAGTAAAAATGTCCGTCGAAGTGGCGCGAACGAGCGAAATCCCTGTCGGAACCATGAAGCGTGTCACGGCATTCGGCGAGCATGTCTTGCTCTCTAATGTTGGTGGCAAGATATACGCGACGCAGAACGACTGCGGCCATCAGAGGGCGAGCCTCGCGAGAGGTAAGCTGGAGGGAAACATAGTTACCTGTCCTCTCCACGGAGCGAAGTTCGATGTTACGAGCGGCCGCAATATCGAGGGGGTCCGAATGGGGATGTCCCCAGAGCTCATGCAGAAGATGCCGCCAGAGGTGGTGGTGATGTTCAAGAACATGGGCGAGATAATGGCCGACATCGAGATTCGGCCGCTGAGGACCTACAAGGTCGAGTTCAAGGGAGACTCGATCTACCTGGACAAGGTGACATGAGCCTGTCCAATCTTTCTAAGGTGGGAGAAGGCAATTTCGTCTAGGTCGCCGGAGTGGAGGAAGCGAAAGAAGGTTCGATGTTCGGCGTGGCCGTCGGCGGCAATGCGATCCTCCTGTTAAAGATCGGCGGGAAGATCTACGCGATGGACGCGGTGTGTTCTCACTATTTTGGATACCTGCCCAAGGGCGACGTGAAGGACCGCGCGGTAATTTGCCCGGTTCACAAGGCCCAGTTCGAGGTTACCACTGGGAAGGTCGTGAAGAACGTCCCCGCCCTGATGAAGCTTGCGACCCGCAAGGAAGCGACCGACCTGCGCGCTTACGAGGTCGAAGTGGTCGATAACAGCATCCGAATAAAGGTCTAGCGCGAGCCGGGTCTTTGCCAAACCGCCTCGCTCTCGGGTTCAATCCGGTTCTACCCGTGAGAGAAGCAGTCCGGCTCGGCCAGAAGGCGAAACAGCGCGGGTCCGAAGAGATCGAAGACAGGGAGGGCGGGATGCTGAGCGAGGCATAATAGCCGAACCACATGAACGTGAGACGATGCCAATCTGTCCCAAGTGTCATAACCTCATTAGCACGAATAATTACGAGAGGCACCTCACACGGCTTATTCTCCATTCTCGGCAGACGAAGGGGCCACGAGAAACATGATAATGCGGGGTAGAACAAGTGTACTTTACTAAAGGTTTATCCTAATTACAGTAAACATATGGCAAATTGCGGAATGTGAACGAATATATATGGAGTTGGGGTGTAGAAGGCAGCGGATTGGTCATTGTAACATGGTAGCACTGCAAGAGAAAGAAAGGAGGAAGGTGCAGATCTCAGGAAAGTCCTCATGCATGGTCGCCCTCCCCAAGAAGTGGGTGAGGGAGATGGGCTTGCGCCAGGGTTCGGAGATAGTCATAACGCGGCCGAGCCTCGCCTCGCTTCTGGTCACGGCGGACGTCACCGAGCCCGTGAGCGAGAGACAGGAGGCGATAATCGAGGTCTCGGACAGGGACGGACCCGACTCCCTCTTCAGGAAGATCGTCTCGCTCTACATCCTCGGATACAGCCAGATCAGCATCAGGGGAGGGAACGGGTTCCTCGGCTCGGCGAAGAGGGACGCGATCAAGGACCTCGTAAGGAGGCACCTCATCGGGACCGAGGGAGTCGCCGACTCGAAGGACAAGATAACGGTCCACGTCCTGCTGGGCTACTCCGAGCTCAGCGTCGACAACGCGCTGAAGAAGATGCTCCTCATCACCTCGTCCATGCACAGGGACGCGGCTGCCGCCCTCGAGAACCATGACAAGGCCCTCGCCGAGGGCGTCATCCAGAGGGACGATGAGGTCGGGAGGTTCGGCCTGTACGTAATCCGCCAGTTGAACGTCTCGATCAGCCAGGGGATCTCCAAGGAGGCCATCCTCGAGCCCAGAGATCTGCTGGGTTACACCCAGGTGGCAAGGAGCGTCGAACGCATCGCGTCCCACGCGAGCAGGATGGCGAAGGTCGTGGCAGTCCTGGACAAGCCCCTGTCGAAGCAGCTCGTTGTAAGGCTGGGCTCGATGAGCGAGTACGCCGCAGGGCTCGTCGAAGAGGCCCTGCTCTCGCTCTTCAAGAGAGACTACGGCGGTGCGGACGTCGTCGTCGAGAAGGCCAAGCGGTTCGTCGACATGGAGGACGAACTGATCAGGTCGCTGGATGAGAGGGAGATACAGGCGTACTACACCATCCAGCTGCTGGTCGACTCGCAGAAGCGCATAGCGGAATACGCCAGGGACATAGCCGAGGTCGTCCTCGACCTGACCATCGAGAGGGTCGTGAGGAAGGAGGCTGCCCCGTACCTGAGGGCCGTCTGATCCGACCCAGCAAGGAGGCTGCCGTCTCTACTTCTTCAGGCTCGAGGCGAGTAGCTCAGGGATCCCCGCCGGGGTCATGGCGACCTTCACCCCGGCACCCTGCAGGGCGGCGATCTTCGACTCTGCGGTCCCGAGGTTCCCGTAGATTATCGCGCCGGCGTGCCCCATCTTCTTCTCCTTCGGGGCTGCCCTCCCCGCCACATAGGCGAAGACGGGTTTGGCGAACTTGGTGTCGATGATGTACTTCGCTAGCCTCTCCTCCGCGTCCCCTCCAATCTCGCCGACGGCGACGACGGCCTTGACCTCTTCCCGGTTCCGAACCCAGTCGAAGCAGTCCGTCAGCGTTGACCCGTTTATCGGGTCGCCCCCGATGCCGAGCGCGACCGCCTGCCCGAACCCGTTGGTCGAGAGGAGGTTCGCGATCTCGTACATGAGGGTCCCGCTCCTCGAGAAGAGCGCGACGTTCCCCGGCCTGAATGAAGTCGCGGGCACGATCCCGAGCTTCAGCAGCCTCGAAGGGATGATGAGGCCGGGCGTGTTCGGACCGATCACTGTGGCCCCCATGGTCTTCGCGAGCTCGACGAGCTTCAGTTCGTCCCTAATCGGGACGTGCTCGGTTATGGCTACAACTAACTTGATCCCGGCCCGCAACGCCTCCTCGGCCGCAGCGTAGAACGACGGCGCTGGCACGAAGATGATCGAGCTCGTCGCTCCGGTCTTGGCGACCGCGTCGGCGACCTTGTCGTAGACCCTGACGCCCATTATCCGCTCTCCGGCCTTCCCGGGGGTGACCCCGGCGGCGACGTTCGTGCCGTACTGGAGCATCAGGCCTGCATGGAGGCTGCCGTAGTGCCCCGTGATCCCCTGGACGATTATCGGCGCCCCCCTCTCTGGCAGCATCATGCCTTGCTCACCGCGGCCTTGACCGCCTCGGCCGCCGTCGGGTATAGCTTCACCGGAGTGCCTGCGAGCAGGCTCCTAGCCTGCGCCTCCTCCGCGCCGCTTATCCTAGCGTAGATCGGCTGCATCCCGCCCTCGCCGACGACTTTCTTGAGCCCCGCGGCGACGTCGGTCGTCCGGGTTATCCCGCCGAATATGTTCACGAGCACCCTCTTCGTGTTGGGGAGCTTTTTCACGAGCCTCAGCGCCGCCTCCACCCTTTCCTGCTGGGACCCCCCTCCGAGGTCGAGGAAGCACGCCGGCACGCCTCCCGCGTCTGCCACCAGGTCCAGGGTCGAGAGTACGAGCCCGGCTCCGTTCCCCACGACCGCGAGGTCGCCGTCCAGCCTGACGAACGAGAACCCATCCTTGGAGGCCTCGCCTTCTAGCGGGTCTTCCGGAGGGAGCTGGGAGAACTCATGGTGCCTGAAGAGGGCGTTGTCGTCGATGACTATCTTCGAGTCGAGGGCCACCATCGTCCCGTCTCCGGATATCGCCAGGGGGTTGATCTCCGCCAGCTCGCACTCCTCCTCCCTGCAGAGCCTCTCGAGGTCCATGAGTATCCGGACGAACTGGGCTTCGTCCTGGCCCCAGAGGTTCATCCGGAACGCCACCGACTTGGCGGCCCATTCCTTGAGCCCGTCGACGGGCACGGGCTCCATTATCTTCCCCTGCATCGACTCGACATCTACCCCGCCGACCCTCGCACCGATGATCACGAAGCTCCGCGTCCCCCTGTCGAGCGTTATCGAGAGGTACATCTCCTCACGAATCGGGGTGGCCCTCTCGACCAGGAGAGAGCTCGGCCTCTCGCCGCCAATCCGGAGCTGCCTAATCCTCGAGGCCGCCTTCCTGGCCTCGTCCCTGCTCTTCACGACGGCGACGCCTCCGGCCTTTCCCCTGCCCCCCGCCAGGACCTGGGCCTTGACAACCGCCGGGAGCCCGACCTTCTGAAGGGCCGAGTCGAGCTCGGCATCGGTCCGGACTACCACAGATTCGGGGATGGGGATACCGTACTTCCTGAAGAGGTCCTTCCCCTGGTACTCGAAGAGACGCACGCCCGGTCGAAGCGCGGATGTTGCATAAACTTAGCGGAACGGACCCGGGGAACTAGTGGACTCCCGCTCCAGGTTCTGTCAAGTCTTCGGGTTATGCCCGAGGTTGTTGACCATCGGGCGATGATCGCCGCCCGAGGGGTTTACAGGCGAACTCACCACCCAAGGAATAAACAGAAGCCCGCTCCATTAAGGATAAATAACAATCGGCGTTGCGCGCCTCGAAGAATATCATGGGCGAACATGGAAGCGACAGCACCGTCTTCGTCGGCAAGAAACCGACGATGAGCTACGTAATGGCGTGCCTCACCCTCTTCCAGAACGGCGCGGTCGACATAACCCTCAAGGCGCGCGGGAGGGCAATCTCGAAGGCCGTCGACGCCGCTCAGATTCTGACCAAGAAGTTCGTCCCCGACGTCACGGTGAAGAGCATCGAACTAGGGACTGAGCTCGTGAAGAGCATCGACTCGGGCACGACAAGCGACGTCAGCTCGATGGAAATCCATCTCTCGAAGTAGTCCGACGGGGCCGTCGGGGTGGAGGGACTGTGTGAGTGTTTTCGCGGCCGATATTTTTATATTGGAAGCAATAGCTAGCTTTATCGTTCTCTTGCCACTTAGAATCCCCATTTGCGCGTTCGACGCAAAGACAGGCATCCTTTGTGGTAAATGTCAGGCCAAGCTCACGGCGGGACAGATAACCGAGGCGGACATACAGGTCTCCCGCGCGCTCGTGAAGCTGGCGGAGAAGATCCAGGACGTGAACAAGATGACGCTCCTTAGGAGTTTCCACGTAGACGGAAGCTATGTCCTAGAAGTCGAGCAGTCGGACGCCGCCATCGTGAGGTCGAAACCCGAGATAAAGCAGAAGCTGGAAGAACAGCTCAAGGGTCGGGTCTGGGTGATAGCGGCTTCGAACTCCGAGAGGAGGTTCCTGGAGGACCTGTTCTACCCCATAAGGCTTCTTACGGTCAACACGGTCTGGCTCCCCGACGGCAGCAAGCTCACGAAGGCCATCATCCCCGGACGCAGGGTCGAGCGCCTCTCGGGCGAGATCGAGCTCCTCAAGAAAATCGTGAAACAGGTGAAGGGCATCGAGCTCATGGTCGAGTTCGAGCGCGAAGCGACAGTGCGCCTCTGAGGAACACGAGAACGGCGTCAGCGTACCTAGGGTTGCAGCCTTTCTGGATCTCGCGGGAAGAGCGCGGCCTCCTTTGCGCTCGCGATGTTGAGCATCTGGGCGGTGAACCTCTCGATCCCGAGCGAGAACCCTCCGTGGGGCGGGACGCCGAACCTGAAAGGCTCCGTGAACCACTTTAGCTCCTCCTCGTTCATCCCCTTCTCGCGGATCTGTTCCAGGATCCTGTCGTGGCGGTGCTCCCGCTGCCCTCCCGACGATAGCTCGAGCCCCTTGTAGAGCATGTCGACCGAGCGCGCGTATCTCGGGTTCTCGTCCACGTGCATGACGTAGAACGGCTTGACCTTCGAAGGGAACCGGTTGACGAAGAAGAAGTCTGAGCCGAACTCGTTCTTTACGTGCTCGCTCAGGAGCTTCTCCGACTCCCGGTCCAGGTCCGAGTCCTCTGGGAGCTTGTGCCCCAGGCCTTCGAGCAGGGGATAGATCTCCGGGAACGCGAGCTCGGGGAAGGGCGTCTTGGGCTCCTCCAGCGAGACCTTGAGGAGCTCTAGCTCGGTCGTACACGAGCCCAGGACAGAGCGTATCGCGGAGACGATCATCCCCTCCTCGACGCGCATGGTGTCCCGCTCGTCGGTCACGAACGACATCTCGGGAGCGATCGTCCTGTGCTCGCTCATGTGCCGCGGCGTGTGCGAAAGCTCGGCGCGCCAGTTCGCGCCGAGGTCGTAGACCCTGCCCAGCCCTCCGGCCATGGCGAGCTGCCTGTGGAGCTGTGGGTCCTGGCGGAGGAACGCGGGCTTGCCGTAGAAGTCTATCTTGAATACCTCGGAGCCACCCTCCGAGATTCCCCCCAGGATGCTGGGGGTGAAGACCTGGATGAAGCCTTCCTGGCGGAGATAGGACTCCATCCCGTAGATCAGGGCGGCCTCCACCTTGAAGAGGGCGGTCGTCTCCGGTCTCCTCAGGTCCAGCGTCCGCCACTCGAACCTCGTGTCGAGATTGGCGTCCGTTATACCACGGGGATCGAGTGGGAGCGGTGTTGCCGACGCGCTGAGGACCGTTATCGAGTCAGGGATTATCTCGAACCCGTTCCTCGCTATCTTGGAGTCCTTGACTAGGCCGGTGCAGATTATCACGTCCTCGGGATGGAGCGAGGAGACGGCGTCCAGGATCTCCTGCGTGACGCTCTTCTTAGGCGTGGTGAGCTGAATGATGCCCTCCCTGTTTCGCAGGAGAACGAAGTTAATCCCGCCGAGCAGCCGGACATCATGGACCCAGCCTGCGACCCGGATCTTCTGCCCGATCCTGCTCCGGATCTCCGAGATGGAGAGAAGGTCTTCCAACGCACCTCCCGTCCTCGGCCGGAGCTTAATGAAGATTGAAGAAATCCTAGTTTGCAGCCGCGTTTTCCTGCTGGGAGAGCTACTCTCCGCGCTCCTCCGTCCTCGTCTGGACCGCTCAGAGGGCCTTGTACTGTTCGGTCCAGTTGGTGTAGGCGCGCAGCATGTCCGGTGAGACGCTTGGGCGGCGCGACTTCATTATCTCCTTGAAGTCCGTCATCACTATGGGTCTGGGCTGCACGGTCTTGTCGACGGCCTTGCCGCTCTCGAAGAGCTCTCGCACGACCCTCAGCTGCCCGCCCTGGCAGATGTCTCTTATGTCCGAGCCTGAGTACCCCTCGGAGATCCGGGAGAGGTCTTCCAGACTTATCGTCTGGTCGACGTTTATCGGGGCGGTGTAGTTCTTGAACATCGATATCCTCCCCTCGAAGTTGGGGAGAGGGACGTAGATGCGCTTCTCGAAGCGCCGGAGGAACGGCCAGTCCAGGGCCCACGGCTTGTTCGTCGCGCCGATCGTGTACAGGTGGGTGTGCTTGCCCTTGTCCTGGATCCCGTCCATCTCCTTGAGGAACTGGTTCCTGACCCTGATCTCGCCTCCGACCTCGTTGTTCCGGGAGCCGAGCATCGAGTCGAGCTCGTCGATGAATATGATGACCGGGTCCCCCTTCTCGAGGAGCTTCCTCGCCTCGGTGAAGAGCTTGGCTACGTTCTTCTCAGCCTCCCCGAGCCACTTGGACATGATCGATGCGGCGTCGATGGAGATGAAGTACCCGTTGATCTCCGCCGCGGTCGCCGCCGCGAGGATGGTCTTTCCGCACCCGGGGGGACCGTAGAGGAGCATCCCGCGGGGCCACCCGAGCGGGAAGAGGTCGGGACGCTCGAACGGGAAGACGATGGACTCCCTGATCGCGCGCTTCGCGTCGTCGAGCCCGATCACGTCGTCCCAGCGGACGTTCGGCTTCTCCTTTACAACCAGTTCACTGAACGACGACTTTAGCTGCTGGACCATCTGGGGCCCCTTCGCCGCCCCGTTCCCTCCCTCCGGCGCGTGGCCGTTCACTGTCTCGGCGGGGCTTCCCGTCGGCACGGTCATCGGTGGGAAGGCCGATTCTTCTGGCTGTATGTCTCGTGGAATCAAACCGTGAGCCTGCTGGATGGCCTTGACCCGCTCCTGGTAGAGCCCTGCACGTTCCATGTAGTGCCTGTTGAGCTTGTAATCCGGGTAGAGGTGGACGAGCTTGATCAGGGTCGAGATCGCCCTCTGGTAGTTCTGGATGGCCATCCCGTGGGCACCCTGCGAGTCGAGGCGGATGGCCTCGCCCGCGTACTTCCTTGCATCTTCTTCAAGCTCTCTGGCGGCTACTACGCTCATCGCTATGATTCACTCCTTCTTTGTGACTTGACCTTGCCCGCGGCGACCAGCCGTATCATCGAATGCTCGACCTCGTCCTGGGGTATCCCAAGGTCAGAGGAGGTCTCGGAGACGTCGATCACTCCGTTGTGCGAGGTCGCATACCTCAGGACCTCTCCCTCCGTCTTGGGGTCGGAGCTAGGGCCGAATAGGGTGCCGAGGATGACCTGTTCATCGTCACTGTCGTCGCCCGTCGCGAGTATGGGGATGTGGTCGTCCGTCCGGTGGATCTCCTCCTCGTACCTGCTCGGCATGACGTGCAGGCTCATCTTGAGCTTCTCCGCCTGCTCCTCCGCGAACCGCCTGGCCTGGTCCACAAGCTCCTCGGCGTTCTCGGTGTGGACGTCCACGTTTATCCCGGGAGAGATCTGGCCCATCTGGGCCATGGTCTCGGTCAGGGTGTTGTTGATGCTCGTCGAGGTGGCGTCGAGCGCGGGCACGAAGTCCTCCATGGTCTTCGAGACCGTCTTCAGCGACTTGAAGGCCGCTGTCACGTGAACCATCGCGTCGCCGACCTCCATGATCGACTGGAGCCGGAGGGAGACCTGGGTCAGCGCCAGCTCGCTCGCCTCGACTATCCTGATCGTCTTCCTGACCTCGGCGTGCTCGTTGGCGTAGACGTTCGCCTTGGACTTGTTCTTCTCCTGGAGCGACCTGACGGTAGAGTCGAAGAGCTTCTGTCGCCTCTCGGCGAGGCGGACCTTCAGGCCCTCGAGCTCGCGCCGCTGTATCTCGATCTCCTTGAGCGCGACCACGATCTTGTTCTTGTAATCCCCGTCCTTCGTCGTGCGGAGCGAGAACACGGAGCTAATCTTCCCCAAAATAGATCCCACTAACCACTCTTGAGGGTACCGGAGACGGACTGAGTAATCACCATCTTGGTCAACAATCGGAAACAAAAAACTAAACGTGCGACAAATCTCGGCTGGAAGAGAAGACGACCGGAGGTCAAACTGTGGGCACCCTTTCAGGGTATTGAAGAAAAAGAGGAGTAGAGTGGGTGTTTCGCCCGCGCGGCAAGTTTCTCAGCCCCGCGGGCACGTACCCCACTCTCGGTTTCCCTAGGATGTCTCTGCGGAACCTTCCACAGAGGGGAGTCCGGAGGGGATCTCCGGGAACTTCTCCTTCATTCTCTGCTCTGCCACTGCTGCAGCCTCTGCAAGGACCTTCTCTGCGTCCTCATTGGCAGCCTCGAAGTTCAGGTTGTATCCGCCCACAGTGCCGGCATCCACCAGGATGCTGCTGAGTAGGCCTGATATCTCCCCGATCTCTCCTTCGGCCTCCGGGAGTACGCTGACGAGTCCCTGCCGCACGCTGCGGATCACGGACATTGCAGGAGTGAGGGTGACGACTATGTCGCCGAGTTCTGTGATGGTGTTGAGGCGGAGCGTTATCTGTTCGAGAGCCAGTTTGGCCTGTGTGACCATCCTGTTCATCTTCCTTACCTCCGCGAGCTCATTCGCGTAGACTGAAGCATGCTGTGAGTCATGCTTCTGGATGGATGAAACGACCTTGTTGAAGATCGAAGCGTCCCTCTCTCTCAGTTTCGCTGTGGTCGCGTCGAGCTTTGCGACCTGCACCTGGATTTGGCGTATTGCTAGGTCCAACCTTGGCTTCAGAGGACCTGGATTCTTGACGGACTCACGCATTCTCGTCGTGAATCCGGTGTTGTTTGACTTCTCCCACTTGCTGCTGAAAGTGCTCATGTTGCCTCGGGTTGGTTGAGGCGAGGATAAATCGGCGGCGTGACCTGAGCCAATGTCTCCGCGGTGACAGGGTGCTCGGTGACACCTCCCAGCCTCCGCCGTCCCGCCCTGCGACGGGGGGAGGGGACGGGCGGCCGTTCTAGCTATTCTTGACGTCTTTGTTGACTCCCGCTGACAAGACTCCTTATCGAAACCTGTTACCACGAAGTGAGAGGTCTCGGTGACAATGGTCTTGGAGTGTGTCTCGGTTGCTGTCCGCTAACGAAGTCAGTGAAATCTCCTCTGGTCTCCAGGGGTTCGGCCTGACGGAGTACGAATCGAAGGTCTACGTGGCGTTGCTCTCGGGCGGTCCCAGCACGGTCAACCAGCTCCAGTACGTCTCGATGGTCCCGAGGACCAAGGTCTACCAGGTAGCCCTCCAGCTCGTCAAGAAACAGGTCGTCAAGGAGCTCGACGGGAAGCCGGTGAGGTTCGAGGCGCTCCCACCCGACGTCTTCCAGGGAGTCCTGGTCGACCGGGAGAGGAACGTTAGGTCCCTGAAGAGGGCGATGGGCTCGCTCAAGAAGCTCAGGGAGAAGAACATCATGCCCCAGGACTCGGTCGAGGAGAGGTACCTCTCGCTCGGGTCCCAGAGCACCCTGATGAAGCTCAAGGAGGCGATCCTGAAGGCCCAGGGCAGCATAAGGTGCGCCGTCGACAGCTGGGGCCTCCACCTGATCCAGGAGTGCTCGGAGGAGATCGAGACGGTCTGCAGGCAGGACGTCGAGGTGAGGGTAGTCGCCTCGGTCCCGGCCGTCCTTCCCACGTTCCCGTTCGCCTCATCCAAGCTGAAGATCAGGTACGGCAAGCACATGTCGGGGAGGAGCGCGTTCATGATCGACAACGGCGAGGTTCTGCTCATCAACAGCCAGACCGGTCGGGGGTTCCAGTTCATGCTCCCGGAGCTGAGGGGCGCGTTCAGCGAGGACCTCTTCGAGGAGTTCTGGAAGGCCTCCACCGGGTCCAAGACGCTCGCTTCGATCTCCAACGCCGACAACCTCCCGTTCCTCATAGACGGACAGGGCATAAGCCGGATATTCGTCGAGGCGGTCACGAGGGTGGTGAGGGACGAGTCGCAGATGGAGAGCATCGGCCACGAGTTCCTCGACATCCTGGAGGAGAGGGGTGCGCCCAAACTGAGGAACGAGAGCTTCGAGAACGCGGTCAAGTTGGTGCTTGCCCTGATGCAGGAGGAGCTCGGAGAGGAGTCCACGGCCGAGTACGACTCGCTGACCAGGATATTCAGGCTCGAACTGCCCAGCTACCAGGAGGGGACGCCGGCCTCCGCATGGTACTACGCGCTCTCGGGGCTGCTCAAGGACTCTGGGATAAGGAACGAGCTGCTTCACGATGCCCCGTTCCCCGAGGCCAGAAACCGGATAATACAGCGCAGGTTCGCGGCCACGAACTAGTCCACGGCGCTCCAGACCAGCACCGCGATAAGCATCAGGAAGCCGCCGGCAATCCCGGCGAGGATCGCGCCGGCTATGTCCTGGTTCAGGCCGATGCTTGAAACCAGGTTCGAGACCGATGCGCGGAGGAGCCATGCCAGGAACCCCAGCACGAATCCGAAGAGCGAGAACCCCATCAGGGTCGTCTTCCTTCCCATATCCGCCTTTGACGGAAGAACGGTGTTCGGTATATAAGGAATGTCGGCCCCCGGACGGGCCGGGATGACCTGGACCGCGGAGCTGGCCTTCGTCTCTGACGTCCATTCGAACCTCGAGGCGCTGGAGGCGGTCCTCGAAGACATCGGGGACATGGAGATCTACTGCCTCGGCGATGTGGTGGGATACGGCGCGTCGCCCAACGAGGTGATCGCGCGCCTGAAGGAGAAGGGCGCGAAGTGCGTCCTCGGGAACCACGACTCCGCCGTCCTCAGCGGGAGGGCGAACGAGTTCAACGCCCGCGCTATGCAGGCCGTTGCCTGGACCGCCAGGAACATCAGCGACGAGGGCAGGGAGTTCCTGGCCGGGCTCCCCCTGAGCCGCACGATCACGTTCGGAGGCCGGAGGGTCTTCATGACGCACGGGAGCCCCGAGGACAACCTTGGCGAGTATGTCTATCCAGCCACCCACTCTGACCTCTTCGGGTACTATCTGCAGAAGCTCGGCGTGCAGGTGATCGCGCTCGGGCACACCCACGTCCCGTTCATCTGGGCGGACCGGGAGGGGACGGTCTTCAACCCGGGCTCTGTCGGACAGCCACGGACCGGCGACAGACGCGCGTCCTACGCGCTCCTCAAGGTCAACGAGGCGCAGATCGCGGTCGAGCACCGCGCCGTTGAGTACGACGTCGAGAGGTCGGCGAAGAAGATAGTCGAGGCCGGCCTTCCGGACTCGCTCGCCAGGCGCCTCTTCACGGGGGACTAGGCTCAGGAGACGTCGATGTAGATCGGCCTGCCGTCGAGCTCGTCCTCCTCCCACTCGCCCTCCTCGCTCTTCTCAGAGAGGATGCGGACGCCTTTGACCCGGACCAAGAAGCTTAGCTCGCCGGCGAGAGGTCTCAGCAGGGAGGTCATCTCCTCGTCCAGCCCCGCGACCATGGCCTTCTCCAGTATCGCCGTGGGCGAGTATCCCCTGGCTTTCCTGAGGGCCTGGAGCCTCCGGGCTATGTCCCTGAGCAGCCCCTCGGCTATCAGCGCGTCGTCACGGACCTTCTCGAGGGCTATCATTATCCCGTCCCTGGCGACGGCCTCCCACTCGCCCGTCCCTTGGAAGCTGAAGATCAGCGTCGAGATCGGGACGTCGACCACTCCGGAGTCTGTCTGGACGTGCAGGGGCTCGCCCGCCTGGAAGGCCAGCCAGGCCTCGTCGCCCTCCAGCCCCCTGAAGCTCTTGAGGACGGCCTGGGTCTTCTCCTTGAAATGCGCTCCGATCTGCGACCTGTTCGGCGCCAGCGTGACCGAGATGGGAAGGGAGGAGACGCTCCTCGCCACCGTGACCTTCTTCACGTTGCAGAGCAGCGAGACGAGGTCCTTAGCCTTCTCCATCTGGGGGAGCTTGGACTCGGTCACGAGTACCTGGATCTCCCGGAGGGGCCACCTCCTCTTCAGCTTGGCCCTCTGCCGAGCCGAGTTGCAAGCGCCCTCGACCTCGAGGGCGAGGTCGACGACCGCCTTGTCCTCCTTCGCAGTCGCCGGCATCGAGACCAACGGGAAGTCTTGTACGAGCAGCGGGCGCGCCCAGGCCCCGTCGAGGAACGTCTCCTGGTAGAGGTACTCGGTCATGTACGGCGAGACGGGGTGGAGCAGGAGGTCGAGCGTCTTCAGGGCGAACGCTATCACCGCGTAAATCGCGAGGCGCCGGTCGAGGCTCTCGGGCGAGTCGCTCCACAGCTCGTTCCTGACCATCCGGACGTAGCCCTGGCTGAGGACCTCGACTATCTCAGTCTCGATCCGCTTGCAGGCGTCGTTGTAGCGCCCTTCCGAGTAGGACGCCTTGATCTCGGCCGAGGCCTCGTCGACGCTGGCGAGGAGCCACCGGTCCATGAGGGTCAGGACGCCCTTCTGCTGGGCCCAGGCGATGTCGTGCACGGCCGGGTCGAATCCGTCCTGCTCCCCGTTCTGCTTCAGGTATACGTGGAGGTGGTAGAGCGTGTTCAGGATCTGGTACGGGCGGCCGGCCATCTCCTTCAGGTCGAGGCTCACAGCGTCCACCGGAGAGCTCTTCCAGGTGATGTAGAAGCGGAGGAGGTCCACGGAGCCCTCCCTGAGCAGCCCGAGCGCGTCGACGACGTTACCAAGGCTCTTGGACATCTTCCGGCCCTTCTCGTCCAGGACGTGCCCCTGGAAGAGGAAGGCACGGTAGGGGGCTTCCGGCTTCCTCAGGTAGATGACGTTGAGCACCAGCAGCGTGTAGGCCCATCCCCGGGTCTGGTCGATCCCCTCGGTCAGATGCTCGACGGGGACCAGCTCTCGCCTCTCCTCGTCTGTGAACGACGCGAGGGGGGCCGAGCCGCTGTTGTGCCAGGTATCGAGGACGAAGGGCTCGCGGTGGGCGTCGCCCCCGCACTTCGGGCACCTCAGGACGATCCTGTCGATCCACGGCCGGTGGAGCTCGAACCCCTCTCCGTCGGGGAGTGCCACCGCCTGCCGGACGATGCTCTCCCGCGAGAAGGCGGGAACCTTCTCCTTGCAGTCGGCGCAGACCCAGATCGGGAGCGGGGTACCCCAGACCCTCTCCCTCGAGATGCACCAGGGCGGCGACTGCCGGATGAACTCCAGGAAACGGTTGCGCGGCTGGTCGAAGTAGTACTCGACCTTCTCCGCGGCTGCGACCAGGTCGCCCTTTATCCGGTCGATCCAGTAGAAGTACTCCCTCCTCGCGACCCAGACCAGCCTGTGCCCGGACCTCCAGCAGGTGGGGTACTCGTGCTCGAGCCGGCCGTCGCTGACCAGGTTCCCTTTCTCTCCGAGGAGCTTGGTGACGAGGGCGTCGGAGTCCCTGACGAACATCCCTGCGAACCTGCCTGCGTCTTCGGTGAAGCAAACCCTGTCGTCGATAGGCACGAAGACGGGCATTTTCCGCCTCGTCGCGACGAAGAAGTCCTCCTCTCCGTTGGCAGGCGCGAGGTGGACGAGGCCCGTACCGGTGGCCGTGTCGACGAAGTCCTCGGAGACGACGACGTGTATCTTCCCCTCCCTGCTGATCCTCTCCAGACCGGGAATCTCCGCGAGGAGGGGGTGGGCATAGTGGAGCCCTTCGAGGTCCTTCCCCTTGACCACCTTGACGGTCTCGCCGAACTCGAGCTTGAGCTCCTTGGCGAGGGCGGCCATCCGTTCGACACCGAGGATCCAGACCTCGCCGCCGACCCTGACGTAGGCGTAGTCGGCTTCCGGCTTCACGCCGACCATCTCGTCCGTCACCACCGTGAACGGCATCGTCGTCCAGATTACCAGAAAAGCGCCGTCGGAGGTCCTGACCTTGTAGTAGAGGCTCGGGTCCTCCAGCGTCTCGTAGCCGAGGACCGCCTCTGCGTGGCTGAGCGAGGTCTGGCAGCTGGGACAGTAGGGGACCACTTTGAACCCCTCGCCCAGAATCCCGTCCTTCCAGGCGCTCTCCAGGAACATCCATTCCCTCTCGATGTACGAGTCGCGGTAGGTCATGTACGCGTTGTCGTGGTCGAGGAGGAGCCCCAGGAGGTCGTCCGCCTCCACCCAGGCGGCCAGGTACTTCGTGACCAGCCTCTTGCACGCCTCGACCATCTTCTCCTCGCCGATCTGCTTGAGGTCCTCCCACTTGTTCCCCGAGAGGCCGAGCTCCTTCTCCGCCTGAAGCTCGACCGGGAGCCCCTGGCAGTCCCACCCAGCCCTGAAGACCACGTTCTTCTTGGAGAGGGTGCTGAACCGATACCACAGGTCCTTCATTATCCTCCCGCGAATATGGCCTATGTGTGGGACCCCGTTGAGAGTGGGCGGGCCCTCGACATAGCCGACGACTGGGTTCCTCCCCAGGGCCTCCCGGACTGCGTTCTGAAGGTCCACCTCCGAGTTGAACCGCCGGACCCTAGGCTCCAGCACCTTCCAGTCGTAGTTAGAGGGGAGCGTCGGACTGTTCTGCTCTGAATCATTATCGCTGGATTTTATAACCACTCAAGGCCCGCACCGTCCACCCGACCTCGATTTTAAAAAGCTTAGTCGGCTCGCCGCGTCCCAGACCGTGCGGGCCCAGGAGATGTTCTCCCGCGTCCCGCTCTCGATCTTGATGTTCCCCACCAGTATGTTCCCGACGTAGTTGAACCCGAAGACCAGGATGATGGCGATGAGCTCGGAGTAGAGGTAGTAGAGGTGGGCGTACTCCGTCAGTCCGAAGAGTATCCCCAGGTTCAGGACGGTCCCGATGCCGCCGATGAACCCAAACTTGATTCCCTTGGTGACGAACTGCCTGAGGTCCATCTTGGGCTTCGCTTGCGTGACGGTGTGCCGCGCCGCACCGAGCCTTATTTAACAAGGGTGAACGGGCCGTACGCTGGAAGCGGAGATGCCCAAAATCAGCTACGAGCCCACCGAGGAGATAGTCCTGCACCAGGTCCTGGAGTACGACAACAAGGCCTTCTTCGAGGAGGTCATGCGGCAGAACCTCGCCCAGCAGATGTCCGTCATCCCCACCGTGAACTGGATAGACGGGATTGCGTTCTCGGTCTGGAGGTTCCCCGAGACCGACGACGTCGTGCGCGACGCCCTGGACGGGAAGCTCCACCTCTTTTCGGTCGCGTTCACGAGGGTGGGCTTTCAGACGCCCTTTCCGATAAACCTGGCAAACCAGGAAATCAAGGTCCCGCTCAAGAACGCGAGCAACAACGCGAACTTCGTCGCGATCGTCGCATTCCTGAAGAACTTCAAGCCGGAGAACTCGGACGTCGCTGTCTCCGCGGTCCAGGAATAGCAGTCCGTCCGCTAGTAGTCCGACAGGAAAGCCTGATAGCCGCTGAGCGGCTTGGCGTCGAACCCGAGCTTCCTGAGATCCTGCGCGAATTCCGCCGTGAACCCGTGCGTCGTGTAGACCTGCTCCGGCGAGACCTCCTTCACAAGTCCGAGGAGCTCGTTGTAGTCGCAGTGGTCGCTGACCGCGAAGGCGTAGTCGGCCCCGATGGAGTAGGCGTAGCCCGGGTCCGCGGCCCACCCGCTGAACGCCACGAGCGCGGCGTCGTGCTCCTTCTTCAGCCGCTGCGCGACCTTGCTACGCGAGCTCATCATCGGCGCGACCATGACCCACGGCCCCGGGGAGAGGCCCTCGAGGTCGGCGCCGACGACCTTCCCCATCCGGAGGCTCACCCCGCACTGTCCGTAGACATCGTTGATCTCGGCCACCTTCTCGTGGACGTAGAATGGGCTCCAGGACGCGAACAGGTGCGAGAGAATCTGCGACTTGCCCAGCGCGTAACCCATCAGCACGACAGGCCGTCCCTTGTCGAAGAGCATCCCGATCGTCGAGTTCACGTCCTTCACTATCTGGGAGACAGGGGGAAAGACGTAGTTGCTCCTGCCGAAGGTCGATTCGGTTATGAGCACCCTGGCTTTCTTCGTCCTGCACCTGCCGAGGAAGGCCCGGTCCCTGCCGGCCGCGTCCCCGGTGTAGAGCACTTCGTCGCCGATGCAGATGGCGCGAGCCCCGAGGATGTGCCCCGAGTCAAGGAGATTGACGTCATCGGCCGTCTCCGTGGTCTTTCCGAGGTCGAACCCCCTCGCCTTCGCCAGGAGCCGGGTCTCCTTCGACGCGAGGACCTTGCTCCCCGGGTCTGGGGTCTGCACGTGATCGAGGTGCGCGTGGGACACGAAGGTGTAGTCGGCCTTGGCCTGCCCCTTCGGGTCGAGGGCGTAGGAAGCGGCCGCGTACTCGACGGTTATGCCGTTGCGCAGGGAGATCTTCGCACGACCCAAGGAGGCCACTTGTGCGGTGCGACGGCCGAGGCGGGTTTATGATGTTATCCCCGCTGCGCGAGGCGCGCTATCGGTCCCGGGGCCTCGATATCTCGGCGACCCTGTAGACCCTCCAGGAGTTGGGCCCCAGGTCGACGCGGAACTCCAGCTTCTCGAGGAGCCTCCTCCTGTCGAGTTTCTCCCACAGCCACGTCTCCTGGTTGAACTCCTCCACGTCCACGAAGAGCGCGGTCGCGAGCGGCTTGCCTCTCGTAGGGACCTGGATGACCCCCGTCGAGGGAGAGCCTGAGGTGTTACCGACGCAAATAACGAGCGAGGATGGATCCCAGAAGAGGACGCACTCGAGGGATGCGGGTCCCTCGAGCGCCTCGCTCCGCCCGAGCTTGATCGAGCTATCATCGTCGGTCCTGTCGTAGCTAGAGACCGTGAGGGTCCGGGAGAGGGACCTGCCGGCGAAGAGGGCTCCCTCGACGCCCGGCCTCAGCCCCCGGAGCGAGATCCACCTGAGGCGGGACCCTGCAGGGACCTTGAAGCTGGGTCCCTCGGGAGAGGTGGTCAGCCCTGCCTCCCCGGTGAGTAGCGCCTCCACGAACCTCGACGAAGCCACCGGGTCCGACCCGACCGACTCTACCTGCCTCTTCTCGGGATCGAACCAGTAGGGGAACTCCCCGGGCACGCCCCCCATCTTCTCGCAATCCGAGTGCACGAGAGCCGAGACCTTCTCGATCAGGGCGCTCCCGACGGCGGGGAGGCCCGAGGCGTACGCGAGTATTGCAAGCGCGAGCGAGCCTCGGGTCCAGCACCCGCCCAGCTGCCCTTCGCCGTAGGACGGATTGTAATACAGGGCGTTCGTCTGCGAGACGGTGCGGGGCCCGTAGCCGGTCTCGAAGTCCTTCTCCTGGAGCCTGTGGACGGTCGAGGGTCCGAGCTTCGCGCCGACCCCCGAGTACGAGAGGCCGACGGCCTGGTCGACGGTCGCCTCCGAGTGGAGCCTCCCCTTCGGGTCGAGGTTGACCGCGAGGCTCCCCGTCTCGATATCCCTCAGACGCTCGTCCGCAGTTTTGAGGATCTTCGCGCCCGCGTCCCGGAACCCGGCGGAGTCGCCGGCCTTGTTGAGCGCGCCCGAGAGCGACGCCAGATCCGAGAGGGCCCTGGCGGCGACCAAGTTCACCTCGGTCACGCGCCCGGTCGGATATCCCGAGCCGAGGCGCCGTCTCCAGCCATCCGGCGAACCCGACGGAGTCGCGATGAGGCCATCGGAGGCGGCGTTGCGGAGTGCGTTGCCCGCTTTCCTGAGAGTTGGGTACCACTTCCTCGAAAGTTTTCTGTCTCCCTTGAGGCCGAGGTAGATGCAAGAGTTGATCACGAAGAGCGAAGTCTCCATCGGGCCGCCGCGGTCCGACGCCGAGTGGGGGAGCATCCCGTCTCTTCGCTGCGAAGCCTTAGACGCGCCGAAGTCGGTCTCAAAGAGGTCCGGTCGGAGGAGAGCCAGCCCGAAACCCGCGTTGATACGGTCGAGTGAGCGGGGCTCGCGTTCGATGGAGTCGAGGGAGGCCCTCGCCCAGGCGTAGGCGAAGTTCACCGGGGCGCTGGAGCTCCTGAACGTCGGACCGCGGCTCGCTGAGGCGACCTCGCCCGCGGCGGCGACGCCGGATCTGAGCTCCGAGAGGGCCGACTCGAGAGAGGAGCCATGATAGAGCGACGTCACGTTAACCTCGTAGGATCCTCCGGGCGGAAGCTCCACGTCGTGCTGGCTGAGGATGAGGATGGCGCCCGACATGCCGGCCGTGCTCTCGGGGAGCTCACCGGAAGCGGCGAAGTCGATCGCCTTCTGCCTGTTCCGCGTGAGATAGATGGCTGTGGGCACCGGCGTGAAACCGATGACCCGGACTCCCGTGGTGTCGCCGACGTCGTCCATCACCACGTGGTCCCCGCGGTTGAAGGCGTTCACGCCGATGTCCGAGGGAGGGTCACTCTCGAGCCTGAAGTTCAGCGTGGTCGGATCGTGCAGCGTGAGTACCCTCAGCCTGAGCCCGGACTCTGACCTGTTGGTGTACCTGAGGAGCCGTAGGTATCCGTTCGAGTACCTTCCGCTCAGCCGGACAGTCTGGGATGCCTGCACCGGATCCTGCGGACCCGATGAGAAGCCGATCAAACCCGGCGAGAGCCTGACCCGCCGTTCCCTCTGGCGCAGCGGTATGACCACTCCAGCCTGGATCTTGAAGGCCTCGACCGACCCCCTCCCGAATAGGACCTTGCCGAACTCGGTCGAGTGGAGGTAGGAGACGCTGCCGTCTGGCTCGACCTTCAGCCTCTCGTGCCCGGCGTCGATGTAGAGGCTCCGCTTGAGCGTCGCGCTCGAGACTTCTCGCCCGTGCGCGAGCGGGGCCTCCTGTTGCATGGGTCCCTTTTCGACTGATGCGAACTAATGGAGGTGGATTTACCTAAGTTGAGCGATTGTGCACGAGTTCTTTACTACGGCCGGGGGCGGGGCGTCACTCCGCCTTCCAGGAGACGCCGCCCCCTGGTCGGTCCTCGAGGGCTATCCCCTTCTTCTTGAGCTGAGCCCGTATCTCATCCGCCCGCTTGTAGTCCCGTCTCCGCCTCGCCTCCTCTCGCTCGCGAATCATCTCCTCCACGCGGGCCGAGACGGTCGATACCTCGTCGGGCTGCATCACCCCGAGGACGGAGTCGACCCTCCTGAGGGCCTCGGCGACGGCGTCGCGTCCGGGCCTCGAGAGCCCCCCGGAGTCGATCAGGGTGTTGATGGTCCGCATGAATCCGTAGAGCGCCGCCAGCGCCTCGGCGACATTGAGGTCGTCGTCCATGGCGCTCTCGAACTCCGCGAGGAACGAGCTGCTGAACCCGACCCCGCCTGGACCGTCCTCCTGGACCTGGGCTTCCTTGAGGCGCGCGGAGAAGGCGTCGATCCTTGCGAGGTTCGACTTGGCCTGCTGGAGCGACTCGTCGGTGAGGTCGAGCTTGTCCCGGTAGTGGGCCCCGATCAGGAAGAGCCTAATCGCCCTCGGCTTCCATCCCTTCTCGGTGAGCTGTCTCAGCGTCACCACGTTGCCCACAGACTTGTGCATCTCCTCTCCGCTGACGTTCAGGAAATCGGAGTGGAGCCAGCAGCGCACGAACTCCTTCCCCGTGGCGGCTTCGGACTGCGCGATCTCGTTCTCGTGATGGGGGAACCTGTTGTCGATCCCGCCCGTGTGGATGTCGAAGGTCTCGCCCAAGTACTTCATCGACATCGCCGAGCACTCGATGTGCCAGCCGGGCCTGCCCTTTCCGAGCTCCGTCTCCCAGAAGACTTCCCCGTCGTCCGCGTCCCATGCCTTCCAGAGCGCAAAGTCGTTGGCCTCGTCCTTGTCGTAGGAGTCGTTCTTCACCCTCGCTCCCGCCACGAGCTGCGAGGGTCGGATCCCGGAGAGTTCACCGTACCTCTCGAACTTCGATACATCGTAGTAGACGGATCCGTCGTCCGCCCTGTAGGCGTAGCCCTTCTGCATCAGCGTCTTGATCAGCTCGACCATCTCCGGGATGTGCTTTGTGGCGCGAGGATAGACCTCCGCCCTCTCGATGTTCAGGGTCGAGAGATCCTCCATGAACGCGCGCTCGTAGAACAAAGTGAGGTCCTCGAGGGTCTTACCGGATTGCTTCATCCCCTTGATTATCTTGTCCTCGACGTCCGTGATGTTCATGACCTGGGTCACCTTGTAGCCCTTGAACTTCAGGTAGCGGCGCAGGATGTCCTCGAAGACGAACGTGCGAAAGTTGCCCACGTGCGCGTAGTTCCAGACCGTCGGCCCGCAGGTGTACATCCGCACCTCTCCTGCGCGAAGCGGCTCGAAGGGATAGACCTTCCTCCCCAGGCTGTTGTAGAGGTGCAGAGCCAAGATGGGAGGAACCCGCGCCCCGCGGCGTGATAAGCTCTTCCCCTTTGCAAAATAAAAAGGAAAGGGAGATTGGTCTTACTTGAGCTTGCCGATGCGGAAGATTGGCTTTCCGCAGGATCCGCATGTACCCTTGACAGCAGCTCTACCGTTCTTGAGCTTGATCTGTTTCGGGTTCTTGATCTCCCTGTTCTTCTTCTTCTCGTATACACAGTAGCCGGTTACCACTGTCTTTTTCCTCGCCTCGTGAGCGTGGAGGTTGATATATAAGTTCTTGGTAAAGCGGCAAGAATCAAGGTTTTTTCGGAAAACAGAGACTCTTTGCGACCTGAAAAAAGGATAGGAGCAAATCGGCCTTCTATGAAGACCCTCCAGTCCTCCGATTTTTGCCCGCAACCGGTAAATTGCCTAGACCGACTGGTCGTGCGTCTCGTAAGGGGAAAGAATCAGAACGCTCTGTCCATCCTGCCGAGGGGAGGCGCGGGCCGTTGGCCAAAATCGGTCGAAAAAGGGTGAGTCGAACTGACATGTCGCGCCGCCGAGTTAGAAAAAACATAGTTGGGCGAAGACCTCAGTGGTCAGGTCTTCACGACTATGGTGCCTTCGACGATCTGCGAGAGGAACACCTCGTAGGTGTAGGTGCCGGGTGCCGTGAGCGTCACGCAGTAGATGTTCCCGCCCGACATCCCGTCGAAGTACCACTGCACCCCGTTGGGCGGGACCGAGACCGAGATCACGTTGTGCGCGGCCGTCGTGTCCTGATCGTTCCAGGTCACGGTGTTGTTCACCCCGACGACGACGGTCAGCGTGGGGGGCTCGAATCGGATGCTCGCGTTCGAGCCCACGCCCTGCGGGATGACTATCTGGACGCCGAGAGTGGGGCACGCTGTGTCCGAGCTCGCGTTCGCCGGCGGGAGAGAGGCGGGAGTCCCCAGGTAGTACGCCACCCCTGCGATGGCCGCGAGGACCAGAATCAGGACGGTCGAGATCGAGACCGTCCTCTTCTTATTCGAAGGACCCGGCGGCTGTTGTGTCGTCTCCAATGGCGTCGTCTATCTCCTTATCGTTCGGGGGCCCGCGATGGAGGGGCAGAGTCCGCGGCGAGGTGCAACCTCGCAAGTTGGTTCGGGGACCGGGACCTCAAGCGGCATGGGCAAACTCCATCCTCCGGCTTTAAATCAGTTGCATTCGACTCAGGTATTCTCGCCGGACTCGCGGAGCTCAGCCGGTGACGGTTATCGTTCCCTTCATCCAGCTGTGATAGTCGCAGACGTAACTGTAGGTACCGGGCGTGGTCAGGGTCACGCTGTATGAATTGCCGCCCTTCAGGTTCGGCGACGTGGTCCCTGACGTGACTGTCGAGCCCGCGGGCACCGACTGGAAGTCGATGTTGTGAGTGACCCCGGTGTCCTGGTTGGTGAACGTGATCGTCGTGCCCGAGGTCACTGTGAGGGTGGACGGGGAGAAGTTGGCGCCGCTGCCTGCGCCGAGCGGGATCGTGATCGTCGAGCCGGAGCCGCTGCTCGTGGTTGAGCCCGTCGCGGCCTGCGCAGTCTTCGCCGGGAGGCTCGGAGGACCGTTGATCAGGACCGCCCCGAGCGCGATCGGGATCACTATCGCAATCACGACCACGAGCGCCAGTACCATCTTCGTCGAACCGCTCATCTTGTTGCTCATTTTTCTCACTGGATTATCGGGAAGGCGAGGAGCAGGGTGATAATCAGGACCCCCACGAGGAGGACCGGGACCAGGAAGAGGTATTTGACCGCCGTCGACTCCTCCCTGATGTTCATCGAGAAGAGAGCGGTCACGACCGCGCTGACAGAGGCGATCACACCTATCACGATGTCGATGTTCAGGCCGCCGGGATTCACCCTGTACGCGACTACCTCGACCACGCTTGCCACTACGAGGTATAACCAGATTCCAACGGCTAGACTCGTTTTCATCATATCACCTACAATAGGTAGAACATCGGGAAGACGAAGACCCAGATCAGGTCGACGAAGGCCCAGTAGAGCGCGAAGTTCTCGACGCCGGTGAAGTTGGTGGTACTGAACCCGTTCTTCCTCGCCTTGTTGATGAGGTAGGCCATCACCACAATCCCTGCGGTGACGTGGGCGCCGTGGAGGCCCACCGTGAAGAAGTAGGTGCTCTCGGGCAGAGTGCCGCCCCAGGGAGTGAAGGACGGGTTCCGGGTCACGATGTACCCATACCACTCGTAGGCCTTGATCACCATGAAGGTCGACGCGAGGACGAGGGTAATGGAGAGGTATCGGATCAGGTTCTTGTTCTTGCCCGCCTTAGCTGCCTCCAGGGCGAGGACCGCCGTGAGTCCGCTCGTTAGCAGGATGATTGTGAGTATCAGGCCGAGGTTGATGTCGTGTATTGCGCCCGGGAGCGGCCACGCAGCTGGGTCGTTTATCCTCAGGTAGAGGTCGCTGGCGATTATGGCGCCGAAGACTATGATGTCCGAGGAGAGGAAGATCCACATCGCGAGGCGGAGCTTCGGGATGTTCGTGAACGGCCATCTCTCGGAAGGCGTGTCGGGGAACTTGAACTTGTTCTTGGTGTCGTCTCCGGCCCAGCCTATCAGGGTGTAGCCCAGCACCACAAACCCCGCGAGCATCATCAGGACGCTGGAGGTCTGGTAGTAGGTGAAGAGGCAGAGGCCGAAGAAGGTCACGGCCATGCCCGCCGCGAGCTGGATGGGTCGCGGGCTGTAGTGCTCCTCGTGACCGCCCCCGTGGTAGCCCTCGACGTGCTCCTCGGCCGACCCGGGCGCGTCGTGGGCTCCTGACGCCCCCATGATGGTGGGCGTCCATTCGAGCCCGGTCGCGCCCCACGGGTTGACAGGCGCCACCGCGCCGCTGCGCACCGTGTAGACGAGGTTCAGCACCAGTAGGACCTGGGCGAGTGCGAAGACGAACGCGCCGATGGTCGAGATCATGTTGAGCATGTTCCAGGACGGGATGGACTGGTAGGTGTAGATCCTCCTCGGCATGTCATAGAGGAAGAACATCGGGAAGTATAGGACGTTGAACCCTATGAACGAGATGATGAAGTGGGCCTTGGCCATCCCGTCGTGGTACATCCTGCCCGTCATCTTGGGGAGGTAGAAGTAGATCCCGCCGAAGAGCGCGAAGATCGCGGCACCGACCATGACGTAATGGAAGTGCGCAACTACGAAGTACGTCCCCCTGAAGACGACGTCCAGCACGAACGACGAGAGGAAGACCCCCGTGATTCCGCCGATGATGAAGAGGATGATCGAGCCGATCGCGAATAGCATCGGCACCGATAGGCGGATCGATGACTTTGCGAGCGACTTTACGAAAGAGAGGATGATCACGTCGAACGGGAGCGAGATCAAGAGGGTCGCGACGCTGAACGCCTCATCCTCGGTCAGGCTGACACCCGTGATGAACATGTGGTGCTCCCAGACCAGATAGCTCAGCGGGACGATGACGGCCCCCGTGACAGCGAGGATGATGTTCCTCTCGGCGATCGGACGGCCGGAGAAGACCGGGAGTATCTCCGTGATCATCCCGAAGCCGGGCAGCAGCACGACGTAGACCTCCGGGTGCCCGAAGAACCAGAAGATGTCGTCCCAGAGGACGGAGCCTCCAGCCGCGACGCCCTGGGATACCGGCAAGGAGAAGATGACGGTACCCAGGACCCTGTCCGATACGAGCATTAGCAGACCCGCCAGCAGGGACGGGAACGAGAAGAGCATCTGGAGGATCGTGAAGAGGACGAACCACGTGAACATGGGTATCTTCCGCCAGGTCATCCCGGGGGCGCGCATGTAGACGATCGTGAGCAGGATGTTGACGCTGCCTATGGTGATGGAGACGACGAGCATTATCAGTCCGAGGAAGGCGAGGGTCGGACCGGGGCCCGGCGTGTAGGACGTCGAGAGAGGCACGTATGAGGTCCAGCCTCCGCTCGCGTTGCCGCCGGGGAGGAAGAACCCGAGCGTCGCGAGTATCCCTCCGAAGACGAAGAGCCAGTAGCCGAGGGCGTTGAGCCTCGGCATCGCCATGTCCTTCGCGCCGATCTGGAGCGGCATCATGTAGTTCATGAAGGCGATCGCGAGGGGCGAGAGGAAGAACAGAATCATTATCAGGCCATGCAGGGTCACGGCCTGGTCGTATGCAGCGGCGCCCAGGAAGTTGTTGAGCGGGACGGAGAGCTGGACCCGCATGAAGATGGCGAGGAGAGCGCCGATGAAGCCGAAGTAGAGCGCGCTGATGAAGTAGAGGACGCCGATGTCCTTGTGGTTCGTCGTGTAGAGCCAGCGTCTAAGCCAGGGGTCCATCGATTATCACCCGGTCACCGTTATGGTGGCCTTCATCCAGGAGTGGTAGTCGCAGATGTACGTGTAAGTGCCCGGAGTCGTCAGGGTCACCGTGTAGGACTGGCCCTGCTTGAGGTTCGACGATGGCGTTCCACCCGGGATTGTTGCGCCGGCAGGGAGGACCGTGAAGCGTATGTTGTGAACCGCTAGGTCCTGGTTCGTGAACGTTATCGTCGTCCCTGACGTGACGGAGAGGGTCGACGGAGAGAAGTTGGCCCCGTTGCTCGCGCCGGATGGGATGGTGACGGAAGCGGTCTGCCCGTTGCTCGAGACCGAGGCGCTGGTGCTCGAGGCACCGCTGCCGCCGGTCCCGGCATACCACGTGGTGTAGGAGGACTGCGAGAGGACCGTGAGGTTTCCAATCATGAGGGCGTGGCCGACCCCGCAGAGCTCCTTGCAGCGGATCCCGTCGACCACCGTGCCGAGGTTGGTCGCGTTGAACCACAGGATATTGTACTGGCCGGGGATCGCGTCCTTGGCCACGCTGAGGCTCGGGATCGTGAAGGAATGGTCCACGTCCACGGACGTGATGTTTAGCACGATGATCGTGTTGACGGGTACGACGAGGTTGTGGAATGCGGTGTACCCGTTGGGATAGGTGAAGCTCCAGACGAACTGCTGGCCCGTCACGTTGATGTAAAGGGGTGGGTCCGCGTTGGCGGGCGGGTTGATGAGGTTAGTGGAGGCGAAGGTCTGGTACTCGACGAAGCCGAGGACCGTCCCTGTAACGAGCAGCGTCATGACGACGTTCTTCCAGTTGCCCCACCCGCCCTCCTCGTGGAACTTGGGCGCTTCCTTGACGTCCTTCTGCCGATACTTCACGACCCAGTAGACTATGTAGGCCGTGACGATAGTCCCGGCCGCGAAGCCGAGGAACATGTAGTAGTGGAAGAGAGACCACCAGATTGCGCTCGTAGGGGCCTGCACGTCGATCTGCAGAAACAACATTCGACGCACGAGGCGGCACGAGGTTTCGATATAAAGATTATCAAGTATGTGATAGCTATAACTTCCTCGGGCACCGGAACGTTACAGGTCGACGCGCGCCCGGCGCTCGCGCAGTCTTGTGTCCTGCGCAGCCTCTCTTGGCTGTTCCCCTCCTAACGCATAATTAGCCATGTGCTGGACGAGCGCTCGCGGTGGGATGGCGGAGCGGCTACGCGCACGCCTGCAGAGCGTGTTCACATGGGTTCGAGTCCCATTCCCACCTCTACAGCCTCTATTTGCCATTCGGAGTTTATTTCTAGACCATTATCTTAAATGGGTCACTATTTAGGTCTTTATGAGACTGACCGCGCGGATTAATCTCTCGTTCTTACATCTTATCTTGAACCCCACCTTTTCGAGGAAAACGCGCCTCGAGCTATTCCGAATCCGTATTACCAGACAATCCTCGTTTGCGTGGTATACTTTCCCTTTGATTGTTACGGTTCTACCCCCCTTTGATCCTAGATATGGACCGGTTGTATGGATTCCAAGCGAATGCAGTTGAGACAAGACCAAGCAAATCAGGTCCTTGTCGGTGTTTGAAGCCTTGAGTGATCCGCCAGAGACGCCTCCTTCAGAATCAAAGAACCCTCGGAGAAAACCACACGTACATTCCTCGCTTTGTTTGATGAACCTCCCGAGTTCCTCGACCGGCCTCTTCAAGAACTGCTGGAGCAGCAGGCTCGAGATGTCGACGTGCCACGCGTCGGTCTTTGCGTGGTACCGCACCGGCGGGACGGACCGGTTCAGTACGACCGCGATTGCACCGGCGAACGCCTGGGCAAAGTCCCTATCGGTGACCCTGAGCTTCAGCTTGTAGCTGTGGTCCCCACAGACGCTCATCGAACCATCCCCGAGCATCACGCCGATGACGTAGCCCAGCTCCGCCGTCGGCGTCGGCACGAACTTCCTGACGTTCCCGTCAGGGAGATGGTCGCCGCGCAGCCAGTTGCTTACGTGCGACTTGCTCAGCTTCGCGTGGAACTCCTCCTCGACCGACAGGATGATCTGGTTGTAGCTCTCGCCCGCCGCGCGGTGCCTCATCACGGCTCCGTAGAGCTGCGTCCTCGTGGCTAGGTCGCGCTGCGGCCTCTTCATGCCGTGCCTCGCGGATGTTCAGGCCGAGGTCAGATAAGAGCGCCAATGTCGGGGCGATTCCAGCGGCCGCAGAATATGCCGCCAGCGGATTTTATTCCGCCGACGAAAATAACCCAAGTTTAAATCGAGTCCGTGCGAGGGCCATGGCCAGCATCGATTTGAGTTTCAGCAGCGCACCGCGAGGCGCCCGTTCAGGCGGGAAGGCGGCCCCCGCCAAGAAGGCAAAGAAGCAGAAACGAGAGTTTCGCACGACCAAGACCAAGGCCGCAAGGGAGGAGAAGGAGGTCGACCTCGGCGCGGCGAAGGCTAGGGCCCTCGAGGGTCTGGCCCACCTAGGCAAGCAGATGTTCACGGCCGAGCCCGGGGGCTACGACCTCAAGCACTGGCTGAAGAGTCTGAACCTCCTGCTCGACGACCTCGAGTCCAAGGTGAAGGCCGAGGAGCTGCCGGCCGGATATCCGGAGAAGAGGGCCGAGGTCACTGCGCGGTTCGCGGCGGGCGTCGACACATCGAAGGTCGAGTCCGAGGCCGAGATAATCAGGAAGGAGGAGGCGGAGATCAAGTCGACCTTCGACAGGGAGAAGGAGCGGATCACCGCGAGGCTCGTCACGCTGAAGGTCGAGAAGGACGGGAAAGGAAAGGAGATCGAGGCCCAGAAGGCCGCGCTCGAGGAGATAATGGCGAAGAGGAAGTCCGCCTCGTTCTTCTCGAAGCTGGTGGGGAGGTCGGGGCCTCCGACGGAGCCGGTCGAGCTGAAGATCAAGGAGCTGGAGAAGGGATCGGCATCCCTGGAGGATGAGGCTCTCAACCTTCAGAGCGTCCGCGCCTCAATCGAGAGGGACGGTGGGAAGCCTTCGGGCCTCTACGAGCAGCAGTGGATCAGGCTCGACGCCATCGGCGTGCGGCTGAAGGAGCTCGAGGCCGAAATGCAAGAGAGGTCGCAGCTCGCGAAGGAGAGGGAGGAGGCGGCGGCCGAGCTGGCAGAGCTCGTCTCCAAGATAGAACCTAAAGCGGGACCCAAGCCGAAGTAGCCCCGCGGGAGCCTGAGGGTCAGGCCGAGGCGGAGGAGCTCGCGGTCGCGTTGAGCAGGGCGTAGTAGCTGTCACCGGTCACGCCGGAGTTGGAGTTGTACCCGCCTACGCAGTAGAGGAACCCTGCGTCGGCCACGCAATCGGTGGCGACCCCCGCAGGATAGCTGGAGGCCGACTGCCACGCGCCCAGCCCCGACGAGGAGATTCCTGCAAAGTAGACCGACCCCGTCGAGGTGCCGCCGCTCTGCAGCCCTCCTACGCAGAAGAGCGAGGAGTCAGAGGTCACGCACGACTGGGCGATAGCCTGGATCGGGTAGGCGGGGGCTGAGGCCCACGCTCCCATCCCGGAGGAGGTGACGTAGGAGTAGTAGGTAGAGTTCTGCGGGCTCTCCTGGGCATTCTCCCCTCCGACGCAGTACACGTAGCTCCCGAGGCTGGAGCAGCTGGGGAAGTAAAGCCCCGCAGGGTAGACGGCAGACTTGCTCCAGCCCCCTAAACCAGAGGAGGAGATCGGCGCGTACCAGACGGACCCCGAGGTCGCCGTCGTCGAGTTCGTCCCGGACGTCTCGTTCTCTCCGCCCACGCAGTACAGGTTACCGACGGTGGAGACGCAGGAGGGCGCGTCGATCGCTATGGGGTACGGCGTCGTCGGGGACCAGGCTCCGACACCGGAAGGCGAGAGGGTGGCGAAGTAGCTGTCGGCCGTGTCGTCGCCGTTCGAGTCGTGGGTCCCGCCTACGCAGTAGACGTACCCCGAGGCAGAGGAGCAGGACACGAAGACTATCGGCTGGGGGTACGGGTTCGCGGAGAGGGTCCAGTTGCCCACGCCGACGGTCGAGGCCGGCGCGTAGTAGACCGCGCTCGTAGGGACGCTGTTCGCGTCCTGGCCCCCGATGCAGTAGACGTACCCCGCCGACTCGACGCAGGACTGGCCCACGACCCCGGCGACGCCTCCGGTCTGGAGCGGGTAGGAGTAGGTCTGCTGCCACGGCCCGCTCGAGGGTGGGGTCGAGAAGCTCGAGTAGAGGGTGAGGGCGATCAGGCCGACGAGCACGACGGCCAGTACGATCACCACGGAGCGTGGGAGGGCTCGCAAATGCCGGCTCCCCGCTGGAATTCATCTTAAAGCTTGTGAACCCAGGCTCCCCGCGCGGCAGCCCGGGAGCCGCGGTGGATGCGGGGGGAGGCCTCGAGCACACGCATCCGCGACAAGGATAATAATTCAGGTTTGGAAAAGGGGACCCATGAAGTACATTGAGACTCCGAAATCGGTCAAGCCACTAGGTCCCTACTGCCAGGGCATCGTCGCCAACGGGATGGTATTCGTATCCGGGACGGTCGGGATGGACCCGGCGACCAACTCGATGGTCCCCGGAGGGATCAAGGAGCAGGCCACCCAGACGCTCGCTAACATAAAGTCGATACTCGAGGCAGGCGGTAGCGAGCTGGGAAAGGTCCTGAAGGTCTCGGTCTTCCTCGAGGACGGCGCTGACTTTAAGGTGATGAACGACGTCTACGCGTCGTTCTTCGGGGACCACAAGCCCACCAGGACTACCGTCGTAGCAGGCTTCGTCAAGGACGGCATACTCATCGAGATCGACTGCATCGCCTCACTGTAGGCGGCGCAGCCACCCGATCAATACAGGCTGAACGGCGTGGAGAAGCCGAGCTGCCCCTGCTGCGGGACGGCGATGGAGGTGGAGGACAGGGGCGCAAAGGTCCTCGTCCGCTGCCCGTCCTGCGGCCTCGACGAACTCAGGCTGAAGCCCTAGGGCCTAGACGAAGAGCGCGTAGAGCACCATAGCGGAGATGAAGACTATGGAGATGGTGTTCAGGACCTTAATCAGTGAGTTGATGGCAGGGCCGGCGGTGTCCTTGAACGGGTCGCCGACTGTGTCTCCCATCACCGCTGCCGCGTGAATCGGCGTGTTCTTCCCTCCCAGGTTCCCTAGCTCTATGTACTTCTTCGCGTTGTCCCAGGCGGCCCCGCCGTTCGTCATCATGAACGCCAGGTAGACTCCCGTCACGACGGACCCTATGAGGAGGCCGCCGAGGGCGACGGGTCCGAGGATGAAGCCGACCAGGAGAGGAGTAAGGACGGCCAAGGCCGCGGGCTTGCCCAGCTCCCTCAGCGCGGCCGTCGTGCTGATGTCGACGCACTTTGCGTAGTCGGGCTTGCCCGTCCTGTCCATTATGCCCGGGATCTCCCTGAACTGCCTCCTGACCTCGTTGACCATCTCGATCGCCGCCCTACCGACGGCCTGGATCAGGAAGCTGCAGAAGAAGAACGGCAGCAGGCCGCCTATGAAAAGCCCGATTATCACCCTGGGATCCGAGAGCGCGAACTCGAGCGTCTGCCCGTTCAGCAGCCCGTACTTCGCCATGAGGCTCGCGTTCCCCGCGATCTGGTTGTTCACCTCGCTCTGGAAGGCGAAGAAGATGGCCACGGCGGCGAGGGCCGCGGACGTCACTGCGAATGCCTTGGTCGTGGCTTTCGTCGTATTGCCCACGGCGTCGAGCTCGTCTGTCACCTCGCGGACGCCGCTCTCCAGCCCGGCCATCTCCACGATCCCGTTCGCGTTGTCCGTTATCGGCCCGAAGGAGTCGATGGACATGATCACGCCCGTCAGCGAAAGCTCGGCCATCGTGGCGATCGCCGTGCTGTAGATCCCGAAGAGGACGTTGTCCCCCGAGGCGTAGTAGCCGATGAAGTAGGAGAACGCTATTGCCAGGACGAGCACGACCGCCGACGGGGCGGTGCTCTGGAGGCCGGTCGAGAACCCGGCCAGGAAGTTGGTGGCGGGGCCCGTCTGACTGGCCTCTGCGATGAATTTGACGGGCCTGAACCTGTACGAGGTGAAGTAGTCCGCGACCCTCTCGATGGCAATCACTACTATCACGCCTACGATTGCGCTCGCGAGCAGTCCCCAACCGAGCTCGCTGTCAGAGAAGATCGAGAACGAGATGGCGGCGTCGATGGCTATCGCGATGACCGCAGATATGATCAGGGCGATGTTCAGCGACCCCATGGGGTCCTTCTTGATCGACTTGCGGATGTAGAGACCGCCGAGGATCGAGCCGATGATCCCGGCGGCGCCAAGAAGCAACGGGTACACGAGGAGCTGGTTCGACGAGATGAGCGAGGTCAGGGAGCCGAAGGTGGATGCCTTCGCCGTTATCAGTGCTGCGAGTATTAGGGCCGCAATCGAGGTGACCACGAACGATTCGTATATGTCCGCACCCATCCCCGCGCAGTCCCCCACGTTGTCGCCGACGTTGTCCGCTATCACGGCGGGGTTCCTCTCGTCGTCCTCAGGGATACCCGCCTCGGCCTTGCCGACCAGGTCCGCCCCGACGTCCGCCGCCTTCGTGTATATCCCGCCGGAGACCCTCATGAACAACGCGATCAGCGAGGCGCCGAACCCCAGGCCTGCAATCACCGCAGGCGTCGTGATGATCACCGACTGGTAAGCTATGTAGAACAGGGAGACCCCAAGCAGACCGAACCCGACCACGGCCATCCCCATCACCCCGCCGCCCCTGAAGGCGAGGGTGAGCGCCGGGCCCAGCCCCTTCCTGGCGGCCTGGGCGGTCCTCGAACTCGTCCTTACCGTCGCGGCCATGCCGATATAGCCGGCAATCGCCGACAGGACGGCACCGACCAGGAAGCCGACGGCCGTGGCACCCCCGGTCTTTAGGGGGATGTCGATGAAGACGAAGATCAATATCGAGATTGCCACCGCGACCGGCGCAATGACCGTGTACTCTCTCCTGAGAAAGGCGTTGGCGCCCACCCTGACGGCCGAGGCTATCTCCATCATCTTGGCGTTTCCTGGGTCCTGCCTCCTCACCGAGATGAACAGGACGAGTGAGTACAGGAGAGCTACCGCCGCGACGCCGGCCGCGATTATTCCATAATCAGTGGACAACTCTGTCTTGTCTACCTTGCCCCTGCGGGGATTTGGGAACCCGTTATAAACTCACGGGCGCGGCACTCGCCGATTCCCGGTTCCAGTGACGGCCCCCATCTTCGTGAGCGTGTAAGTCGCTACCAGGGGCAGCGCGATGGTGGCGTCGGCGTAGAGCGTCGTCTGCTTGGCGCGCTCCTTCACCTTCCCCCAGGAGATGGCCTCGCGGACCTGGGCCCCGCTCAGCGAACCATCGTACTCAACGGCGGTCGTGATGTAGCAGGCGTAGTCGAGGCCTCCCTTGAACATGTTCCACCAGATAGTGTGGTGCTTCGAGATCCCACCGCCTATCACCAGCGCGCCCGTCTTCTTCGCGTCGAAGACGATGTCGGCCAACCGCTTCTCGTCCTTGATCACATCCACTCTGAAGTCGGAGCGGCGATTGGCGAATAGCCAGATCTGCGACCCCACCGCGCCGTCCATCGGACCGGGCACGAAGATTGGGACTCCCTTCTTCCACGCCCAGTAGAGCAGGCTGCTCTCGTCGTCGACGAACTTCCCAAGCTCGGAACAGAGCTCCTCGGTGCTGATGGACCTCCTGCCGCCGTCGTACATCTGGTCGAGCCATGGCTGCATCTTCTTCTCGATCGCCGGACCATAGACGTCGAGCGGGACCAGGAGGTTCCCGAGGCGGTGATAGCCCTCCTTCTGGAGCTTCGCGTCGTCCAGGTCGAAGCTGCCGTGATAGTAGCGGCCCCAGGCCCTGGCGAGGTCGTGGTCCAGCGTCCCGCACGTGGTGACGATGACGTCGACCATGCCATTCTTGACCATGTCCACGAAGACCCCCCTGAGCCCCGTCGCCATCGGAGCGGCCGGGAAGGAGAGGAATTTCGTGCAGCGCCTGTCCTTTACCATGTCGAGGTGGATCCTCGCCACCTCGGCGAGGTTCTTGCCCATGAAACCCCCACCGCCATGCATCTGGTCGAGCAGCTCGACCACCTCCTCGGAGGGCCTAAGACGGATGTCGGAGACGGGCCTCAGCTTCGCTCTATCCATGGATAGTCTCGGGCGAGCCCCTGCTCGATTTTTAAATGGTTGGGTGACTCAGTTTCGGCGAAGCCTCCTCTCCGCGTCAGGGATGCACCGGGTCGGGATGCCGGGATGGCCCGCAGCGGTCTCCCGTGACGGAGCCAAGGGATTAGCGCTCGCTCTGGTGCTCTCGGCATGTTAACCTCTCCTCACCTCGAAGGATGCGCCCTGTGCCTGGGCCGGATAGTCGACGCCGGCGATGAGCTGGTCTGCTCGTCGTGCGGGATGGTCTCGTCCAAGGAAGTTGTCGAGGGGGTCGAGGACAGGACACCGCAGGCAATGGACTACACGAGCCACTCCCAGGGGAGCTACATGGGGCCGCTCGAGTACGGCTGCGAGGAGATATTCTCCAAGGGACTCTCAGGCTCCCCATCCACTTACAAGTACATGAAGACCATCTCGGACTTCTCGTGCAGAGACGGGTCCGGGGTCTACAGCTGCGCGAAGCTGATGGAGCGGGTCTGCGAGAAGCTCGTGCTCCCGAAATCGGTCGTTGGAGAGTCGGTGGCGATAGCGAAGTGCGTGATTGAGATGAGGAAAGAGCACGGAGAGATCACGATAGCCGCCATATCGGCGTTCTCGATAATCAACGCGTGCAAGCGGCTTAGGGTGACCAGGGTGGGCGTGCGCGAGATCATGGAGGCCCACACGAACCTCGGGTACCGCGTGAAGGCCTCGGTCATCATCCGGATCTCGATCGACTCCTCGGTCAAGACCGGGCCCAGGATGGCCGAAGAGTACCTCGGGAACGTCCTTGTCCACCTGCAGCAGAGCCTCGCCGGAGAGGACGGGGTCACGGCGGGATACTTCAACAAACTCTACGAGGCGGCGAGGATCGCGCTCGAGAACACCGACGGGCCATCCAGGGGCGGCCACAACCCCCGAGCGCTCGCCGCGACTGCGGTCTATACTGGCGAGATGGCGCTCTCGAGCTCGGAGGAGCGGAAGAAGATCATCTCACAGAGGGAGATTGCGGCCTGCGTCGGGGTGGCGGAGTACACGGTGAGGGAGCAGTTCGTGGAGATATTCAGGCCGAGGATGGAGGAGATCCAGAGGTCTCTGAAATCGAGAGGGAGCCCTCGCCCACGACCGTCAGCTGAAATGGTCCCGATACCCCTTCAAGCCCGGTCTCGGTCGTCGTGACCCAGTAGTCGACCGAGCACCCAGACGGCTGGAGGGTCGCCGAGGCACCGACCGAGGACGAGTCCAGGATCGGGTAGGTGGAATCGGCCCGGGCCAGTGCTGTCCCGACCCCGGATGAGTTGCAGTACTCGAGCGACGAGAGCGCGGCGGACAGGTCCTCTCGCCCGGGAAGGACCAGTTCACGATCAACCCCCTCGACATGACCGCTTCGACAGATCCGATCGAGCACATCGCAATGACGACAGACATATTCTCC
>PLUF01000031.1 GCA_003164815.1 Candidatus Gagatemarchaeum stordalenia
GGCACAATCCCATCAACTGGAACCTAGCAGTCGGATGCATCTGGCTACTTTATGAGCAGTCGGAACCGTACCAGCGCGTAGATGTAGACGGGTAGCGTGAAGGCGACCGCGCTCACCCCGATAATTCGGAAGACGAACAAGTAGAAGCCGGCTGAGTCAGATACCCTTCGACAACAAGCTGAACGGCAATGATAAGGACGCGAAAGTGTACTACTGGACGAGATAGACGACTCAGGTGCCGAGAGCCGTATACATCTGGCGCGGACGTTCCCTCCTCTGGAGGGCCCGTGACCCGCTGGACTCTCGACCTTGGGTACCTAAGCCTGAACCTTCTTTGGCCTGTTCTCTATATAGGTTGGTATCTGTGGGATGCTTACAGATAATCGGCCCCGTTGAGCGATGAATAGGGTTCATTGCGCCTCAATCGCTTGTGAATCCTTAAGGCGTGACTGGGAGCCTCTCTTGCAACGGGAACGGCAATTGGCCCCGAGTGCAGATGAATACCTTGAGGGACTGAGGAAGAGACTTGAGGGTGAAGGATTCACTTTGATGGATGAGCCCAGGGTTGGGGTCTACGATTTGCCGTTGGTCGCCTACAATATCGACGATCCGCACGGCAAGCCAGGGCTCAGGAAGTATTTCAGTGCGGAGGTTCTAAGGATAATCGTTGCTACGGCGATGGGCCCCATGGAGAGCAGCCAAGTGGAGGATTTCTCATTGACGGTCACTAAACACGTACTTGAAGAATGGCGTAAGGACAAATGGGGAGGCGGCTACGGAATAGAGTGTTTCCCGGTGGTTGTGTGCAGAAGCCTGAGCGAGGACCTGAAGACGTGGATTCGGGGATATGTAGCACCGAAGCACTGGCAGGCTAGCGAGCTTCCGGTCCTTGCGTCTCTAAATGACCGAGAGCTCTACTTCTGTGAGAAGACCCCGATGTGGGGCGGCTTGATGTGGGGAGGACTGAGGAAGTTCGTGCGGGGAAGGTTGGGTTTCGAAGGTCTCGATTTCGGTCAGGATTCTTCAGTGTAGTGCCACCGATCAACAGACGAAGGGTTTCGCCATGCATAAAGGGGTTCATTGCGCCTCCGCTCGCTATTTGTTTGGCGATTCACTAGATGCAGGTAAGTTTTGATGATTGCCCTGAGGTTGGGAGCCACCAGAGATGGCCGCCCGTAGGGACGTAGACCACTCCATAGTGCGACAACATGTACGAAGCGGAGCCGTAGATCACCAGAGTCGGAGCCGGGTCGATTTCAGTGCCGATGCACAAGCCATGTTGTGAATACAAGTCATACGTCGTTACTGTCGCCGGGACGATGGGTACGAGGAACAAGAAGGCCAGCATACCAGCTGCACCGACGCAGGCTATTGCCAACTTGGCGATGCGCTTCATGCCATCGCCGAGCCAGCTCTGTAGCCAAGGAGCGTCGAGTTGTCGAAGTACATGTGCTGGATCGCTCCATTGCCCGCGAAGACGTCGACCTCAATCTGGCCGCTCATGTTCGGCGAGTAGAAGATTACCGTCTCGATGGGAGCTATGTTCGGCCCCCAGTCATAGCCGAAGCTCGAGTACGGCTGGATGTGGTACTGGAGCCCATTAGCTAGGGACTGGAACTGGGAGGTGTTCTCTATCATAGGGATGAGCGACGAGCCGAGGGACGATATCTGTGCGTCACCGGGGTAGCCGGGAGGCAGAGCTGGAGGGACCTGTCCGACCTGGGTACTGGCAGAGGTCCCTGAGATGTTGAGTCCGGCCGCAATCAACAGCAAGGCGATCATCGTCGCTGCGGAAATCGAGAGAGTCGCTCTAGCTCGGTGGGATGGCATGTGAAGCGAATAGACTTGGCGTCGAGGGTTAAGGTTACTTCCGACCACTCGGAATAAAGTATTTATCAACAGAGCCGTCCTATTCACCGATGTCGCGAGCTTCCTTCGTCCTGGCTGTGGTCGTCGCGGTCGCGATAGTCAATACCGTGTTTCTGGGAGTCCATCTGGCGAGCCCGTCGGAATCAGGTCCCGCATTGCAAACCTCAATCACCAATCTTGGTACCGCCGTCAACGGCTACTTGGCGGGTTCCATCACCCCGCTCCCGTCCACCGTGCAGCCGGCGTTCCAGTTCCTACTCGCCAACTCTCCCGCGTTGTCCACTGCTAGCTGGGCGCTCGTTGGGGGCGTCTGGATCTGGCGGGGCAGGTTGAGGTCGCGCTGGGAGAGCCTCGGCTTCGACTCGGGCATCTTCGACCTCTTCATCAAGATGAAGGGGGCCAAGACGAGGCTGAACCTTCTTGATGCTCTCTCGAGGCCAAAGGACAGGCTGCAGCTCGCCCAGGAGCTCGGTCTCGACTGGAAGGCCGTCGATTACCACATAATCCTGCTCAACAGGTACGGTCTGGTCCACGAGGACCGCGCCTTCGGGAACGTGAGGATGTACAAGCTCACGAAGCAGGGAGAGGTCCTGCTTCAACTCCTCAAGGAGTTCAACAAGGAGATCGCCAGAGGCACGGATCCGAGCGGCGTGGCTATTCCTTCCACCCAGCCAGCGAGCACTGGTTGGTCATGAAGCGTCGGTCGAAGATGGCTCTCCTAGTCGGCGTCATGGCCATCTTTGCAGGCGCGCTCTTCCTGCTCCCTGTAGTGCCGATTACCGTCTCCTGGGGTTGCGAGGGCACTTTCGCTCCGACTTGTTTCACTTCTAGTGCTTCGGCCTCGGTAATGTACGCCTACTCTGGTGTTGGGATGGTTCGCGTGCCTGTACTGGGTGAGCTAGGCGGATATGTGTACTGCCTCATGAACGGTAACCCTGGCACGATGTGTGGCTATATCATGCAGCGAATGGGTTAGGTTGGCTCCCGTACTGATCGCTAGAGAATCGACTGAAAGTTTTGTCCGAACGGTCGCAATTAGTAGGAGGCCCAGAAGAGGAAGGGCTCCAAGAACGATTCTGTCGGACCAAGATGGGTAAGTGCAGACCGTGACCGTCTGAAGAGACATCATTCAGGTCGCTCTAAAGCTGGGCGATTACGCTGACTATCTGGGTGTTCGTGCTGCCATCAAGGAACGTCGTGCTGACCGTGAAACTGTAGGTCGTACCCGCCTGGACCGTGCTGCCGGCTGTGGGAACCAGACCTATCGAAGCGCTGATCTCTGACCCGGCTGGAAGCGCATTACTAACGCCCAGGGGGAAGCCGTTAGTCTGGAACTCCACAGCGCAGGGGAAGGCGCTGCTCATGCATTCGTGACCATCCAGGTCTTTGAATATCGAACCAAATGATGTCGGAAAAGTCACCGTTATGTTGGTGATCGGATAGTTGCTGTTGTCCCAAACCGAGACCTCCAGCGTGACCATGTTTCTGCCGCCCGGTGCGGTCAGCCAGATTGAAGCCGGGACAAGGTCGGGGCCAGGTCCATAGGCGCTTTCATTGGTGTTCGTAACCGTGAGGGTCGTCGTGACCGACTGGATCTTCACCACGGTCGAGTTCAGGGATTGAATCTGGGCGCTCTCGGAGTCGAGCGCCGATTGCAGGCTCGCGATGGAGTTGTCATTCTCTCGGGACAGGTTGTTCGTCTGTTGCTGTTCGACGACCGCAGCCAGAGAGAGTATCAAGATGGCGGCGACCAGGCAGGCGAGCAGAGCTCTCCCATAGGGCATGCGGATCGTGGGTCTCTTTTCTCCCCGTCCCTCATGCCCTTCCTTGGTCGAATCGATTATCCGAAGCGCCTCCTTCCCTTCATCGGTGACCGTGTACAGACCTTCATAGTTAAGCTTCACCAGCCCCGACAGCCTGCCCAGATGGAAGGAGAGGAGCCCGTTGCTCTCAAGCCCGACCTCATGTTTGAGCTCCGAGAAGGGAAGTGGCCTTTCGCTTACAGCCTGAAGGATCCTGATCCTGGTGGGATGCCCGAGGGCCTCGAATACCTCAGCCCTCGATGAGTTGAACGAGTCGTCGCCGTTCTCTGACATTCTAGCACGCGCTCCCGTAGAAGCAAGGGGTGTGTCGTGATTTAATGCCTCGTTCGTTGACCTCCTGAATCTTCCGATTATTGCAGGACAACGTTTCTTGACCGTGGTCCGAACCAAGCCTTCTTGTTCCGATTGACCTTCTGTTTCACCGGATTTCTATCTGCCCGATCCTATGAATCAACCGTAGTGAGCCCGCGACGAGCGCGACGATGAGGGCTGCGATGATGAGGCAGGCGATTGGCGTCGCCGGCTGGGTCAACCAGTACGCGGGCTGCCAGTAGGGGAGGACCCCCACCGTAAGGAGGAAACCGCCCTGGTCTGGGCCGCAGCCGACCGGTCCCACGGAATAAGTCTTCCAGGCAGCGGTGAATGTTGCCTTGATGGTGAAGACCTGCGAAGCGCCGTCGGGGTGGGGGCGACTATGACCTGGGCCACCGTGAACAGGGGCCGTCCGACCGGGTACAGCGAGGAGAGGACGCTGATCTCGATGGGATAGTGGCGCGAACCTCCGCAGCCTCCCAACCCGCTGTACTGTTGGGGGAGGAACTCTTCGAGCGCCAGCAGGCCGCCGCTAAGTGCTAGGAAAAGCACCAACTAGCGCAACCGAGCCGAGCGAAGCTTGAGGCGCGACGTGGTCAGGGCTCATCTCTCCCTTGGATAAAGCATCATTGCGCCGCCAAAAGTCATCTGCACCTTGCGCCGCAGTGCCCGTTTCAAAAGCTAGCGCCAGACGCGGCGAGTCAGGATAGAGAACGCAAGGACGATCAGGAGAGCTCCGATCGCTATGAAGACGAACAAGAACAGGTAGAACAAGGGCGACACCGAGAATGTTCCCACCTGCTGAGGCTGCTGCGTCTGTCCGTAACTGAACGTGTCAAGTATCGCCTGTGCGCTCGAGCCCGCGAAGAAGTAGTATTCCCCCTGCGGCAGGGGCAACGTGGGCCTCCCTATCTGGCTGTAATACCGGTCGACCCAGGACGTCGGTGCTCCGGTGAAGTTGAACAGCGCGGGGCCGCCCGTCGGGTGCTGAAGCACCAGAGCATCATCCTGGGTCTGGTTCAGGACGTAGATGTACACGGGACTGGAGGCGGACCAGGAGATGCTGAGCGGACCGCTGGAGATTGGCGCCCACTGAGCGAGCGATATCGTCGTGTTCTGCGGAATGGCCTGGCTTGACACTACGACCTGCTCGTTGCTCATGGTGTAGGCGGGCGAGGCGAGGCCAATTACCGCTATGGAGACGGACGCGATGAGCAAGACCCCTACGAGTATGAGCACGACCGCCGTGCTTATCTTCAAAACCGACAGCTTCTTCTCCGCAGGTGCCCTTTCTGGGAAGGTCCTGAGAAGGCTGACGGCGAGCTGGCCCCTCTCGGTGAGGTGGTACTTCCCTTCGTCGTCCTTCGATAGGAGGTTCCCCAGCGCCTTTAGGTGGTAGTTGAGCCTGCCCGTGTTTGTTATCTGAAGTAGAGTCATGATCTCCGTGTAGCTGAGCGCCTGCTTCTCCGAGAGCAGCTCTAGTACGCTCCTCCGCGTCGTATCGTTCAGGATCTTATGCAGAGATGACCATTCCACTTCGTCCAAACAGACCACCCTTTGATAGTCGCGTCCCGATTTCAAGCTTCTTGATAAGAATGGTTATCGTGCGGTTATCAGGTCTCATTGCGCCTGCGCCGGGGCATTTCATCCACACGCTGGAATCACCGAGGCGCGCGTGAGGTCTCCTCTCCCTTTAGGAGAACATAACTCAGACCTAATCCATGATAACTAGTGCGGCGAGGAAGATCCCGGTTCCCACTATGACCAGACCCATGACCGTGAAACCTCGTCTAATCTGGATATAACCGAATGTCAGATTGAACAGGAAGAAGAGCAGAGAAGACAGCGAATTGATCACGTCGAACGTCTGATAGAGTATCCCGAGCACCATCACGGAAAAGAAGAACGCCACGCTCACCCCGACCAACGCTTCGCAGGCGCCGCGGATGTACCTCGACCAGAATGGGACGCCCGAGAGGAAGAGGTAGCACGTCGCAAGCCAGAATCCGAAATCGAGGATGGCCGGGAGCAGCTGGAAATGGATCGGGCCGTAAACGTTGATGTCTGTCCTGAAGGAGAAGAGGAGAGGAAAGCCCGTCTGTTGATTCTCAAATATCACTCCACCGATGTAGAAGAACGAAATCAGGGTCAATGACAGCCCGGCGAGCGCGCTGTAGGTGAGCCTCCTGAGATCCGTTGCCCCCTCCGGTGACATTGCGAAGAGGTCTCCCTTCTTGCGTACCAAGTTGATTCCTCCAATCACAGCCAAGACAGCGCTGATGCCTGCAAGCGCGTAGAACCCGACTAAGACCAAGGTGCTCGTCGGTTGTGCGCCATTCAGACTGAAGAGAAATGACCGATAGACAACTGCACCGGCGAACATCATGGCCGCGACGCTGAAGAAAGGAGGGCCAAGCGGAAGGGTAGTTGACCCTGACAACCCAGCGCCCTTTGGTTGGCCTGAGTTCATGGATAGATGAGCAGGCAGCAGAACAATTAAGCTTGACCTTTCGCAGAGAATTGATTCAGAGCTTCCAGCATTTCGTTGCACTGAGATGCACAAGAAGGCTCTCGCCATGTATGGGGTTAATTGCGCCTCCGCCGGGACAATCCTATCCGCCGTGTACCCTTGCTCCGGCGGTCAACGTTCAACCCTCTTAGGCTTGCTGCATGTTCGACCGGCGTACTGCGGGCACGCCAAGAAGCAGAAATGACCCAAGTGCCGTCTATGGAACGACGCCGCCGCAGTAAGACACGGAGCCGTATGGAACAGAGGTTTCATTGTAGCCCGTTACCGTCAGGATGAGGATGTTGCCGGAGCCGTCCAGTTTCTGTGCCTGAGCGCAGAGCTCAAGGCCACTGCTGTCCGGACCCGTCAGAGTTACGGGTTTCGAGTAGTACCCTGTTCCGTTGAGGCTTCCCATGACGGGTGTCGGCGGACTGCATGTGCTCATGCCGCTGCAACCTTCGTAGGTTAGCGTCCACGGGCCAGTGTAGTTCACAGATATTGTGAAGGTGTAGGAGAAGGTCCCAGGACAATCACCGGCCGGTGGATATGCCGAGCACGCGCTCGAGGCGGTCGTCGAAGTCGTCTGAGACTGCGAGGTGAGTGGTTGATATCCGGTGTCAGTGACTTGAGTGGTCGTCGCTGATGCGCTCGAGATCACTGATGTCTCCCCGGTCGAAGTGGACGTAGCCGCTGTCGGCGGAGGGCAGGTGTCCGAGAACCCGGCGTTCGTGGAGTTCGTCGTGCCCGAAGGGATGTAGAGGCTCGCGCATACCATGTCCATGACCGGGACGCCCACATTGAAGCTGTAGCTCTGGCCCGAGTACGCGACGACCACCGAGAACCCGCTGGGCCAGTCCGAGGCGTTCAGCGGGTACCACTCCGCGCTGCTGGTCGTGAACTTCACGGTCGTCGAAGGCCCCTGAGCGCACGCGGCGATGTAGCTGGCAGAGATGCTCGTGGCCGTCACCTGGGCGCCGGAGATGGTTGTCCCATTGGAGTCGGAGACCACCCGGAGGTCGAGGCGCCCCGGCCCGGCCGTGTAGGTGGGGCAGGTGCCTGGAGATCCGCCGAGGTAAATGGCGGCGATGATCGCGACGACGATGACTGCCGCTGCAATTAGAGCAACGACGACTCTTGTAACTGCCATCCTGCGAGTCTTCATGCCAAGTCGATGTTCACGGGCGCGATTTCTGATTAATACCCATGTCGGTTCGAT
>PLUF01000063.1 GCA_003164815.1 Candidatus Gagatemarchaeum stordalenia
TTCGGACAAAACTATTAATCACAAAAAACGGGCTTCCGAGTCGTGATGTAGGTGGAGCTCTTTGAGAATCCGAAGGTGTCGAGCGCCTCTGACGACGCTTGCCCTAGGGTTCTGGATTCCCCCGCATCGGGCGAGATCGGTAGAGGCTCATGCCGGCGCTAGCTAGACGGCTCTTCCCTGTCACACGCGTCACGGCAGGCCTGATGATCTTCCTGTCGGCGTTCTTGGTCTACCTGCTGTCGGTGAACTCCGTTTGGGCCACCGACCACGCCACCAGCTTCCTGCAGCTCGACTGGGCAATCTGGACCCATCACTCGTTCGTCCTGGGGAGCGCCAGCACCTTCCAGCCGAACACCGTCGACGACTTCGTCTTCAACGGGAACTACTACAGCGCGCTCGCGCCGGGGACGGCCATCCTCGCGCTCCCGTTCGCAGGCGTGGGCTTCCTGCTGGACGGCCACTTCACGGTCTTCGGCTACGCCCTGATGGCCTCTGAGGTCTTCGTCGCCCTCCTCAACGCCGTGGCCGCCTATCTCGTGTACGCCGTCGGGAGGCTGTTCTTCAGCAAGAGGACCTCGGTCTTCCTCGCCTTCGTCTACGCCTTCTCAACCATCAGCTGGCCTTTCGCTACGTACTTCTTCCAGAGCGACGTCACGGCGATGTTCGACCTGCTCGCGGTCTATTTCACGATCAGGATCACCCGGAGTGGCGACGCGAGGGTCCGAGACGCCGTCCTTGCGGGTCTATCCGTGGGGGTGGCCCTGACGACGGACTATGTGAACGCAATACTCATCCCAATCATCGGGGCATACCTCATCCTCTCGTTGCGTGCCAGCGGGCGACCGTTCCCGAGGATAGCCGCCGGTTTCCTCCTCGCCTCCCTCTTGGGAGTCCTGCTCATTGGGCTCTACAACGAGGCGATCTTCGGCACGGCCTTCCACACGACTGAGCAGGTCTACCTCAACAGCGCGACTCCGTTCGGGGAGTTCTCTACCCCCGTCTATCAGGGGATCTTCCTGAACCTGTTCTCTCCTCTGAGGGGGCTCTTCGTCTACTCAATCTTCCTCGTCCTCGGAGCGCTCGGGCTGGCTGGGATGCTCAGGGGTAAGAGCCACCGGACTGAGGCGGTCCTCCTGCTAGCGTGTTTCCTCGGCATCTTCCTCCCCTACTCGGCCTGGTACGACCCTGTCGGGGGTGCCGCTTTCGGGCCCCGATTCCTGGTCGCGGCGATCCCGTTCCTGCTAATCCCCGCCGGGCTCGTCATCGAGGAAGGAAGCCGGGGGACCCGCATAGTCGCCTTCCTCCTCTATGCGGCAGGGGTGGTCGTCAACGGGATCGCGGGGGTGACCGAGGGCATCGCCCCCACGACGAACTGGGGGCAGTCCCCCTTCCTGAGCTTCACGTTCCCCAACTTTCTGCATGGGGAGCTCGACGACTGGTGGGTGAAGTTCGTCGGGCAGTACTGGCCGATCCCTGCGGTGCTCCTGATAGCCACGGCGATCGCGCTCCCCCTAGTCTCGTACCGTCTCCTGTCGAAGGGCGAGAAGGATGGAGGCATCGGTATGGAGGTTCCGCCCCCTGCCGGAGGGCCTCAGGGTGGTTAGAAGGCGGTTTCGTCGTGCCGCGCCGTCTAGTAGCCTATCTCGGAGCTCGGCCTCAGGTGCCGCATCGACTTGACCCGGCCGCACTTCAGGCACTTGTAGTTGCCCCTTCCCCGCGGGTTGTACCTTCTTGTGTCCACTACGAGTTCATGCTCCGTCCGCATCATGCACCTCTCGCAGTACCTGTTCTCGACCAACTCGGGCTTCTGGGGCGAAGCGGTCCACCATATATAAAGCGCAGCGAACCGCAATCGGCGTCTTCTTCGACCCGGTCGGGACCCTGATCGTCTGCCTGTGAGTCGGGTCGCCCAACCCTTAAAGCCTGAGCACAGGCGCGCACAGACGAACCACCGTGTCACGGCCCTTGGAGATTACAATTGAGCCCTACAGGAAGATCGTAATCCACGAGGTGGTAGAAATCGCCTTCACCGACCTGATAGACCACATGATACACCAGACCAACTCGGTCGGCGGTTCGACCATCCCGATGCTCCCCTGGTGCAACGGCATCGCTTTCCAGATCCTGCCCTTCAATCCGAACAGCGAGGAGATAATCAAGGAGAGCCTGAAGGGGACGATCCACTACTCTTCGGTGACCTTCGCCATCAAGGAGGTCTTCGAGCGGGAGATCATCCGACCCGCCGGCACCGTGACCCTCCTAAACCAGAGCGCGAACGCCAACTTCCTGGCGCTTGCCGAGACCCTGAAGATGGCGAGGATGCACGCCGACCGTCGATTGCCTGACGTCAAGTAAGACATAAATACTAAATCCAGATTCCCAACCAGTTATCATGCAGAAGGCACTACCCATCGTCCAGTTCAGCACCCCAGCAAGGGAGAAGTTGAAGGAGGCACTGAAGGAGCAGAACACCTCGAACGCCTTCCTGAGGATAGATGTCTACGCGGCAGGCGGTTGCGCTTGCAGCGGGGGCTACAAGTACGGCATGGGCCTAGAGGACAAGGCGCGGCCGGACGACGTCATCGAGGAGATAGAGGACATCAAGGTCGTGACCGACAAGAACAACGTCGATATCCTCAGGGGCTCCAAGATAGACTACTCAGAGAACGTGCAGAGGAGGGGCTTCAAGATCATCAACCCGAACGTCCAGGCGGGCGGATGCGGATGCGGCGGCCACTAGGTACACCAGGCTAGCCTCAACCCTTCCTGAAGGGACGTCTCTTCGGTTCAAGTTCAGAACCAGAACGACAGTGCTCATCGGCTCTTCGATGAAGAGCCCACGAGCTTCTTCATGTCCAGGATCCGGCTGACCTCCTTGTCGCTGTATCCCAACTCTTTCAGGGCATCCCTTATCGAGTAATCCTGAGACAATTTCTTCCCAATCGCCGAGGCCTTGTCGTAGCCCACGACCGGAGAGATGACGGTCACCAGCGACGGGCTCGACTCCGCATACGACCGCAGCCGGGCCCTATTGGGTACGACGTCGTCCAGGACGAGCGAGGAGACCTTCCTGAGAGCCTCAGAGAGGAGCTTGATCTGCAGGTTGACGTTGTAACCCATCAGCGGGACGCCCATGCTGAGCTCGAACTCGCCCAGCATACCGGCGAACTGGTTCGCCTGGTCGAGTCCGAAGACCTGCGAACAGACCAGGAGCGCTCCCTCGAGAGTGACGGGGTTGGTCTTCCCGGGCATTATGCTGCTCCCCGCGACCTCGTTCTGCCTGGGCAGCTCGATCTCCCCGAGGCCGGTGAGCGGCCCCGAGAACATGAGCCTGAGATCCTGGCAGAGCCGGTACAGGTCGAGCGACGTGACCTTGAGCGCGGAGCTCAGCGCCACGAGGTCGGAGAGGAGCCTCATCGCACGGAACCTGTCTCCCGCTTCGGAGAATCCCAGCCCCGTGGCCTTGTTCAACCCGCCGACGACCAACTTCCCGAACTGAGGGCTCGTGTTGATTCCGGTCCCCACCGCCGTGCCGCCTATCGGAAGCTCCCTCACGTACCTGAGGGCGTCCGAGACCAGGCGGCTGTCGTGTGAGAACGCGTCGGCGTAGGCCCCGAACTCCTGCCCCATCGTCACGGGCATGGCGTCCCTGAGGTGCGTCCTCCCGGACTTGTAGACTGTGGAGGTCTTCGCCGACAGCTCCCTTAGGCTCTTCGATATCTTGCGCAGGCTCGGCAGCATCTGCCTGTGCGCGAGGGAGACGGCCGCGACCCGGATGGCCGTCGGCACCACGTCGTTCGAGGACTGTCCCATGTTGACCTGGTCGTTCGGATGGACCTTCGAACCTGAGAGCTCCGACGCCCTCTCTGCGATCACCTCGTTGACGTTCATGTTGATCCCGGTCCCAGAGCCCGTCTGGAAGACGTCGACGGTTATCCCGGCGTCGAGCTTGCCGTCCATCACCTCCTTCGAGGCGGCGGCAATCGCCCGAGCGGTCCCGGCGTCGAGCTTGCCTAGCGAGTGGTTCGCATCGGCCGATAGCTGCTTTATCAGGGCGACGGACCAGACTATCTCTCTAGGGAAGCCCGTGCCCGTGCTCATGAAGAGCTTCTCAGCGCCCTCCACGTACTTCATGCCCGGTCGGGGGCGCCGGCCTTTCTTAAGGCTTGGGAGCCTCAGCTTATCGTCTCTGCCGGACGCCTATCTTCTCGATGAGGCGGCCGAGCTCGGAGTCGTCGACGGCGTCCACGCGCAGATACTTCAGGATCTCGTCCTCGCTCATCTGCAGCCTCTTCGCCTCGTCGATGGTGTAGCGGTACGCCTCTATCTCCGTCGGCCTGTCGACGTACTCGAAGGTCTGGTCGTACAGGTCCCTGCCGTCGAGGAACTGCTTCACGTGGACCAGGACGTGAATCACGTCGAGGTAGAGGCAGTTTATCCTTGCCGAGGCCAGGTACTTGGAGCCGATGCAGACAGACCCGGTGTTGTGGTCGAGCCAGATACCCCAGTCTGAGTCGACTATGCCCAGCTTCAGGTGGTGGATTATCTTCAGCATGCTCCTCTGCGAACCGAAGAGCCTAAGAAGGGTTGGCGAGTTCTCAACGCCGATGAATATCTGGGTGAACTTGTACTCTCCCAGACCGACGTTTCTCTTCGCCTTGAAAACCTTGAGGGGCAAGTTAGGGGAAGAGCGACCGTTTGCAATCAAAAGGCCAGAACTCAAGAATTCTTCACTCCTTACACCCGAAATCGTAACTAGGTGTCCGACGAATGACCGTTGCGACGATTAGCGGCATACGCGGGATCTACAACAGGGACCTTCTCCCGGCAGACGTCGTCGCGTACGCGAGGAGCTTCTCTTCCCTGGCCGCCGCGCCGGAGGTGTTGATAGGCAGGGACACGCGGTCCACGGGCGACGTCATGGCAAGGCTCGTGGAGGGTGCCCTGCTCGATTCGGGGAAGTCCGTCATCGACTATGGCGTGATATCCACCCCGGCCCTCTTCAGGGAGAGCAGGGTGAGGGAGCGGGCGGCCGTGATGATAACGGCGTCTCACAACGAGCCGGAATGGAACGGGTTGAAGTTCGTCCTGAACGGCCGCGTGGTCGGGCAGACTGAATTCGACCGGATTCTCAAGCCCCTGAGGGATCGGTCACACAGGGGCGGAGGCTCGGTAAGGTCGGGCCCGAGGCCATCCTATGACAGGGAGCTCGTGAAGATGGCAGGCGAGGGGTCCTGTGATGGAGTGAAGGTCGCGGTCGACCTGAACGGCGGTGCCGCCATCGCCCACGCCCCCGCGATACTGCGGGCGCTAGGGTGCGACCTGTCCGTGATCGGCGGGACGCCCGGAGTCTTCAGCAGAAGGGTCGACCCCACCAACGACGACCTTGAGCTCCTGACGAAGACAGTCAGGGAGAAGCACTGTGACGTCGGGTTCGCCTTCGACTGCGACGGTGACAGGCTCGTACTCGTCGACGGCGGAGGGACGAAGAGGACGGGGGACTACATGCTCACCCTCGCCATCAAGGAGATTCTCCCTGGCCTCCAGGACCGTTCGGTGGTCGTCTCGACAGACACCAGCCAGGCCATAGACGACGTGGTCTCGGAGCTCGGCGGGAGGACCTACAGGTCGAGGGTGGGGGAGGCCAACGTGATATCGGGGATGGCGGAGCACCACGCGGAGATCGGGGGCGAAGGGAGCAGCGGGGGGCTGATCGATGGCCGCTTCAACCTCTGCAGGGACTCCATGCTCGCCGCGATCACCATAGTCGGTGCGATCAAGAAGAAAGGGAGCAGGGTCCTGGACCAGGTCCCGTCATACCACCAGGTAAGGCTGACTCTCGAGATGGAGAGGAAGAAGGCGCTCGCGTCGATCAAGAAGCTGCAGCGCGAGAACCCTGACGCTGACCTGCTGGACGGCATAAAGATCAACGTCTCGAGGCGTTCGTGGGTGCTGATTAGGGTCTCGGGCACCGAGGACATAGTCAGGATCTCGGCCGAGTCGCCATCCCTAAAGGAGGCTCAGCAGCTCGCGAAGTCGTACGTGGGGAGGCTCAAGGCGCTCTAGAATGGACGAGTACGATATCATAGAACTCCTGACGAGGACGGCAGGGAGGCTCCCGGCCGGTTACTCTCCTATCGGTGATGATGTCGCGACCCTCCCGAGCTCGCCGGGGAGGCTCGTCCTGAAGGCGGACATGCTCGTGGGGAGGACTGACGTTCCACCCGGGATGACCTGGAGGCAGGCGGGCCGGAAGGCCGTGGCCATGTGCGTGAGCGACTTCGCCTCGAAGGGCGTCTCGCCGCAGGCGCTGATGGTCTCCCTGGGGATACCGCGCAGCCTAGGCGAGAAGGACATCCGGGCCCTGGCAAGTGGCTTCCGGGACGGGATTGACGAGTGGTCCCTACACCTCGTGGGCGGGGACACGAACGAGGCCGACGACGTGATAATCGACTGCATCCTGGCCGGATTCACAGACAGGGTGGTCGGGCGGGGAGGGGCAAGCCCCGGCGAACTCGTCGTCGTGACCGGCGAGTTTGGCACGACCTCAGCTGGTCTGAAGATCCTCCTCGAGGGGGCCCGGTCCGCGCCCGGGTTTAGGAAGGCGGCGCTGGAGAACGTCTACAAGCCGTCGCCCAGGCTCAGGCCAGGGCTTGCGCTTCGGGGCTTCCTCTCGTCCGCGATGGACTCGAGCGACGGGCTGGCAATCTGCCTGCACACGCTAGCGGAAGCGAGCAAGGTCGGGATCAGGATAGACAGGCTTCCGTATGCACGGCAGCTCGAGAAGTTCGCCTCGGACAACCGCTACGCGGTGGATGAACTCGTGCTCTACGGAGGAGAGGAGTACGAGATAGTCGGCACGGTCCCCGGGAACAAGATCAGGCAGGCGGAAGCGGCAGCCAAGGCCGCAGGATCCGCGCTCATCGTGATAGGGGAGACGACGAGCGAGAGGAGGATAGTAACCGCGGGCGGCCGCTCCATAGAGAAGAGAGGCTGGATCCACCTCAGCTAGCCGACGCGGACTTCACAAGTCTAGCGAACTTTCTGAAGATAGAGCCGAGCTTCTCTTCGGTGTCTGATTCGGCGAATACCCTGATCATGGGTTCGGTCCCGCTCGGCCTGACCAGCACCCAGGACTTGTCGTCGGTCCATATCTTCAGACCGTCGACTTTCTCCAGCCGCTGGCCTCCCTGCTTCTCGACCGCCTTCATTATCTCTTTCACCTTCTCGGGAGCGACACCGATCTTCGTCTTCGCCTGGAAGAACTTCGGGAGCGTGTTGGCCATGATCTTGGAGAACGAGAGGCCGCGCGCCGCGAGGCACTCGAGCATGAGTGCGGTGGCCATTCCCCCGTCCCTGACAGCGATGTGCGCCGGGTAGATGCATCCTCCGTTCTCCTCGAACCCGAAGAATGCCCCGCGCTCGATCATCGTCCTCGAGACCTCGACGCTGCCCACCCTGGTGCGGATGACTTTCGCCTTCCGCTTTGCGGCGATCGCTTCGACGACCTGCGAAGAGCTTATCGGGGTGACTATGGTGGCGTCGGGGGTCCCTTCGAGGAGGTAGTCGGCTATCAGTGAGCAGGACTGGTCGCCCCAGTAGACCGTCCCGTTCTCGTCGCAGAACAAGGCCCTGTCTCCGTCCCCGTCGTAGGCTACCCCTAGGTCAGCGCCCACGGCACGGACGGCGGCGCCGAGGTCTCCCAGGGTGTCGGGCGTCGGTTCGGGGCCCCTCCCTGGGAAGCGGCCGTCGACTATCGAGTTTATCGTTATGACCTTGCATCCGAGCATGTCGAGCAGGTAGGGCGCGGCGAGGCACTGGGCGCCGTTCCCCGGGTCGACTACCACTGAGAACTTCCTCCCGGAGATTGGCCCCGTGTCGACCTTTGAAAGGATCCCGTTCAGGTAGGTCCTGATCACGGACGGTTCGGACCGCGATATCCCGACATTCTTCCAGTCCGCCCTCTTCAGAGAGCCATCGCGGAAGACCTTCTCGACCTTCTGCTCGTCCAGCCTGTTAATCTCCACGCCGTCAGCCCCCATAATCTTGAGTCCGTTGTACTCCGCCGGATTGTGAGAGGCAGTCACCATTACCCCTCCCCGGTATCCGAGGGCCTTGACCGCATACTGGAGGGCGGGCGTCGGGACGAGCCCCGCTTCGGCCACGCCCCTGCCTGAGCTCATCAGTCCGGAGGTGAGCGCGAGCGACATCACTTCGCCGGAGAGCCTGCCGTCCCTCCCGGCCAGAATCTCGCCATCCGAGAAGTAGGTGCCTATGCACTCTGCGAACTTGATCACGAACTCAAGGTCAGCGCTAACGCCTGGGATGAACCGCACCCCGTTTGTTCCAAACAGCCGGCCCTGAGGTCCTGTCATTGCGTCTGTCGCCGCTTAGACGCAAATTAAAAAGATTCGTGGAAAGTGCAAATTCACTAGAAAGGCTCGTGTAATCTTGCAAAAATACAGGTTGAGTGATAGCGATAATGCTCGGTTACGCATGTCTTTGGTCTATTTCCGAATTCTGGAAGGAAGTAGTTGCAAACGCTTATGTTGAATTGGAATCAGGCGCCAAAGCAAGGGCCCGTAGCTCAGCACGGATAGAGTGCCAGCCTTCTATGCTCTTGTGGAGACAGCTGGAAGCCGCCGGTTCAAATCCGGCCGGGCCCGCTTCATTCGATTCTGTTCCGGAACTTCCATCGTAATCTAATCGCTCAGGGCAATCATGTTGCTTGCCTGCCATGTCTTCTAGCAAGCAATGCGATCGCAATCAAGGCGACGGCGGCCACCGCGATCAACGCGAGGTAGGTGACCGGGAAGGAAGGAGATGATGACGAGGAACTAGAAGTCACAGAGGTGGAGGTCGTCGAGGAAGATATGCTCGAGACCGAGGTGCTCGAGGTCGAGATCGTGGCCGATGTCGTTGACGACGAGGAGGTAGAGGCGGAGGTAGAGGTGGATTGTGAAGATGCAGAGGTCGAAGAAGAGGAAGTGTTGGTCGAGCTGGAGGATGAGGAACTTGAGGATGAGGACGTCGTCGTGCTCGAAGTCGTAGAGACGCTGGTGACGCTCGGCGACGCCGTGCCGGAACTCCCGGTGTTGTTCGAATCACCGCCATAGGTTCCGATTATCGTGGGCCTGCCTGCTGCCGAATCAGCGTATGTTACAGAGCACCGGCCGGCGGAGAGGGTGCACGCGCCGCTCGAGGGACTGAAGGACCCGGCGCCGCTCGTCGAGGTGAAGCTGACCGTACCTCCTGGCAAGAGTCCCACGACCGATGCCGTACAGCTTATGGGCGAACCAGCGGGGGCGGACATAGGCTGACACGTGACCGATGTGGTCGTCGGGGCTTTGGTCACGGAAAGTGAGAAACCGCCTGAGCTCCCGTTGTTATACGGGTCTCCGCTGTAGAGAGCGCTTATCGTCACAGGTGTGACTGATGTGGCGGGAGTGTAGGACACCGAGCACGTTCCAGTCGAAAGAGTGCAGTTGGAAGCGGGACTGAGACTACCCACGCCGCCGCTCGTCCATGTGATGGTCCCGGTCGGCGACGCGCCGGTCACGGTCGCGGTACACTTTGAAGCGGAACCTACGGTCACTGGCGATGGAGAGCAGTTGACGGCAATCGAGCTTTGAGCTAGCGTTACGGAGACGGAAGATGACGCCGTGCTCGCGGCGTTGCTGGTGTCGCCCGCAAAGGAGGCCTGAATCGTGGTGGTCCCCGGTCCAGCTCCCACGACGCCGATTGAGCAGCTGTTTCCAGAGGTGACGGTGCACATGGCAGGCGAAGGAAGATTGACGCCTCCGCTGCCTTTCGCCTGTGAGAAACTTATCTGCTCACCGGCGATAGATCCCAAAGCACCCGCGAGTGTGGCCGTGCAGGTCGCCGTATCACTGGCCGGTATCGATGACGGAGTACATTCCAACCCCAGGGTGGGATTTGACAAGTGCGCATGGAGGAGCATGCTCATCTGCCCTCCCCCAACCAGCCCAAGGAAGATCGTCTGCTCGCTACCCGTGGACGCCTGACCGGTGTAGCTCGTGGTCCCGAGCGTGGTTCCGTTTGATTCAGACGATTGTACCGTGATCGTGAAGGGGTCGTTCCCCGTGCCGAAGATCTCTAGCTCGTATTGTCCCTCGAATGGGTTGTTGAGGGTTATCGTCTCGAGCTGGTTCGGGCCGGGCGCGATGACTGTCGCGCCATCAGGGTTGACAAGCGTTCCGTTGGCGTCGAACCCAGCCTGTGCGCCGGTCGGCCCGGTAACGAGCAGGTTGATGGGCGAGTGGAGCACGAACGTAATCTTGGTAGGTCCGAGAAGAGTGCCTGTCGGCCCCGGTCCTATCGCGAAGAGGTGGCCGTAGTTGTCTCCGACGTACACCGTCCCCTCTGGCCCTATCGCAGGAGCGGTACTGACACCCGTCGTCCCCTGTATGTCGCTCGGTCCAAGGGACCCCAAGGCATTTTGGGTGTTCAGCTCCCACAGCTCCGCACCTCCACTCGTGTAGGCACATACTTCAAAGCCACAGCCCATGTAGATCGTCCCGTCCTCGCCGATCGCTGGCGGGTTCAAGATCGGGTCCCCGGGGTTGATGGACCACTCGACGTTCCCGTTTGCGGAATTGAGCGCATAGAATACGTACGGACCGTCAGTGACTGAGGTCGTCTGGCCGTACACGGTAGTCACCTGCTGTTCCGTAGGTACGAGCAAGGTCCCGCCTGTTCCGATGACGAGAGTCGCCGTGGGGCGCACTTGGATGGTACACGGAGTGCTGGCAGGGACGCCAAAGATTTGGCCGCACCCGGTGTTGGGAAGGGCTGCCTGCCACTCCAGGGCGCCCTCTGAGCTGTAAGCGCAGATAGAAGCCAAACCGCATCCTGCGTATACATTCCCGTTGGAGTCGACCGCTGGACCGCCAAGCACGAGGTCGGCACCGGAAGCGACCTTCCAGCTTATCGTGCCGGTTTGACTGATAGCGTAAAGGGTGTAGTCGATAGCGGTGCCAGCGGAGTTGGGGGCGCTTCCGACGATGTAGAGCGTACCGGACGGACCGATGACTGGCGATGAATCGATTGCCAGGGAGGACAGGCCGCTCACTGTAAACGGAGTGCCAAGGGTGATTGACCAAGCGATGAACCCGCTGGGCGTCAGGGCGTACAGGATTCCACCGGATACCGCATAGATGGTCCCGCCAGGACCTATCTCGAAGGAGAGCTGCCCCGCGCTGGCGTCACTGGTAGGCAGAGAGTTACTCCACTTTAGAGTGCCGTCTGGGTTGATCGCCAGAATTGAGGTCTGGCCGACGGCTCCGCTCGAGGTGAGAGTCTGTGAAGTTCCTATGTAGATCGTGCCGTCCGGTCCAACGGCTGGAGCTGCCCCATAGATTACTCCGTGGGTGTCGAAGACCCACTTCAGCGAGCCGTCAGAGTTGAGGGCGAACAGGTTGCCGGCATAGAGGTTGGTCGTGCCAACGCTAGATCCACTAGAACCGAAATCGCCGAAGTATATCGTCCCATCGGGGCCGACGGCCGGGCTCGACACAGCGGAATCTCCATAGCATGTCTCAATGTTGGGAGGGGGAGGGGGTACCGGGCAGACCTGACCGTTGGGCGCTATCGCGTCCCCCGACAGGAAGGTCCACTCCAGAGTTGCCGCCTGTGCAGCTACGTAGGGAGATTGGTCAGTCTGCTGGGAGTCATGGAGGTAGGATGGCCAAGGTCCGATGAACTGCACATTGACCAGCGAGGTTCCAGCAGACCCTCCCACATTCAGAGTCACGTGGCCGCTGCCAATCGTGGGACAGAGATAGCCTATGCACGGTATCGAGTACTGGTAGGTAGCATCATTGGGCATCAAGAACTCGATCGTAGGATTCGGTGATCCCGTCGTCCCCCCGTTCAGGGTGACCGTCCAGAAGGCGTTGAGAGCGAGTCCCGACTCCTCGAAGTAGATAGGGTACAGCGGCGGCTTGGCCGGAAGGTTCGCGATGATGGCTCCCGCCCCGTTTATGGTAGCCGTCGTGGAGACCGAGCTCGCATCTCCCAGCACAATCGACTCGCTCGATGACGTCCACTCTACGAATCCCGTCGGGTTCGTGAGCGACAAAGAGAGCACCGTTCCCGCGGGTTCCCAGACGCTGCTGGGGGAGATAGTCGCTCCGTTCACCTCGATGCTCTGGCCGGCCTGAGGAGCGCCCGAGAAGTTGAAGGTCACCAGATACTTGTGCTGGTAAAGGGGATTAATGACGAGTGAGGGTACAGTTACCAACCCTGAGCCGCCCGAGGTCTGAACGTACTCCTCGGAAGAGGAGACTGAGGCGGTCGAGGGCGTGACGCTCCAGGAACTCCCGACGTCCAGCCACGACGGCAGCGCAAAGGTGAAGAGCGTAATCAGCGCCGGCACCCCAGTCTGGGTCGTGTCAAGGGTTATCGTGCTGGGGATTGTCGTTCCGTCAGAGGTCGAATAGCCAGACTGGATGCGGTATTCATGGTAGTAGACGAGCGCTATTTCCCCCGCTCGGGCGACCGTTCCGGAGACCATCACCTCGCTCGCGGTCGCCGGACCCGAAGTTATGGTCGAGGTACTGGGCAGCGCGAACCACGCCTCGTCTGGGTTCGGGCTGAAGGCCGGCACTACCACGTCCCAGGTCCCTGCGGCATCCATGAATACCGACGTTGGAGTCAACGAAAGAGGTACCGACAGCGGGAGCCCGGCGCTGGGGTAGAAGAGGAACTCCTCGCATATTCCCCCGCCGCACCAGTTGGAAGGAGGTGCTCCTCCCGAGGTGGAATAGGAGACCTGCTCGAGGAACTGCTGGTAGTAGACATACGTCTCGCTCGCGCCGCTCGCTCCAGAGCTGAAGTTGACTGGGCTGCACAGGTAGAGGCACCATTGCTCACTGGGACCCGATCCCGAGCTCATGGCCGAGACGTTGACGTCGGTCGATGGGTCGACGTTGAGGTTCAGGGTTCCACCGGTCTGGTCCGCGGTCTCAGCGACTCCGCCTAGAGTGTAGGATACGGAGAAGAAGTTTGAGCCACTGAGCGAAGCGCCGGCGCCGGAAGACGGGCTGAGAGTGATAGATACCGGGACGCCGGAAGAGACGGAGACGGTGATAGAAGCGAAGAACAGCTGGATAAAGGCGCTCTGGTAGGATGTGAAGACGACCCCGAACTCGTTCCCCGCTGTAGCTGTGTCGACGGAGCCGACAGAGAACATCTCCGTCCCGCCCGGTGGGGTCGAGTAGATGCCCTGCGTCGCGCCCCAGGTCACCGCGCCCCCTGTGCCGATCGAGCCGACGTTATAGTCTACGTTATTGATGCTCCCATTCTCGTAGAATACCACCAGCGTGTCCGAACCAGGTGCGCCCTGCGAGATGGCGACGTCGGTGGGCGATGAACCCGTCCAGCCTCTTCCCGCGGCTATCGAGACCGGGGCTGAGGGTGTGCCTCCGATTGTGTAGTAGGAGGCATCAATCCCTCCGATACCGAGCGAGCCGGCGATGTAGATCGTGCTCCCCACCGCCGTGGCAGAGAATTCGGCGTAACCCGACCCAACGCCGATCGCAGACGACCACGTCACGTGTCCCATGGAAGTACCCGTGGTGTATTGCAGGCTTGTTCCCGTGTAGCAACCGGTGCAGTCGATGAAAGAGTACAGGACACCGACGCCCGGAACTCCTGAGCTGGGATTGGGAGTCGGGACGACCTGGACCCAACCATCTTGATACTCTGGACCCATGTCGCCGCCGAGAATCGGCGAGTTAGCCGCGGCGCTCCAGACGCCTCCGGAGTCTTCGTAGACTTCGGTATACTGGGGGCTTGCGCCGGCGGACCCGCTTTCCGTGTACGCTGCGACCCATGGGTCGCCAAGGGCGTCCGTGATGATTGATATCGAACCTTGGGTGTTGTACTCGGTGGTAACCTTAGTCTGTCCCGACCAAGCGATTGTGCCGCCCGCGTTCAGCGTGCCAGAGTTGTAGTCAAAGTAGTTCGAGCCGTTCGCTATGGCATAGTAAACCGTCCCTCCGCTGACCCATACGCTGGTGCACTCGCACCCATATGAAAGCCCGGCAGCTATCACCGTGGGTGAGCTCCAGGTCACCTCATCGGAAGAGCTGGAGTACACGAAGTTAGAGGGGGAGAGGTTATCTTCCCAAAAAGCCCACCAGTGTCCCGACGAATAGAAGAGCTTCCTCTCTGGCGAAGACGCTATCGCCCCCTCGGGCGCATTCGGAGCTAGCACCTGTGGAGACGTGTCCGAAGTGGTGATGATGGGTGCCGTTGCAGGTGCCGGAGATGCCGAGGAAGAACGGGGGACGGTCTCAGAAGAAGTCGTACCCTGGCCGAGCACTCCCGATTGCTTCTCCCCGCCCTGGCTCTGGCTTTGCGACGTCGGGTAGACAGCGGGCGCGACGGCGGGCGAATTCGGTGGCGATTGCGCCGCGCCCGGCGTAGCGCCGGCTTGATTGCCCGAAGTCGATTGCGCATAGACAGAGGTGTTTGCCGGCGTCGAAAGGAACGCTGTCAGCACGAGCAGGGAGAGTAGAGAAATCGGCTTGAGTTTGCTCGCGACCGATTTCATCCTTTACTGTTGGATTGATGTGCGCGCGCGTTATTAAGAATTGTGAACGCGGGGCGCGTCTGACGGCCGGGGCCGAGTGCGCCTAGCGTTGCCTCCTATGCGCGAGATTCTCCCACCCTTCAGGGATTTTGCATGCCAGAACCCAGTCGGGTTGCGACTGATGACATCAGGACTCAGGACCGTCGCAAGGAGCCGTGGCGGCTAGCAGTTGGGTTTTAATCACCGAAAACTTCCCGGCTAGGCATGCAAAGGAGGGTCGAAGATCAAGTGCTCCAGCGCCTAGTCGAGATCAGCGGAAGGGAGAACGTGCTGTCCGCTGGTCCGGCAATCGAGGACTACAGCCACGACATGGCCGACTACGAGGGCATGCCCGCTGTCGTCGTGAAACCGAGGTCGGAGCAGGAAGTCGCAGAGATCGTCGGACTGGCCCATGAGGCCGGACTTCCGATCCTGGCGAGGGGGGCCGGGAGTAGCCTGACCGGCGCTGCGGTCCTGCAGGGATCCATAGTGCTCGACATGCGGGCGATGGCCAAGGTCATCAAGGTTGACACCGTTAACTGGTACGTCCAGGTGCAGCCCGGGATCTCGCTGGAGGACCTCAACACGGAGCTGAAGGCCTCCGGGTTCTTCTTTCCCCCGGACCCCGCGAGCAGCTACATCTGCACGGTGGGCGGCGCCATAGCGGAAGGTTCGGGCGGCCTTACGTGCGTGAGGTACGGCACGATGAAGGACTGGGTCATGTCCCTGCGCGTCGTCCTCGCCAACGGGAAGGTGAGCCGCTTCGGCGAGCCGCTCGCGAAGAACAGGGCCGGGTACGATCTGGTCCACCTGTTCGTCGGCAGCGAGGGGACGCTCGGCGTCATCACAGAGGCCTGCCTCAAGATAATCCCCCTTCCCACGGTCAAGACGAGGAGGTTCCTCGTGACGTTCGGCGACTGGGAGTCGACGGGGGAGGTGATACGGAGGCTCAGGTCCTCGAAGATACTCCCCTACCTCTTCGAGTTTCTGGACCGGGACAACATCCAGGCTCTGAACGAGAGGCTCGGGATGAGCCTCGAGGAGGCCGAGGCTACTCTGCTGGTAGATGTCGAGGAGGGGGAGGTGGAGCCCGCCACCGCCATCTTCAGGGACTGCGGCGCGAACAAGATAACGCTGGCGAAGGACGAAGACGAGGCCGAGTCATTCTACCAGGCCAGGGCGATGGCCTATCTGGCCGTGAAGTCCATGGCCTCGGGAGTACAGGTCGAGGATGTTTCGGTGCCGATTGACAGGCTGGGAGAGTACCTGAGGTTCGTCAAGGAGGTCGCCACAAGGCACGGCATCAGGATCCCCGTCAACGGGCACGCCGGAGACGGCAACGTGCACCCGACGATCCTCTACGACAAGGTGGACGAGAGGAGCGGGGCCGCGGCGAAGCTCGCCTACGAGGAGCTCTGCAGGAAGGCGATAGCGATGGGAGGTTCTGTGACGGCAGAGCACGGGGTGGGGGTGCAGAAGGTCCGGTTCCTCCGCGAGCAGTTCCTCGCCCACGAGGGCGAAGAGGCGCTCAGGCTGATGAAGGAGGTCAAGAAGGTCTTCGACCCTGACGGAGTCATGAACCCCGGGAAGTACGTCGAGGCGGCCTAGCCCCGGCAACGCTTCGAGACGACGAAGTCTGAGAATCCCAGGAGTCTAGAGGCCCTTCCGCATGCGCTCCACGGCCTCTTTCAGGGTCGCATCCTTCTTCGTGAAGGTGAAGCGGATCTTGCTCCTGCCCGCCTGCCTGTTCGTGTAGAAGCTCGAGGCAGGGACCGCGGCCACACCGACCTCTCGAGCAAGATGGTTCGCGAACGCAAAGTCGTCGAGCTTGCTTATGCCGCCAAAGTCGGCGAGTATGTAGTAGGCCCCCTCTGGTCGCGAGCAGGAGAACCCGAGCTCCTGGAGCGACTTGAGCATGTAGAGCCTCTTCTTGTCATAGGTGGCTGCTAGGTCGCGGTAGTAGGACTCCGGCAGGGCCAGCGCAGTGACTGCGGCGCGCTGGAGGGGAGTGGCCGCACAGACCGTCAGGTAGTCGTGCACGGTCCTGAGCGCGGTGGTCAGGCTCTTCTCGGCGACGGCGTACCCGATCCGCCAGCCCGTTATGCTGAATGTCTTCGAGAGTCCCGAGACCGTGACCGTCCTCTCGTGCATGTTGCCGATCGTGGCGAGGCTCATGTGGCGGTGCCCGTCGTACACGATGTGCTCGTAAATCTCGTCGGTGATCGCAAGGACGTCGTAGTCCTCGCAGAGGTCGGCGACGACGCCTAGTTCCTTCTTCGAGAAGACCCTCCCCGTGGGGTTGTTCGGGGTGTTGAGCAGAATCGCCTTCGGCTTCTGGCTGAAGGCCGCCTTCAGGTCCTCCTCCGCCAGGACGTAGCCTGGCTCACGGGGCCTGAAGTGGATGGCCGTCGCTCCCGAGAGTATGGTCGCCGGGAGGTAGCTCTCGTAGAAGGGCTCGGGGATTATCACCCGATCACCCGGGTCTGTGAACGCCATCATGGCGGCGGTGATGGCCTCGGTGGAGCCGCACGTTATCGTCACCCCGTCGTCCGCGTCGGCGATTATGCCGTTGAAACTCCGCACTTTTGCGGCAACCGCTTCCCTGAGCTCCTGCGACCCCATGGTCATCTCGTACTGGTTGTGGTCGCCCCTAATCGCCGCGGCCGCGGCCCGTTTGACCGAGAGAGGAGCTGGGAAGTCAGGTGACCCCTGGGCGAGGTTCACCGCGCCCACCTTCTCCGCCAGAATGGACATGTCCCTGATCGCCGAGTCGGCGAAGAGTCCCAGCCTCCTCGAACCGAACCTCCGCGTCGAACTCGTCTTCAAGAGACCGCACCGTACTTATCGCGGCGTATTTAATCTGAAATCCTACAATCTTCTAATTGATAAGCCCCAAACTGGGTGGGGGAAGGTGAGCTTGTTAACCGGGTTCGCGACCGCCGAGGGGACGCTGAGGTACCGGGAGGCGGCGGTGAAGAACGGGATTGACCCCGGTCACTTCCGCTCCGTCCATTCGTTGTCGCTCTCCTCGCTGGGCGTGGGCACCTATCTCGGCGACACGGACTCGGTCACCGACCAGCTGGTGGAGGAGGCCGTCCGCGAATCGGTGCTCTCGGGTGTGGTCAACGTCATCGACACGGCGATCAATTACAGGATGCAGAAGGGCGAGCGCTCCGTCGGACGGGCGCTCGAGCGGCTCTCGGCCGAAGGCTCGGTCGGGAGGGACGGGCTCTTCATAGCGACGAAGAACGGCTACCTAAGCTCGGACGGCGACCTCATGAAGGATTTTTGGAAGTACATCCAGGAGGAGTATATCCGGCCTGGGAAGCTGAAGATGGACGAGATAGCCGGCGAGGTCCACTCGATGGCCCCCAAGTTCCTGCTCGACCAGCTCGCCCGGAGCAGAAGGAACCTCGGACTGGAGTGCCTCGACCTAGTCTACTTGCACAACGCCGCCGAATCCTGGATACCCGAGATCGGGTACAGGAGGTTCCTGGAGCGGGTGGCCGACGTCTTCGCGCTCTATGAGAAGGAGAGGGGCGAGGGGAGGATGAGATACTACGGCATCGCGTCCTGGACCTGCTTCAGGGTCCCCAGGGGAGACCCGGAGTACGCCAGCCTGGACGACCTCGTAGATGTCGCGAAGAACGCCGGAGGGGACGATCACGGTCTCAGGTTCATCGAGCTGCCATTCAATCCCGGGATGAGCGAGGCGCTCTCCGCCAAGAGCCAGAGGATAGCCGACGAGCCCCTCACCGCGTTCGAGGCGGCGGAGAAGCTCGGGCTGGGTGTCTTCACCAGCGCACCCCTGGGAGAAGGGAGGATGCTGAAGCACACGCGGGTCCCCGATCTCGACGGCTCAAAGGCGCTCTCGCTGCTCCAGTTCGCAAGGTCGGCACATCCTGCCGTGGTCGCCCCGCTGGTCGGGCAGAAAGACCCGGAGCACGTGCGCGAGAACGTCAGAATCGGGCGCATACCTCCTCTCACAGGCGCCGAGTTCGCAAAGAACTACGGGGCCATCCTTGAGAAAGGCTAAATCACCTGACGGGAAACTGGCAGACCGTTGAGGCCCGTCCCGATGCTCCTGGCCCTGGTCGGGGTGCTCCTGGTGCTCGCCGGATTCGTCTTCGCCCTGCAGGGGATGGGGATCGTGGGCCCCGACTCATCCTTCATGTTCAACAACCCGACCTGGATATACCAGGGGGTCGCTGTGATGGCGGTCGGGCTCCTCGCCCTGGGAGGAGGGCTCTACCTATCCAGGAAACAGCGGGCCGCGAAGACCTAGGGCCGGACCGCGAACCAAAGAAAGAACTGCGGCGGTGCGCCTCCGCCGAGGAGATCTTCTCATTCGGCGCAGAGAACCAGGGGGTTGGTGAAACCCCGGAGGGTCTCACCTTCGTCTGGTCAGAAGCGGCGTCGGGGTCTCGGCCAGGCGGATGTCCGCTTCGTAGGTCGTGCCCGTCCTGACGAAGCTCATGGTCACCCGGTCGCCTATGGCAGACCTGGAGAGGGCGGTGACGAGTCCCTTCATCTGCTCGACCTTGGTCTCGCCTATGCCCACCACGATGTCTCCTTCGCGCAGTCCCGCGGCGTGGGCCGGGCTGTCCCTCATGACCTCCGCGAGGAGGACTCCGGACTCCACCGAGAGCCCGTATCGCCGGGCGATCGAGGGGTTGACGTCGAGCCCTGAGATGCCGAGCCAGGGTCGCACGACTCTGCCGTTCTTCGAGATCTGGTCGATGATCCTCTTGATGGTGTCGGAGGGGATAGCGAACCCGACGCCCTGGGCGAACGGTATCATCGCGGTGTTGATGCCGATGACTCTCCCGTCGAGGTCGGCGAGCGGCCCTCCGCTGTTGCCGGGGTTGATGGCGGCGTCGGTCTGCACCAGGCCTTCGAGGACGAAGTCGGTCCCGGGAAGCGGGCGCCCGAGCGCGCTTATGACGCCCATGGACACCGTCGGCGCTCCTGGCAGTCCCAGGGCGTTGCCTATCGCGAGGACGAACTGGCCCACCTTGAGAGACTCGGAGTCTCCGAGCGCCGCGGAGGGCAGGTTCTCTGCCTTTACCCTGACGAGCGCGATGTCGGTGGCCGCGTCGGAGCCGATCACCTCGCCCACCAGCGTCCTTCCGTCCTTGAGGTGGACCTGGACCTTGGAGGCGTCGTCGATGACGTGGTGGTTAGTGACGATCGTGCCGCTCGGGTCAATGATGACTCCGGACCCCTGCCCCTCGATGGGCACGAGCCCGAACCTGGAGTCGCGGGTGAGCTTTGTGCTGTCGATCCCGACTACGCTCTCGCTGAGCTTCTCGATCGCGCCGGTGACCTGGCTCTCTAGACCTGTCAGTGGCATGTTCTCACCACGGGGGCCGCGCTGGCGGTCCTGGTTCCGGGATCGACGGACCCGGGGCCGGGCCTCTTGGATCCATCATCTCACTCGCTCTCCGGGGCCGAGCCCGGGGTGACCGAGAGCTCCTCGACCCTTCCTCCGCGGAGGACCTTGACCTTGAGGGGCTTCCCGATCTTCTCGTCCGTCAGGAACCTTCTCAGGTCGTGGAACCCGGTGGTCGGGTTTCCGTCCAGCCCGAGCACCACGTCGCCGAACGAGAGGCCGCCTGTCTTGGCGGCGCTCCCGGCCTCGACGGAGAGGACGATCAGTCCGGACTCCTGGTCGATTCCGGTGCCCTTTGCCACGTCCTCGGGGATCGGGATCGGGTGGGAGACTATGCCAAGGTAGGCGCGTCCGACCGCCTTGCCAGAGGCGAGCTTCTCGACCGTGGCCGAGACCTTCTTGATCGGGACTGCGATCCCCCTCGATGACATGTAGGCGATGTTCAGGGCGACCATCCTTCCGGAGGCGTCCACGAGCGGGCCGCCCGAGTATCCGGGGTTCAGCCTAGCGTCGGTGACGACCGCGTCCTCGATGCCGGCGCCCCACCACCCACCGATGCTGCGCTTCACGCTGGTGATTATCCCAGAGGTCGCGCTGGCCTTTGTAGCGTAGGGGTTCGCAAGTGCCATGACGAACTGGCCGACCCTTAGCGAGTCCGAGTCTCCCTTCGCGATGGGGGAGAGCTTTGCCTCCATCTTCAGGAGGGCGACGTCGGAGGCGCTGTCCCGGACGATGACCTTCGCGGTGAAGGTCTCGCCGCTGTTCGAGCCGACCTCAACCTCATCGAGGCCCTGGACCACGTGGTACGCCGTGACGACGTGCCCCTGGTCGTCCCAGACGATTCCCGTTCCGTTTCTTCCGTCGGAGCTGACGCTCACGACAGAAGGGCTGACGGTCTTAGCGACGTTTTCGACGGCGCTGGAGAACGTCTCTAGAATTCCGACCGAACTTGTATTGCTCATGTCTTGAGTCACTGGAGGTACGAAGAACAGCCGTGTACTTGTTGACTGGGATTGGCTGAACCCGGTCACACTAGTTGGAGAGTTGGAAGGGGCCGCCGATAGCGCAGTAGGCGACCCTCTCGCTCGGTGAGGACGGATAGACCTTCGAGATGTAACCCATGAGCTGGTGCGACGCCTTTATCGCGTCCGTGAGATCTTTCCCTTCCTTGATGCGGCCTTCGATGGTGAGTTCTCCCCTCGAGAAGATAGCGTCGACCTGGATGCTCCCGTCCTCGGTGATCCACTTCATGATGGTCCCCTTCTCATCCTCGGAGTAGCCGAGCCACCGCAACGGCCCGAACCACCTGCCCCTCAGGTTGGAGATCGCGTCGCGCGGGTTGTCGACGTGCGGGAGTAGCGTCCTCAGCAGAGTGAGCCTTGGTTCTGAGGCCGCGAGCTGTCGCAGGCTGGTGACCTCTCTTCCCCTCTCGGTGACCTGGTATCCCTGCCCCGTCTTCTCGAGTATCCTCTGTTCCTCGAGCCTGTCGAGAATCCTCGAGAGCGTCTCAGAGTGTGCGCCGAGCCTCCTCTTCAGTCCCTCGAAGGTGAACCCGAGTAGAGCCTCTTCGCCGATGAAGCGCAGGACCTCCATGTCCCTGGGGCCGATATCCAAGTCCTGTGGGTTTTCCCTCTGGGCTCCGCGCATCTGGTTCATGGGATAACAGGTCGCAGTCGTATTTATATATGTAGTAGTTGCATGAGCCTAAGTAGGTAATCCTGACTTGAGCAAGTCTGTCGCGATTAACCAAGATGTGCTCGACTCCTGCAAGGTAATCCACGCGTCCTGGAACGAGCTGACCAAGGTCTGGACGCTGCCTGTCATTCACGCCCTCGGGCTCCAGGAGCCGGCAAGGTTCAACGAGCTGAAGCGCAGGATCGAGGGGATAAGCGCCACCAGCCTCGCGGAGAGGCTGGGCGAGCTCGAGAAGCAGGAGGTCGTAGCACGCAGGGTCTATCCTGAGAAGAGTCCTCCCCGGGTCGAGTACACCCTCACCGCCAAGGGACTGGAGCTGAAGGCGATACTGGGCGAGCTCGGCGAATGGGCAATCCGTTGGTCTGTCCGCACCAGTGGTCCTCAGTGACGCCGTCGGGCTGACGGTCGCGCAACCATAGACCTCGCGTCCGAAACGACTAAGAGGGCCTCCCGCGATGACTTGGGTCATCGTGGGTAGCACTGGAAATGGGGCAAAGGCGGGGCTGGTAGCGGGCATCGCATACGGGGCCGTTCTTGGGGTCGTCAGCTACTTCACGCTCCTCTCGATCAAGAGCACGGTCATCACGTCCATCACCAAGAGCCTCCCGGCCAATACCCAGTTCACGCCCGACCAGCTCTTCAACATCGCCATCCTCGTAGCCCCCATCTTCGTCGTGATTTTCGGGCTCGTCGGCGGCCTCATCCTGGGAGCAATCTATGGGAAGCTGCTCGAGAGGATTCCGGGCGGGACCACCATGATCAAGGGAATCATATTCGGGGTGGCGCTCTGGGTTCTGGTCAGCGTCCTGGGAGGACTGGGTGACCTGGGCAACTATGGTGTGGAGTACTATCTGGCGAACATCGGCGCCGGCCTGCTGGGGGCGCTGGTCTTCGGAGTCCTGCTCGGGTACCTCTACGGAAGGTTCTCCAAGCCCAAAGAGACCTACCAGATGACCTGAGCCTCCCTGGGCTCCTCGAGCAGACCCCTAGCTGGTTGCGCCCGAGGATTCGGCGCCTAGCCTCGCGACGACGGCCCGGTAGGAGTTGATGAAGTCGATGGCGAACCTATCGGCGTACTTCTCGGTCCCCCTGTGCTCTCCGGCAAACTGTCGCAGGTGATGGTAGAACTCGTGGAGTATCGTGAAAGGGTCGTAGAGGTACTCGCGCCTTGCCGCCAGTATCTCCTTCCTGTTCGCTGAATAGACGGCCAAGACGCCCTTCGACCGTCCCTTGACCACCCCTACGCCGAGCTTGGGCCTTTCGACCCTGTAGTGCTCGCACAGGAGGTCCAGTGCCCGTTCAGGATTCGAGTCCAGGATCGTGGCCACCACGATAGCCCTGAACTGCTCCTCGGCCGCGTCCGTCTCAGGCGTCGTCCCTCATCCGCCGTCAGGCGTCGTCCATTGTGAAAGTGAAACGGGCTCCCGAGAACTCCCCCGTCCCCGTCTTCTCCCACGTCACCACGTACGACTTCGTGACCTGCTTTCCGATCACGCTCACGTTCGTGGGGAGCTCCGTGAAGAGGCGCTCCGCCTTGTCCGGGTCTTTCGTGGAGAGGAGGCTCCTCCTTCTCTTCATGAGGTACTTCACTGCCACGTTCTTGTGTTCGTACCCTTCGACCTCGAACTTCTCCTTCCCGGTGTCAATCGTAAAGGCTCTCTTCGTCATAGGACCGATTCGCCAGCGTCTTCGATTAATGGGTTTTGGTCGAATCCTTTGAATAATACCCGACCGTGCGGTGCCCGTTGAGTGTCAAGCTCCTCCTGGGGCCGTCGATTCCGGGGGAAGAAATCGAGCTGTTGAGAAAGCACGCGGAAGTTCTCCTTCTGAGCGAGATGGGTGACGGGGATCTTGATGCAGTCCTGCCAAAGATAGACTGCCTGCTGGTCCACTTCTGGCCAGAGAGGCTGGACGCGGCCAAGGTCTCGAAGATGACGAGGCTTTCGCTCGTCCAGACCGGGCTGGCGGGTGTCAACCACATCCCGTTCGGGGCTCTCAGGAAGAAGGTGGTAGTCTGCAGCAACGCGGGAGGCTTCTCCGATGAGGTCGGGGAACACGCATGGGGGCTCCTCCTCTCGGCGGGAAAGAGGGTCGTGAAGTTTGACGCCGCGATGAGAAGGAAGGGCTTCAAGCCCGCGCCCGCACTCGAGCTTGGCAGGGACATCCTCGTCCTGAAAGGCAGAACCCTAGGGATAGTCGGCTACGGAAGCATCGGCAGGAAGGTCGCGGAGATCGGCAAGGCCTTCGGGATGAAAGTCATGGAATTCTCGAGGAGCAACGCCGAGGAGCCCGGGATCATCTCCCTGCGGGGCAGACCCGGCCTCGAGAGGGTGCTGCGGGAATCCGACGCCGTCGTTATCGCGCTTCCCCTCACAAAGTCGACGCGAGGGATGATTGGGGAGAAGGAACTCTCCATGATGAAGCGAGAAGTCATCCTCGTGAACATCGCGCGCGCCGAGATAGTCGATGAGGGCGCGATATACTGCCACCTGGTCGCCAACATGAAGTTCATCTACGCAACGGACGTCTGGTGGATGAAGGATGGCAAGGAATCGTACGCCCCCGAACTGCCGTTCCTGGAGCTGGAGAACTTCATAGGGACGCCCCACGTCTCCGGACCCAGCGCCGCCGTCACTTCGGCGCCGCAGAGGAGGGCCGTGAAGAACGTGCTGCGCTTCCTCGGGGGCGAAGAGCCCCTGAACGTGGTCAACAGGAGCGAGTACGCCTAGGCACCTTTGCCGAGAATCCGTTCGATGGTGGCGACCTCCTTCGGGAACTTCGACCTCAGTCTGTTCTTCTTCAGATTCTGCCCGCAAATCCACACGACGTCAGGGTCCGCCCTCCCCGCAATCTCCCTGAGAAACAGGAAACCTTCCTCTGGGGCGGCGGCGGCGACCGCGCGCATCTCGAACCAAGTTCCGTCGGTAACCCAGGCCTCGAGGTCGCTGGGCGCCACTCGTCGGTCGACAATCAGGCCCTGCAGCGACATGGCGACGGCCTCGCGCACCCTCCACCGGGAGTCCGAAGCGAGCGACCGTAGCTTGGTGAGGGCTTTGGGGTAGTACGAATCTGACGATCCGCCGACCTTGCCGACCCCACGTGCGCCGCACATCGCGACGAACTCGTCGGTGGCGGCACAGAGCTGGACCGAGAGGCGCCAGAACCTCTCTGGCGAGCCCTCGCACAGCCTGCGAAGCTCGCCGGAGAACACCTCCAGCAGGGTCAGGTTCGCCCTCGGACCGGGGAGGTTGCTGTTCAAAGAGAGATACCGGACCAGCGCCCCTGACTCACCAGTTCGTGAGTACTCCTCGAGCGTTGAGGCGACGGCGCGATGACGGCCTTTTCTGCCCTCAGCCTGGATCGCCCTGCGCTTTGGCTCACAGGCCCACGGCGGCCCAGACGTCGTCGTCGCTGTCTAGCTGCGTATAGCCGCACCTTTCGCACTTCCTCCCGACCAGGGTGGTCTCCTTGCCGCCAGACCCGACCTTCCTCTCGTACTCGATCATCATGCTGGCGTGACAGCGCTCGCACATCAAGGGCGAGCTCCCGCGGGCATCGAGGGGATTTGAACGTTTAAGACGTAGGGTTAGTGTGATGTCCAAGGAAACGAGGAGACCGGCCGAGCTTGGGTATACCTGAGAAGATCAAGAAGATAGAGGACGACATCCACCGGACGCAGGTCAACAAGAAGACCGAGCACCACATAGGTCTGCTCAGGGGCAAGCTCGCAAAGCTGAGGCTGGAACAGGAGGAGCAGCAGGCCAGACGGTCCGGAAGCGCGATAGGGTTCGACGTGAAGAAGTCAGGCGACGGGACGGTCGTGCTCATCGGGCTGCCGAGCGTCGGGAAGTCGACGCTCCTCAACGACCTGACCAACGCAAAGTCGAAGGTCGCGGCCTACGAGTTCACCACGCTCGACGTCGTCCCGGGCGTCATGGACTACAAGGGCGCGAGGATACAGATCCTCGACCTTCCGGGGATCATCCAGGGCGCGTCATCGGGCAGGGGGCTGGGAAAGAGGGTCCTCGCCGTGGCGAGGAACGCGGATCTGGTCCTGTTCATCATCGACGTGTTCCAGCCTGAGGCGAGGTCCCTCCTCGAGAAGGAGCTGAGGAACACGGGGATCAGGGTGGACGTCGAGCCGCCCAACGTCGTCATAGAGCCCGGCACGTCCGGAGGGATCGCCGTCACGAACACGGTGAAGCTCACGAAGATCACCGAGCAACTCGTGAAGGAGATGCTCAGGGTCTACGAGTACAACAGCGCACGGGTCGTGATCAGGGAGAACATAGACGCCGAGCAGCTCATCGACGTGCTGCTCGGGAACCGCATCTACATCCCTTCGCTGACGGTCATGAACAAGATCGACCTGGTCAACGCGGGGTTCACGAACGAGCTCACGGCCAAGCTGCCCTACAACTTCGTCCCGGTCTCCGCCGAGAGCGGCATCAACATTGCGGCGCTCAAGGAGGAGATCTACAAGAAGCTGGACTTTGTCAGGATCTACCTGCGCAGGCGGACCGGCGAGACCGACTTCAAGGAGCCGATGATCGTAAGGAACGGGTCCAGCGTCCTCGAGGTCTGCAACAAGGTCCACAGGAACATAAAGGACGAGTTCAGATACGCCCTGATCTGGGGGAAGAGCGTGAAGTTCGGCGGCCAGAGGGTCGGGATAAACCACAAGCTCATGGACGAGGACGTCCTGACGCTCGTCACAAAGTAGCAGTTAGAGATATAACCGATTCCGGGTCTTCTGCCTCCATGGCGAGCGCGACCGTCTCACCGGTCGAGGTCATGAGGGCCAACAGGGTAATCGCGGTCGTCGGGGCCTCCAAGAACCCCGAGAAGGAGGCTCACACCGTCCCCGCGTACCTTAGGGAGCACGGATACCGCGTTATCCCGATCAATCCCACCGCGGATACGATATTCGGGGAGAGGGCCTACCCTTCGCTCGCCTCGCTCCCCGACCAGCTGGCCAAGGAGGTGGAGGTCGTGGAGGTCTTCAGGCCGAGCGGGGAACTTCCCGAAGTGGCCCGGCAGGTCGTCGAGATGTCGGAGAAGCACGGCACGAGCTACGTCTTCTGGGCCCAGACGGGATTGGAGAACGACGAGGCGAAGGCGATACTCTCCGAGGGACAGGTCCCCTACGTGATGAACGCGTGCATGAGGGTCGTCCACTCGATCGCAGTGAGAGACGCCTGAGGACCGGTCACTTCAGGAGCTCGTACAGCCTGAAGCGCGCTTCCTCGCCGGGTGTCAGAGTGTATCCGCAGGTAGCGCACGAGACGGTCTCCTCCTTCCGCTTCAGGGAGTACCTCCTGCAGCCCGGGCAGCGCATCTGCGATTCCTTCTTCTCGTACGCCATGGCAATTATTTATCGGCGGGGTTCTTATCTTCTTGGGTGAGCCTCGATGTGGCAGGTCTACATGGTCAGGTGCAGGACCGGCGAGCTGTACACAGGCTGCACCGTCGACCTGAAGAGGAGGGTGGAGCAGCACAACAGCGGCTCCGGTTCGAAGTTCACGAGGAGCCGCAGGCCCGTCGTCCTGGTCTATCGCGAGGAGTGTGAGAGCAGGTCGTCCGCCCTCAAGCGGGAGATCCAGATCAAGAGGATGAGCCGGGCCCAGAAGATGTGGCTCGCTCAGACCGCTTCCGCAACCAGCGCGTAGCTCGGGGTCTCCGGGCTGAAGGCGTGCTTGGTGAGAAGAGAGTCGTAGAGGCCTGCTAGGCTCCAGCCGGACCTCTCCAGCATCGAGACGAGCTCGTGCGGCGAGTAGACCCTGATGTCCGTGGGGAACTCCCCTGCGAACTTCAGGGCATCTCCGAGCCTCAGGAAGAACCTCCAGGACCCCTTCTCCCGCGACCTGGTGACATCGAAGGAGTACCGGTCGAGCACCAGCAGCCTCTCGCTCTCCTCGAAGACGTTCTGTGCCGTGTGGCCCACGATGTAGTCCCGGTTCCTGAGCCCGGAGATGACGAAGAGGCCCCCGGGCCGCACCACGGCCCTCAGCTCCCTGAAGAAGGCCTCGTCCTCCTGCTCGGAGCCGTATCCGATGCTCGTGAAGACGTTGATCGCGCAGTCGAATGAGTCCTTCGGGAAGGCAGACAGGTCCGACATTGACCCGGCGGTGAGCGACACCCTCCCCGCGACGCCGAACTTCTTGGCCTTGGCAGCCGCCACGGAGAGTAGGTGGGGGGAGAAGTCGAGCCCGGCGACCGTGTAGCCCAGCTGAGCGAGAGGTATTCCAACCCTCCCGATGCCGCACGGCACGTCCAGTATCCTGCTCCCTCCCATGCCCCTGTCCTGGAGCAGGCTCGATATCGCGAGCGCGTCCTCCTCCCCTCGCTTCCACATCCCCTCGAGGACGAGCTCGTAGAGCTTCGCGTTCCGCACGAAGACGTTCTTCGCCCAGTTCACGCACGCGTGGCCGCAGCCCGGGTAGAAAAACCTGGGCCACTCGGGCGCATCTCGGGGTGGACGAGTAGACAAATATCCAGGGCCATTTCATCGTGGGCCCATGGCCGTAGACGCAGCGGAGGTGAAGAGACTTACTGACGAGTTCAAGAACTCCGCCGGATTCAAGGTACACAGCGATATCAACAACGACAGGAGGAATCTCAGGATAGTCTCGAGGAACAAGGACGACCTGGTCCACTCCGTCGCGGCCCTGAACAAGCAGCTCGCCCCGAACCCCGCGGGTGGCTCGAACGAGAGCCCGTCGCTCGCGCTCGCCCTGGAGGAGGTCGCGCGGAGGCTCGAGAGCTTCGTGTCCTCGGCCTACGACCTGATAGACTACACGAGGAGGCACTGCCGCAAGGTGTACGGGCAGGTCGAGTTCGGAAAGGAGATCCAGTCGGAGATCGACAGGCGCTTCATCTACGAGCCGGACTTCAAACTAGCCCAGGGCCTGCGGAGCATATCGGCCCATGTCGGGACGCTCCAGGTGTCGCTGAACCTCGCACCGGGCAAGGAGAGGGCGAAGGACGCACCGTTCAAGGTACAGACGAAGGAGCTGCTCGGCTGGGACGAATGGAACGACAACCAGCGCAGCCTTCTGGAATCCATGCAGGAGGACGTCGACATCCATGAACTCGCCGGGCGGTACTTCAGGAAGATGGAGGAGTTCTACAGCTGGCTCTGGAAGAGGGAGAGCGAGGTCCACTCAGCGGAGCTCGCGGAGGCCGAGAGGCTCAGGCTGCGCGCCAAGGAGGCCTACGACAAACTGTTCCCGCCCGCCGCCTGAGGCAACTGCTTCCCGTCTAGGGCTGGGTTCCGGGCGCAGGGACTGTGGGCAGCCGAGGGCGGCTCTAGCCTACCGACAGGGACCTAGGCAGTGGTGATGGAGGAGAGCCATGCGCGGCCGCCATCGTCGTGGAACTTGCTCTCGAACCTAGCCGCCCTGATCCAGTCGACCCTCCAGCCTTCCTTGAATGTCGTTCTGATCTCTTCCTTGGAGACCCGTCTGGGTCCGCCCCAGCCGGTCGGTTCCTCGTCACTAAAGCAGAGCATGAAGTATGTCCCTCCCGTGTTCAGCGCCGAGTGCAGACCCTGGGCAAAGATTACGCGTTGGCGGTCGGGGAAGACGTGGAAGAGGCCTGAGTCGGTGACCGTGTCAAACTTCTCTTGAATCTCCCCCAGGCGGAGCGCGTCCCGGACCTCGAAGGTCACCTTGGCGCCTCTATCCGTCGCCTTCCTCTTCGCCTTCTCTATCGCCAGCGGTGCCGCGTCCACTCCCCACACTTCGAGTCCGAGCCCCGCGAAGAGCATCGCGTTCTCGCCGGTGCCGCAGCCTACGTCCAGGACTCTCCCCTTGATCGCTCCCTGCTTCGCCAGCCTGACGAACTCCGCCTGAGGATGGCCGATGTCCCACGGCGGGGAACCCCTGTAAGATTCGTTGAAGGCGGCAGCCATGTCGAGCGACCAGCCCCGTCAGTCCATCAGGCGGCCGCCGGCAACATTGATTGTCTCGCCGGTGATGAAGGAGGAGCTCTCCGAGCTGAGGAAGAGGACGGCGTTCGCGACATCGTCGGGTGTCGCGAGGCGCGGAATCACGTTCATCTTGGCAAGCTCCTCCTTCTTCCCCTCCAGCTTCAGGTCCCTCAGCATGTCGGCATCCGCGAAGGATGGGGCCACGGCGTTTACGTTGATGCCGAACTTGGCGAACTCGCGGGCGAGCTGGCGGGCCATCACGATAAGGCCTCCCTTGGAGACGCTGTAGTGCAGTCCGGTCGCGACTCCTCCCATCTTGCCGGAGAGGCTACCCATCATCACTACGTTTCCCTTCCTCTTCTTGTCTATCATGAGAGCTATGACGCGCTGGGAGACGAGGAAGGCCCCCTTCAGGTTGATGGACATGACCCGATCCCACTCCTGCTCGGAGATGTCCAGGGTCCCCGTGGGAAGCGCGGTGCCGGCGTTGTTGACGAGGATGTCCACACACTGGAGGTCTCTCCCGACCATGTCGACCATCTCACACACCTCATCGGCCTTCGTGATGTCGGCGCGATAGGACATGCTCTTCGGCGAGATCTCCCTGATCGCCGCGATCGCTCCCCGGAGGTTCTCCTCTGAGACATCGTTGACTGCGAGGACGGCCCCCTCTTTCGCGAAGGCCGTCGCGACCGCGAGGCCTATGCCCCGCGCGGCGCCGGTCACCAGGACTACCTTTCCTTCGAAGCGCCTGCATAGCGAATCCATTGTGCATGACTACGCTAGCGGCGCCGAGATTTAAGCAGTCAGAAAGGACG